>JAFGNZ010000250.1 GCA_016926755.1 Myxococcaceae bacterium | reverse complement strand
CTCCGAAGGAAGAACTCCATCCTCCGGCAGCTGGCCCAACGCAATAACGCGCTCCAACTCCTGCTCGACTTGAAAGACGAGTCCCAGCCGTTCCATGTCCGCCACCCTCCTCGTTTCAGGTGGCGGCCAACACATCAGCCGGGTCCGACATGACAGGTAGGCAGTGCCCTCTGCACTCCGGGGCGCGGTGGGGCCTGGCGCTGCTCCGGGTATGCACCTCTTTTGTACCTGCCTGTCCCGGTCAACGCCCTCTGAGGCTTGCGCCCGCGGCTACCCCCGCGGGGTGGTCCAGGTGTCGACGATCCGCAGCACCGGCTCCACGAAGAGGGGGGAGCTCACCAGCAGCAGGGTGAGCGTCCACGCCCGGGCGAGCGGGGACCGCCACCGCGCGACGCCCAGGGCCCGCTCCGCCCACAGCAGGGGGAGCTGGAGCAGGAAGAACGCGCCCATCATCACAGCCCAGAAGAGCCCCACCGCTGGCAGCATGAACGCGAAGTGGATGAAGGCGCTCAGCAGGAAGGCCAGCACCACCCCCAGCTCCGGGTGGCCGCGGCGGGCCATGGGCGCGAAGCAGGTCTGCTTGAGGAAGCGCTGGACTACCCGGTTCCAGCGGCGTCCCCAGAACTCCATGAGGGTTCGAGAGCGGATCGGATCGTCGTGGAGCGGCCGCGGATCGACGCCCAGCAGGCCATAGAAGAGGATGGCCGCGGAGACGACCAGCTCGACGGCTATGTACACGAACAGGGCTCCGGAGCCCCAGCGCACCAGGAGCCGCGGAGCCCCCGAGAGGAGCTGGCTGCCGTAGTGCACCCCGGCCCAGCCAGCGACTGCGAGCGGCGCGCACACCAGCAGGCGCGTCACCGCCGAGAGATCCAGCGTCGGGGCCATGCGGCGCACGCGGAGGGTGTCCACCAGGCCCACGGCGTGCCACGCCCGGCGTGCCGGGGGCAGGCTCCCAGGCTGGCGGAAGAGCTCCACGACGCGGGCCGTGAACCACAGGCTGCCCAGCGCCACGAAGGCGCGCCAGGTCGGGTACTCCGCGGGCCCGAGGAAGGCCACGGAGAACGTTGCCCCCACCAGGAGCACCGCCGCGCCCCGCTTCCACGCCGGGCCCGTCGCCAGCAGCGCTGCCACCAGCGCGACCGCGTAGATCAGCCCGATATAGAGGAAGAGGAGCAGCACGCGCCCAAGGCTTCACCAGCAGATGCCACGGAGACAAGCCCTCTCGGAGTCCCCGTGGCAGTCGAGGGTGGCCTACTTGCGCGTGGAGCCGAGGTACTGCGCCATCAGCGCGCGCGCCTCGCTCAGCTTCGCCTCGACGAAGCGATCCTCCTCGTCCGGCTCCGGGGGAGGCTGCGGGGCCTGCCCGGCGGCCGCCTTGCCCTCCTCCCCGAAGTCCACCGCCGCCGCCAGCAGGTTGCGCGCGGGGTTGTTGCCCAGCAGGCGGGCGAGCACCGTCGTCTCCACCTCCAGCCACTTCGCCGCCTGGCGCAGCACGTCCAGGAACTCGCCCTCCAGCATCTTCGACGGGCGCCCCGGGCCGCCCATGCACACCCGCGCGTAGCTGTTGACCTTGTCCGCGTACAGCCCCACCGCGCGATCCCGGAAGTCCTGCGCCAGCGCCTGCGCCAGCTTCTCCAGGTGCTCCTCCAGCATCCCCTCGCGGGCCTTGCGGCCGGTGGGCATCGTCACCTCGGCCACGTGCCAGCCGGCATCCGCCAGCGCGCTGTGGCTCTGGGTCCACTTCACGTCCGGCGTGGGCTGGCTGATCTCCTCGCAGACCCGTCGCAGCGTCTGCCGGAGCGCGGTGAGGTTTCCTTCGACGTCGGACAGGAACAGGATGAGGCGCGGCTGGGACAAGCGAATCTCCTTAAAGGTGAGCACCTTCCAAAGCTCAACGGGAGCCTCAGAATTTCCCCATCCCGCGCGCCCGCCTGCCCTCCGAGGCGCCCGGCCGTCCCTACAAGGGGATGTTGCCGTGCTTGCGGGGCAGGTTCTCCTGCCGCTTGTCCTTGAGCATCTCCAGCGCGCGGATGACCCGGGCCCGCGTCTGCTCGGGGCGGATCACCTCGTCGATGTAGCCCAGCTCGGCCGCCTTGAACGGGTTGGCGAACTTGTCCCGGTACTCGTTCACCAGCCGTGCGCGCTCCGACGCGGCGTCCTGCGCCTTGCCCAGCTCGTTGCGGAAGATGATGTTCACCGCCCCCTCCGGCCCCATCACCGCGATCTCCGCCGTGGGGTAGGCGTAGTTGATGTCCGCGCGGATGTGCTTGGACGCCATCACGTCATACGCCCCGCCGTAGGCCTTGCGCGTGATGACCGTCACCTTGGGCACCGTGGCCTCCGCGAACGCGTACAGCAGCTTCGCCCCGTGCGTGATGATGCCGCCCCACTCCTGGTCCGTCCCCGGCAGGAAGCCCGGCACGTCCACGAAGGTGACGAGCGGGATGTTGAAGCAGTCACAGAAGCGCACGAAGCGCGCCGCCTTCACGCTCGCGTCGATGTCCAGGCACCCGGCCAGCACCGCCGGCTGGTTGGCGACGATGCCCACCGGCCGCCCGTTCATCCGCGCGAAGCCCACGACGATGTTCTTCGCGAAGTGCTCCGCCACCTCGAGGAAGTGCTTGTGGTCCACCACCGCCCGGATGATGTCCTTGATGTCGTAGGGCTTGTTGGGGTTGCTGGGGACGATCGTCTTCAGGCTCTCCTCGGCCCGGAACGGATCGTCGTCGCACGGCTGGACGGGCGGATCCTCCTGGTTGTTGGAGGGCAGGAACGAGAGCAGCTCGCGCGTCATCAGGATGGCGGCCTGCTCGTTCTCCGCGGCGAAGTGCGCCACGCCCGACTTCTGGTTGTGCGTCAGCGCCCCGCCCAGCGCCTCCTTCGTCACCTCCTCGTGCGTCACCGTCTTGATGACGTCCGGGCCGGTGATGAACATGTAGGAGGTGTCCTTCACCATGAGGATGAAGTCCGTGATGGCCGGCGAGTACACCGCGCCGCCCGCGCACGGGCCCATGATGAGGGAGAGCTGCGGCACCACGCCCGAGGCCAGCGTGTTGCGCAGGAAGATGTCCGCGTAGCCCGCCAGGCTCTCCACGCCCTCCTGGATGCGCGCGCCGCCCGAGTCGTTCAGGCCGATCACGGGCGCGCCCACCCGGGTGGCCATGTCCATGATCTTGCAGATCTTCTGCGCGTACGCGCCCGACAGCGAGCCGCCGAACACGGTGAAGTCCTGCGCGAAGACGAACACCTGGCGCCCCTCCACCGTGCCGTAGCCGGTGACGACGCCGTCGCCCAGGATCTTCTTGTCCCCCATGCCGAAGTCGCTCGAGCGGTGGGTGACGAACTTGTCCAGCTCGCAGAAGGAGCCTGGATCCAACAGCAGCTCGATGCGCTCGCGGGCGGTGAGCTTGCCGGACTCGTGCTGCTTGGCGATGCGATCCGCGCCGCCGCCCAGCTCGGCCTGCTTCTCCATCTGCTCCAGCCGCGCGCGAAGAGGGTCCTTCTCCGAGGTTCCGTCCATGGGGCGCCCCTCTAGCACGATTGGGCAACGGGGGGCAGCAACGCCTCGACTCCCTCCAGGTCCAGCCCGAAGGCCGTGCGCACCTCCTCCAGGGGGCTCTCCCACATCCGCGCCCAGGCCCCTCCGAAGAGGAGCCGGGCCCGCTTCCCGAGCAGCCAGCCGCGGACGATGGCGCGCATGCGCACGTCCCGCTCGGGGAAGGCGTAGAGCAGGGTGTTGACCAGTCCACCCGTGAGGATGGCCGCGGCGAAGGGGCTGCCCACCTGCGCCAGGCTGAAGGCCTGCAGCCCCAGCTCCCCCTCCACCCGGGTGCTGAAGCCGGTGAGCACATGCCAGATGTCATGCACCTCCAGCAGGTGGGCGCGCACATACTCCGTGTCGGTGCTGGCGGGGAGCCGGGGGAGCGCGCCCAGCTCCAGGCCGTTGGCCACCACGTGCTCGGCGAAGGCCCGGCCGAGCGTGCCCCGGGGGAGGGTGCGCAGCGCGTTCACATCCACCCGCCCCAGGCGAGGGCGCTCGCGCAGGGCCGCCGCCGCGGAGGGGTTGCGCCAGAGCCCATCCGCGAGCCGGCGCATCGCCTCGGGCGGAGCGAGGATCCGCGCCAGGTCCACGATGTCCTGCAGCCGCTCGGGATCCCGGATGGTGCGCACCACCTGGTAGGCCGCGCGTGCCAGGCTCCATGGATTTCTCATGCCCCTGCCTCCCCGCCCTCCCTGGCTCCCTGTACGGGGGATGGTAGGGCGCGTTCCGGGCCGCGGCGGGTGCCTCCGCTCAGGCAGTGCGGAGCAAATGACAGAAAGTCATCGAGAGCGGATGTGGGTCATGTCCGCTCGCGGACGAGCACGACCGCCGGGCCCGGCGAGGGTGGGCAGTGACTCAGGGCTCAGGAGGTCCGTCATGGGCGGCAGGGTAGCAGCGGTGGCCCCTCCCTCCGAGAGGAGCCCAGGCGGCCAGGGAGGCTCTGGGCTGCCACGTGCTTCCCACGCGAGAGGGACAGAGGTTTGTCGGAGGAGGGAGTTCCAAGGAGGCGGTGATGCAAAGCAGGCGAGGGGCGTTCCAGGTGGGCTCTTTCCGCGGCATCCCCATCCGAATCCACTACTCGCTCCTCCTCGTGCTGCCGCTGCTCGCCCTGATGTTCGGCAGCGTGATCCAGCGGGCGGCGCAGACGGCGGAGCAGCCCGCGGAGCTGATCGGCGGCACCTCCATCCTCTGGGGGCTCGGCGTGGCGGTGGGCTTGTTTGCCTCGGTGCTCATCCACGAACTGGCCCACGTCTTCTATGCGCTGCGCCACGGGGGCAAGGTGCGGGGCATCACGCTGATGATCGTGGGCGGCATCTCGGAGGTGAGCGAGCTGCCCCAGCGCTCCCGGGACGAGGCCCTCATGGCGCTCGTCGGCCCGCTGACGAGCATGGCCCTGGGCGGCCTGTGCTTCGGCGCCGCGTGGCTGGTGCCCGAGTCGGGCTTCTTCAGCCCGCGGTTCGTCCTCACCTACCTGGGAGCCCTCAACCTCGTCCTCGGCTTCTTCAACCTGGTGCCGGCCTTCCCCATGGATGGCGGCCGCATCCTGCGCGGGGTGCTCGCGGGGCGGATGGGGATGGTGCGCGCCACGCGCGTGGCCGCCGGGGTGGGCAGGGCGTTCGCGCTCCTGTTCCTCCTGGTGGCGCTGGCCACCCTCAACTTCTTCCTCGCCTTCATCGCCTTCCTGGTGTTCACCGGCGCTCAGGGCGAGGCCCGGCAGGTGCTGATCCGCGCCGTGCTCGAGAAGCTCCGGGTGGAGGAGGTGATGAGCCCCCGGTTCCACGGCGTGGAGGTGGACACGCCGCTGGAGGAGGCCCTGAGGGAGCTGCGCCGCGCCCGCCGGCTGGCGCTGCCGGCCACCGAGCAGGATCGGCCGGTGGGGTGGGTGGTGCTGGGGGAGGTGATGCAGGTGCCGGAGCAGGAGCGGCCCCGCCGCGCCGTCCGCGAGCTCGTGCGGCCGGCGGTGGAGGTGGCCCCAGGGCAGGACGCGTGGTCGGCCATGCAGCGGATGGTGGAAGCACAACCGCCCCTCCTCCTGGTGCTGGAGGAAGGGCGGCTGGTGGGGACGGTGGATGCCAATGACTTCAACGCGGCGGTGATGCTCCACCTGTCCTCCGAGGAGGACCGCGGAGGCGGGTGGCCGCGCTGGCGTCAGGAGCGTCCCGCCTGACGCCAGCTCGAGCGCTGACTACTTGCTCTCCACGCCCACCGCGCTCCAGCTCTGCTTCACCTTCGCCACCTCGGCCGAGTCAGCGCCGAACAGGTCCGTGGCCGCCTTGATGGTGGCGTCACGCGCCTGCGAGAAGGTGGTGTTCGGCGTCATGTAGTGGGCCAGGGCGCGGTAGTACACCTTCAGGCTCTTGTCCATGCCGATGCCGCCGTCCACCGTCTGCTGGGAGGTCCGGTTCGTCCCGCCGTTGGCCAGCAGGTAGAACGCGTTGTTGGCGATGCCGCTGGAGCCGTGGACCTCGGTCTGCTTCGGGTAGTTGCTGTAGTGGTCGACCGAGTACTCGTCCTTCGTCGGGTCGTTCATGTAGCGCAGGGCGTCGTTCGGGTCGCCGTTGGTCGGCGTCCAGGCGTCCTCGCCCACCGCCCAGTCGAACTTCACCGACTGGTTCTTCGTGCTGGCGTACCACTCCACGCCGGTGCCCATGATGTCGCTGAAGGCCTCGTTCAGGCCGCCGGACTCGCCGCGGTAGATCAGGCCCGCGGTGCGCTCGGTGAGGCCGTGGGTGATCTCGTGGCCGGCGATGTCCAGCGTGGTGAGCGGGCCCGCGTCGCGCCCGTTGCCATCGCCGTAGTTCATCTGCTTGCCGTCCCAGAAGGCGTTCACGTAGTTGTTGCCGATGTGGACGTTGGAGACGAGCTTCTCACCCTTGCCGTCCAGCGAGTCACGGCCGAGGACGTTCTTGTAGAAGTCGTACGTCATCTGGGCGCCGTAGTGCGCGTCCACCGCGGCCTTGGTGCGCGGGTCGTCGCCGGCCTCGCCCCAGACGTTGTTGGCGTCGTTGAAGGCCACCGGGCCGCTGGGCCGCTGCTTGTTCTGCGCGTCCAGCGTCACCACGCCCTTGCCGCGGCTGTCGTCCTCGAGGCTGTGGGTGCCGTCCGCGTTCTGCTTGGTGTCCAGGTCCACCTTGCCGCTGTAGATGGAGGAGTCGTCCACCTCGCCCGCCGGGGGGGGAGGAGGAGGCTGCTCCGCCTTGGCGGTGGCCGTCAGGCTCCAGCTGTTCAGCGTGCCCGTGTCGCGCCGGGCCTTGTCCTCCACGGTGAGCGTCCACTCGCCCGCCGTCTTCTCGCCGGCGAACTGGGACAGATCGAACGAGCCCTTCAGGTCATCCGCGCTGCCGCCCTCGCGGTTGCTGATCACCGCCGACTTGCCCGAGGGGCTGGTCAGCGTGACCGTCAGGTCTCCCCGCCACGTGTGGTCCAGGTCCAGGTCCAGCTTCAGCGTGTCGATCGTCACGTCCTCGGCGAGGGTGATCTTCGACGTGGTGGTGGCCAGGTCCTTGATCTCCGCGTTCGGCGTGGCCGAGCCCGTCACCACCTTGGGCTCGGTGTTCGCGCGCGCGTTCAGCTCGATGCCGCCCATCTGGTTCCACTTGGAAGCCAGGCTCCCGGTCTCGGCGTCCACCAGGTAGTTCATCCGGCGCGGGCGCTCCTCCTTGCTGGAGGTGTTGGTCAGCTCCACGTGGTAGCCGGTGCGGTACTGGCCCTGCTCGTCCTTGTAGATGACGCGCTCCAGGGTGGGCTGGCGGTCCGTCTTGCCCGCGAAGTCCTTCTGCGCGATGGCCAGCGCGTCCTTGGCGGAGAGCCGGGTCGACTCGGTGCCCAGGCCCTCGGGGATGACCGACACGTCGCCGGTGAGGCTGTCCATCTTGCCGTCACGGTCCATGTGGCCGATGACCTGCTCGCCGAACACCTTGACGCCCTCGTGCATGCGCTCCATGCGCACGTGCGTCATGCCCAGCTCGTCACGCTCGATCGTCTTCGGGCGGAAGGACTGGGCCGCGTCGAAGGCAGGGGCGGCCTTGATCGACTCGGCGGTCCCGACCTGCTTGTTGATGAACTCCACCGCGGTCTTGAAGGCGACCTGGCCCTCGCTGCTGTCAGGCGACACGGGCCCGGGCAGCGCCGTCTCGCGGGCCGAGGCGCCCGTCAGATCAGTGGGAGCGCGGCGGGCCTCGGTGAAGCCGGACTGCTCCGTCGCCACGTTACGGGCGGTGGCGGCCGGCTGCGCCGCCGGGGTGGCGGTGGCCGTGGGCTGCGTCTGGGGGCTACGCGTGGTGGTGGGAGCAGCGGGGGTCTGGGAATCAGGGCGACGGATGTTCACGGGCGTCTCCGAAATGTGTAGGGAAATTGGCGAGAGATACCTGCATTATCGGCGTGGCGGGAAAGGTGTTGCTTCGTACGATTAAATAAGTGGAAGTGGGATTGGGTGGGTGTAGATCCCACCATCTTTCTCAGGGGCTGAGAAGGATCAGGGGGAGGCCGTCCCGGCGGAGGCTGGCAGGCTCCAGGTGAGGGAGAAGCGGTGCCCACCGCCGGGGGTGCTGTCGAGCCACCCGGTGATGCGCTCGCTGTGGGAGAGCAGAGGGCCCAGCTCCGCGCTCATGGCGAAGAGGCCGGCGAGCTGCTGGTTGGACATGATGTCCAGCAGCGACACCTGGTTGAGGCCGCGCGCCACCTTCCTGGGGTCCGCGGTGAAGTCCACGGCGTGAGGCCGCTTCGCGCCCTGATCCGAGAGGGCGTCCAGCAGGCTCCGCACCACGGCCTCGTCATTGCCGAGCACGAGCTGGCGGCCCTTCTGCCGCACGAAGACGGTGCCGCCCTTGAGGGGGAGCGTGTACCCGTCCTCCAGGGCCTGGGCGTCCGGGAACTTCGCCAGCGGGGCGAGCGCCGCCTTCACCTTCGCCGCGTCCTTCACCTCCGCGGCCACGGCCTGGCGCGGGGCGAAGAAGCGCCCGTGGGGCGTGCGCAGCGAGGACTTCACCTGCACGCTGTCCACGAGCACCAGGAGGTGGCCGGTGAGCTGCTGCGTCACCGCGTCCGCCACCGCCTGCACCTGCTCGGGCGGGCACGCGGCGCACAGCTGCTGGAGGCTCCAGCGCACCGAGCCCACCGCCTGTGACAGGCCCGCGGGCGCCACCTGGGCGCGGCTGAAGAGGAGGCCGTCCAGCTCGAGGGCTCCATAGGGGCTGGCGCTCGAGGACTGGAAGGGCGGCAGGGGCAGCCGGGTGGTGGTGCCCTCCGCCTGCAGCCCGTCCGCGGTGCCGTCCAGGCCCACCACCAGGGGGCCCTGGAGGACGAAGACGACGCCGGGCAGCTTGCCGAGCCGCGCGTCCGGAGCAGGGGCCTTGCCCACCAGCTTCACCACCTCTTTCAGAAGATCATCGTCATCATACAAGGTCGCGAAGGAGCACGCGTCCTTCCCCTTGATCACGTAGCCGGCGCGCCCGGTGCTGCGGGGGGCGCTCGCCGTCATCACACCCCTGGTGGTGGCGGTCTTCACAGCGCCGCCGATGGCCAGGGCCTCGGCCGCCTTCGCCTGGAAGGCCTGGGGGTCCGCCAGCCGCGCGCAGGACACCTTGCCGCGGCGCGGGAAGGAGAGGGTGGCGGGGCCCGCCGGATCAATGCCCACGGCGGTGAGCGTCTCCGGGCGCATGGGATCCAGCGTGAGGAACGGGTGGAACTCGGCGCTCCAGCTGGAGGGGCGCATCAGGGCGGCGTGCGTGCCGGCCCGAGACATGAAGGCCTGCAGGCCGGAGAGCTTATCGAGCCGGGGGATGTGGACGACGGTATCCGCAGAGGCGACGGCGCGAGGGGCTGGGGCCGCGGCGAGCGATGCGGCCAGGAGAAGCGAGAGCATGTCCTGGGTGAGAGCAGCCGGGCTCCCTGCATGTCAAGCCAGGCAGGGCGGACGCTCCCGTCGATCAGATCACCAGCCGGATGGGCGCTACTGAACAAAACAAATAATACAAGAAAGCCAGGGTACGCAGTTAGCCCACAAATACCGCTTTAATTTCGCTTGCCAACTTTCACCGTGAGAGCAACAATTTTCTCACACTCTCACTAAAAAAGAACTCCTGTCCGGTAGCGCTTGGCGGGGATTCCGGCATAAAGGTGATTGCTGGACACGCTCGCCGTTGTCTGGACACCGAGGGGGTAGTCAGATGGCACCGAAGGCCCTATGGCGAGCACTGCTGTTGGCAGCTGCTCTGACTGCCGTCTCCTGTCATGAGGAGTCTGGCGAACCCGTGCGAGCGCCGACGCCGGCGACGGTTCGGACGAAGGAGCAGGAGGCGCGTAGCACCAACAAGGTGCTGATCCTCAGCAGCAGCGTCAGTGGCGGGACGAGCAGCCGCGAGGCCCAGGCCGCGTTCCTGCTGGGCTACCCGGTGGCGGTGGTGACTCCGGCGCAGTGGAGCGCCATGACGGCCGAGCAGTTCATGGAGTACCGCGCCATCCTCATCGGCGACGCGGCCTGTCAGGGCGGGACGAGCGCGTTCCAGGCGGCGGCCGACAACAGCCAGATCTGGGGCGCGATCATCGACGGCAACATCGTCATCGTCGGCGCGGATCCCACCACCAACAGCACCCCGGAGCTGGTGGAGAGCGCGGTGGCGTTCGCGCTCAGGAAGCAGACGAGGACCGGGATGTATGTGGCCCTGGGCTGCGCCTACAAGGACGCTCTGCCCGGCACGCCGGTGCCGCTGCTGGCGCCGTTCGGCGACTTCGAGGTGGCGGGCGTGGCGTGCGCCGACAAGGGCCACGTGTTCGCCATGGGCCCTGACGAGACGCTCACGCAGTTCCTGTGGGACGGGGTCCTCCCCGGCAATGGGTGCGCCGCGCGCACGGTGTTCACCCGCTACCCGAGCAACACTCTGGCGATCGCGGCGCTCGGGATGAACTCCAGCGGAGCGCCGCTCCCCGGCCAGCAGCCCTACACGGACTACATCACCCACCCGGGAGAGATCTTCGTGGGCACCCCCTACATCCTCGCGCGAGGCGCCATGGCGTGGGGGGCCGGGTGTGGCATCGACGGGCCGACGGAGGGGGAGTCGTGCGATCTGGGCGATGGGCTCAACGGTCGGGCCGCTTTGCCGGGGCAGGATCCGCTGGAGACCTGCTCGTACTCCTGCCAGCTGAACTGGTGCGGCGACGGCTCCGTGGACGTGGCCTTGGGCGAGGAGTGCGACAACGGCAGCCTCAACGGCCGTACGCAGGACACCAGCGGCAGCATCGGCACGTGCTCCTCGTTCTGCAAGATCCCCCAGCTGGCCAGCCCGCCGGACGCCATCTGCATGGATGTGACGGTGGCCGCGGTGCAGACCTGCGGCGCGGAGGCCAGCATCAATAATGGATCCAGCGATCCGGACGATGATCTCGTGGGCTGCACGCAGAGCCCGGCCGGGCCCTACGCCATCGGCACGACGGCGGTGACGCTGACGTGCGTGGACTCGCAGGGCAAGAGCGACTCGTGCACGGGCACGGTGACGGTGACGGACGGGGTGGTTCCGACGATCGCCCTCAACGGGCCGGCGATAGAGGCGGTGGAGTGCACTGCGGGCGGCACCTACGCCGATTCGGGCGCGACTGCGAGCGATCTCTGTGAGGGTGACCTGACGAACCAGATCGTGAAGACCGGCGCCGTGGCCATGGGCACGCCTGGCCCGTACACGCTGAGCTACGACGTGACGGACTCGGCCGGGAACAGCCCGGACGCGGTGACGCGGGCGGTGACCGTGCGGGACACGCTGACGCCGACCCTCACGCTCAACGGTCTGGCCAACCAGGGCCTGGAGTGCGGCACGGCCTTCGTTGATCCGGGCGCCAGCGCCAGCGACCAGTGCGTGGGCAACCTCACGGCCGCCATCGTGAAGAACGGCGCGGTGAACCACCAGCTCCCGGGCAGCTACCCCATCACCTACAACGTGAAGGATCCCTCCAACAACGCCGCCACCGAGGTGAGCCGCGTCGTCACGGTGTCCGACACGCGCAAGCCGGTGGTGACGATCAATGGCTCGCCCAGCATGGAGGTGGAGTGTGGCGATGGCACCTACGCGGAGCCGGGGGCCACGGCCGTGGATGCCTGCGCCGGCCTGCTGCCAGCGGTGCCCGGCGCCACGGTGAATTCCCGCCTGCCGGGCGCCTACACCATCGGCTACAGCGCGACGGATCCCTCGGGCAACGTGGGGACCTCGCCCAGCGACCGCACGGTGGTGGTGAGCGACACGCTGCCTCCGGTGCTGTCGCTCAAGGGCGAGACCCCCCAGCAGCTGGAGTGTGGCTCGCCGTACACCGAGCCGGGCGTGACGGCCAGCGACCAGTGCGCGGGAGAGCTGACGAGCGCCATCTCGCAGACCGGCATCGTGGACTCGGACAATCCGGGCCGCTACACGCTGACCTACACCGTGAGGGATCCGACGGGCAACAGCGCGCCGCCCGCCACCCGCACGATCAATGTCACCGACACGCTGCCTCCTGCCCTCACCGTCCTGGGCCCGCTGGAGCAGCAGTACGAGTGCGGCTCCACCTACGTGGATCCGGGCGCTACCGCGATGGACGTGTGCGCCAAGGACGTGTCGAGCGCGATCGTGGCCACGCGCACGGGCGACCCGAGCCGGCCCGGCTCCTTCACCATCTCCTATAGCGTGACCGACCCGTCAGGGAACCGCACCGACTCCCCCGTCACCCGCACGGTGACGGTGGCGGATGGCGCGCCCCCCGTGCTGGCGCTCAATGGCCAGGCCATCGTGGGCCTGGAGTGCGGCACGGCGTACACCGATCCGGGGGCCACCGCCATGGACGCGTGCTTCGGTGATGTCACCCACCTCATCCAGCGGACCGGCACGTGGGACAACCGGACGCCGGGCAGCTACACGCTGACGTACAACGTGATGGACCCGGCGGGCCACAGCGCGCCGCCCGTCACCCGGGCGATCAGCGTCGTCGATACGCTGGCCCCCACCCTCACCATCCGGGGGCCGTTCCAGCAGCTCGTCGAGTGCGGCACGCCCTACACCGATCCGGGCGTCACCGCCGCCGACCTCTGCGTCGGCGATCTGACCGCCGCCATCGTCGCCACCGGCACTGTCGACACGGCCGTGCCAGGCAGCTACACCCGCACCTACTCGGTGATGGATCCCTCCGGTTACCGCGCCATCGCCAGCCGCGGGGTGACGGTCCGTGACACCCTGCCACCGGAGATCCAGATGAACCCCGGGCCCACCATCATCCAGTGCGGCGGCACGCCCTACGTGGACCCGGGTGCCACGGCCTCGGATCTCTGTGCCGGGGACCTGACCCCGAACATCCTCGTCACCAGCACCGTCAACACGTCGGTCCCTGGCCAGTACACCGTCACCTACAGCGTGGCGGATGGCGCGGGCAACGCGGCCACCGCCGTCCGCCCGGTCACGGTGCAGGGCATCCGGATCCGGCTGAGTGACTACAACCTGTTCCTGCTGGGGGACTACAGCGGCGGCCGCGACGTGCAGGGCAAGGTGGCCGTCGGTGGCAACCTCACCATGACGGACTTCGCGGTGGGCGCGGGGCTGCCGGACAACGACATCTCCCGGACGCTGGTGGCGGGCGGCAACCTGTCCCTCGCTCGCGGCGGCATCTGGGGGGATGCCCGGTACGGGGGCACCTACAGCGCCGGCTCGTCGGTGATCCAGCACCGGGGCACCATGGCCCAGGGCACGCCCGTGGACTTCGCTGCCCGGTTCGCCGAGCTGCGCAGCATGTCCACGCAGCTCAACGGCCTGACGGCCAACGGCACGGCCACTCGCGAGACGTGGGGGGGCATCACCATCACCGGCACCAACCCGAACCTCAACGTCGTCCACGTGAACGCCAGCATCTTCACCGGCGCCAAGCTGCTCGCCATCGACGCGCCGGCCAACTCCCTGGTGGTGATCAACATCCACGGCACGCCGGGCACGCTGGCGGGCTTCGGGTACTCGTTCACCGGCGGCATCACCGAGCGCGGCGTCCTCCACAACTTCGTGGATGCCACCAACATCACCGCCCAGGGCTTCAGCTTCTGGGGCACGGTGCTGGCTCCCTACGCCCACCTGGACTTCACCAACGGGAGCTTCGATGGCGGCATCTACGCCCTGTCGATGACGGGCAATGGCGAAGGCCACATCAGCCCGCTCCCCGACAGCGAGGTCTGCCAGTGATGGGAGCGCGGGCTCCGCTGGGGCCCGTGCTCACTCCAGGCGCAGCGCCACCGCCGGATCCACCCGGAGCGCCCGGCGGGTGGGCAGGTAGCAGGCGAGCAGCGCGGCGGCGGTCAGCGCCGCCACGCCCCCGAGCAGGGTGAGTGGATCCGCCGCGCTCAGGCCGAAGAGCAGCCCGTCCATCACCCGGGTGAGCGCGAGCGCCCCCGCCACTCCCAGCGCCACCCCCGCCATCACCGCGGCCATGCCCTGGCCCATCACCAGCCGCAGCACGTCCCGGGGCTGGGCGCCGAGCGCCACCCGGATGCCGATCTCTCGCGTCCGCTGGGCCACGGACCAGGAGACGACCCCGGTGATGCCCACCGCGGCCAGCACCACCGCCAGCGCGGCGAACAGGCCGAGCAGGAGGGCTCGGAACCGCGGCTGCGCCACGGCCCCCGACAGGAGCGCCTCCGCCGTGCGCACGTTGTACACGGGGATCTCCGGATCGATCCGCCGCACCACCCCGCGCACCGCGGCCAGCACCTGCTCCGCGTCACGGTCCGCCCGCACCACCAGCCAGTAGCTCCACGCCGGCTCCTGGAGCTGCGACTCATGGAGCTCCGGCGCGGGCTCCCGCGCGGGCCCGAAGTGCCGCACGTCTCCCACCACCCCGATGATCTCCCGCCAGGCGGGCTTCGCCGGGTTGTTCACGGAGATTCGCCGGCCGATCGGATCCTCGCCGGGGAAGAAGCGGCGGGCCATGGCGCTGTTGATGACCACCACCCGGGGCCGCTCCTCGGTGTCTCGCGTGTCGAACAGGCGCCCGGCCAGCAGCGGGAGCCCCATGGCCTGGAAGTAGCCGGGGCTGCTCCGCCGCGCCTCCGCGCAGGGCGCCAGGCCCGGCACCTGGGGGCGCCCCTCGATGACCACTGACTGGCACGAGCCGACGCCGCTCAGCGGCAGCAGGTTGATGGTGCCGGCATCGACGACGCCCGGGAGCGCTCGCACCCTGTCCAGCAAGGTGTGTGAGGTCGCCAGGACCTGCTCCACTCGCGTCGTCCCCGGCCTGGGAGTGGAGAGCTCCAGGGTGAGCACCTGCCCCGGCTGGAAGCCAGGGTCCACCCGCTGGAGCCGCCAGAAGCTCTGGAGCAGCAGCCCCGCCCCCACGAGGAGGACGAGCGAGAGCGCCACCTCGCCAGCGACGAGGGACTGGCGGGTCCACAGCTGCGCGGGCCCGGCGGACACCGCGCGTCCAGGCAGCCCGGAGGTGATCCGCGGCGCGGTCCGCGAGCCCTGCAGCGCGGGGAGCAGGCCGACGAGGAGGCCCGTCGACAGGGACACCGCGAGCGTGAAGGCCAGGACCCGCGCGTCGACGTGCACGTGCTGGAGCCGGGGGATGTCGCTCCCGCTGAGCGAGACGAGCAGCTCCGTCATCCACAGGGAGAGCAGCAGCCCCAGGGCGCCGCCCGAGAGCGCCACCAGGAGGCTCTCGACCAGGAGCTGGCGGAGGAGCCGCGCCCGGCTCGCCCCGAGCGTGGAGCGGATGGCCAGCTCCCGCTGCCGGGAGACGGAGCGGGCGACCAGGAGGTTGGCCACGTTGGCCGTGGCGATGAGCAGCACGAAGCCCACCGCGCCGAACAGCAGCAGGAGCACCGGGCGCACCTCCTGCACGAGCGAGTCGGCGAGCGGCATCACCCGCGCGCCCTGGCCGGTGTTGGTGGCGGGGAAGGCCTGCTCGAGCCGCTGGGTGATGGCGTCCAGCTCCGCCTGGGCCTGGGCCACCGTCACGCCCGGGCGCAGGCGGCCAAGCACCGCGTACCAGCGCGCTCCACGCAGGGAGGGGGGCTCATCCAGCGCGGCCGGGCGCCACAGCTCCGGCGCTCCCCGGGGATCCAGGATGGGGGGCTCCAGCCCCAGGGGCGCCACCCCGATGATGGTGTGCGGCGTGCCGGCCAGCGTCACGGTGCGGCCGAGCACGGAAGGCTCCCCGCCGAACTGCCGCCGCCACAGGGACTCGCTGAGGACGAGGACCTTCTGCTCGGGCCTGCCCTCCGCGTCCATCTCGAAGAAGCGCCCGAGGACCGGCGTGGCGCCGAGCAGGGAGAAGAACTCCGGCGAGACCGACGAGCTCCGCACCTGCACCGCGTCCCCCGCCCCCGTGAGGGTCGATCCACCGTTGCTGAAGACCGACAGCGCCTCGAACGAGCGGCTCTGCGCCCTCCAGTCGCGGAAGTCGACGGGGGAGACGCCGTACTCCTTCTGGCCCGCGTCCCCGGCCTGCTGCGCCTGGGCCGTGTCCACGCCCCAGATCCGCACCAGGCGCTCCGGCTCCGGGGCGGCGAAGGGCCGCAACAGCACGGCGCTGATCACACTGAAGATGGATGTGTTCGCGCCGATGCCGAGCGCCAGCGTGAGGAGCACCACCAGCGTGAGCCCCGGCTGCCGCGCCCAGCCCCGGAGGCCGAAACGAAGATCTTGCCACATGTACACACCCACTCGAGGCCGCAGGGCACGTCACCCGGGGCGCATTCTCCGCTGGGACGTGCCCCCCTGGCGATCGGGGAATCCGTGCAACGCATGTGCCTGCACGGTCGGCAGACGTGAGGCGGGCATGGCCGGGGCAACGGGTGTTCGCATCCGGGATTCGTTCGTCCCAGGATCGAGCGCCCTCCCCAGCTCATGGGGGGCTGTTCGAGGTGAGCTTCAGGCCGATGATGGACGTGAGCAGCAGCGCGAGGAAGAGGACGCGCGGCGCCGTCACGGGCTCATGGAAGAGGAGGGCGCCCAGCACGGCCGCGCCCAGCGCCCCGATCCCCACCCACACCGCGTAGGCCGTGCCGATGGGCAGGCTCCGCGCGGCGATCGACAGCAGGACCATGCTGGCGACGATGGCCAGCCCCGTGAGGAGGCTGGGGACGGGGCGGGTGAAGCCCTCGGTGTACTTGAGCCCGATGGCCCAGCACACCTCGAGCAGGCCGGCGATGATCAGAAGCACCCATGCCATGACGAGGCTCTCGCTACGCGTCGCGGTGGACGGTGTCCATGGAGAAGGCGGGCAGGCAGATGGCGACGTACTCGGCGCCCTCGTCATCGGGCGTGCTGTAGCGGACCCACTCGCCCGGCTCGCACACCACGGCCTGGCCGGCGCGCACATCGAGCGCGCCCCCCTTGTGCTCGACGCGCAGGTGGCCCTTGAGCACCACGGTGAGCTCGCGGAACTCGGGCGTCTGCCCCGGCTCCACCCAGCCTCCGGGGCTGCGCATGTGGGCCACGCTGAGCTCGCCGGTCTTCGTGTTCACTCGGCCGACGTACTCGTCGATCAGCTTCGGCTTGTTGCCCGCCGCGGTCACGCGGGTGGGGGCGGGGATGAGGGTGGGCATGGCTCGCTCCTCGGCAGGTAGGGGCGGTGAAGCTATCAGCGGAGCGGGCGGCGCCAAACGTTCGCGAGAGGACGCCCTTTCGCGCCAGGGGCCGCGCGGCCATGGCCCGGCGTGCCACCATGGCCGCCGCGTATGGCCACCTACCCCGAGTCTGCTCGAGAGGCGGTCCACCAACTCAGGGAGCTGGCGGAGGCCCTGGCTGTCCCGGCGCGGCGGGCCACGGCGCTGACCGAGCTGCGCGCGCTGGCGGAGCTGTCGCGCGGCAGGCCCGAGGGCGCGCCGCTGCGGCTCGTCACCGTGATGGCGGCGGTGGGCTCGCTGCAGGAGCGGCTGGAGCTGCTGCTGCCGCCGTCCATCTTCGCCCCGGAGGCGTGGGCCTACACCTTCCTCGAGGGGCTGCTGCAGGTGCCGCTGGACGAGTACGACGGGAAGGGGCTGGTGGAGGTGGGGACGGGCTCGGGGTGGATCTGCATCGCGCTGGCGAAGTTCACCCGGCTGGCGCGTGTGTGCGGCGTGGACCTGAACCCGCACGCGCCCTGGGTGGCCACGTGCAACGCGTGGCTCAACGGGGGCGAGCGGATGGTGGCGCGGCTGTCCTTCGGCCAGAGCGATCTGCTGCGCGGCCTGCCCGAGGGGGCGACGTGGGACTTCCTGGTGGGCTGCATCCCGCAGGTGCTGCGCACGGAGGGGCTGCCCGAGGCCTCGGCGGAGGCAGACACGCAGGAGCTGTACGACTTGTCCAACTACACCGCGCTCCAGAACGTCTACGAGGACCACTTCGGGCTGGGGTTGATCGCGCGGCTGCTGGACGAGGTGCCCGAGCACCTGGCGGCCGGAGGGCGGCTGTTGCTGAACCTGGCGGGCCGGCCCGGGCGGCCGATCATCGAGCGCATGTTCACCCGGCGGGGCTTCACCACGCAGGTACGCGTGGCGCGGCGGGTGATGCAGGCGGCGGACACGGACATCCGCCAGCTGGTGGCGCTGGAGCAGCGCACCCAGCGCGAGTTCGAGTTCTTCATGGAGGCGCACAGCCCGGAGCCGCTGCGGGCCGCCACGGCGCTCGGCTGGCTCCAGGCGGGCCACCCCATCTGGCATGAGGTGGCGGTGTGGGAGGCGCGGCTGGCCCTGCCACGGGAGACGCTGGAGCTGCGCGCCGCGCTGCGGGCCCTGGACGCCTCGAAGCTCGCGGAGGAGCTGGATCTGGGGGCGGTGTCCCAGGAGCAGCTCGGCTTCGTGGCGGCGCTGGCCGAGCGGCTGGCGCGCTCGCGGGCGATGCCGTACACGCACGAGGCGGGGGACGCGTCCTTCCGCCGGCTCGTGGCGCGCTACCTGGAGCGCTTCTTCGAGCTGCGGCTGCCGGAGGAGGCGATCTTCGCCGCTCCCGAGCGCGAGCAGGCGGTCTACTCGCTGCTGCTGGCGCTGTGCGATCCGGGGGATGGGGTGCTCGTGTCGCGCCACCTGCTGCCGGTGTACGCGCGGGCGCTGGAGCGGGCGGGGGTGCAGGTGACGGTGACGCACAGCACGCTGGCGGAGATCCACCGGCTGATGGGCGCCTTCCAGGCGAGGGTGGTGTTCCTCTCGGTGATGCCGGGCGAGCGCACCAACCTGGCGGTGCTGCGGGAGATCGTCGCGGAGGCGGGGCGGCGGGGCATCTGGGTGGTGCTGGACGAGAGCGCCTTCTTCCACATCACCAGCGAGGTGGAGCCGCTCACGCTGTTCGAGTTCCTCGCGCGCGAGCCACTGCCGCCCAACCTGGTGGTGCTCTATGGCCTCATCAAGAACGCGGTGTGGCCGGATCTGGAGCTGACGCTGCTGCTGCCGGTGCCGGAGCCGCTGCGCGGAGATCTGGAGGTGGCGGCGGAGGTGACGTACTCGCGCATCGGCACGCTGGCGCAGTGGTTCTACGAGCGCACCTTCGCGGAGCTGCTGACGTTCCGCATCTCCTTCGCGGAGCCGGAGCGGCCCCTGGCGCGTCGGGCCCCGGCGGTGCCGCTGCCACGCTCGAAGCGCATCGAGCGCGTGGCGGGCTTCCCCGCGTTCGCGCCCAAGCCGTTCGAGGAGGGGGATCCCGAGCTGGTGCGGCTGGACCATGGCGAGAACGAGGGGCCCATGCCCCAGCCGCTCATCGAGGGGCTCATCGCCGCGCTGGCGGCCCCACGCGAGGTCCGCGCGCAGCATGGGCTGGCGGAGGCGGTGGTGGGCTTCCTGCTGGAGACGCGCGGGGCGCGGTATTCGCCGGAGGACGTGGTGCTCGGCCAGGGCGTGTGGCCGCTGGTGCATCACCTGGGGGTGGCCTTGCGCCGGAGGCTGGGGCGAGCGCCGCGCGTCTTCATCGCCACGCCCTGCTACGGGGTGCTGGCGCCCACGTGGGTGGCGGCCGGGTGCGAGGTGGAGCTGGGGCCGCTGGCCACGCTCCAGGCGCGGAGGGGGCCGGGAGGGCCGGACGTGGCGGTCATCTCCCAGCCGTCCAACCCCGAGGGGGCCTACCTCACGAACGAGGAGCTGGTGGCGCTGGCGACGTGGGCGGTGGAGCAGCGCGCGCTGCTGGTGTCGGACGAGATCTTCGGGTTGGTGAACCTGACGAACCCCACGGCGGAGACGGTGCACAGCCCGGTGACGCTGGAGCAGGTGGTGCCCGGAGTCGGGGCGCGCACGGTGCTGCTGGGCGGGCTCTCCAAGGAGTTCGCCGCGGGAGGCCTGCGCCTGGGCTGGCTGGCGACGCGGGATCGGGGGCTCGTCACGGCGCTGCGCGAGAGCGGGCTGGTGCCGCCGACACTGGCGACGGCACGCGCGGGGGCCTGGCTGTACGCCGCCTATGCGCGGAGCCCGGAGGGCCGGTTGCTCTACCCGGCGCGCCACCGGGCCCTGCGCGAGTTCCTCGTGAGGATGCGGCGGGAGCTGGCGGAGAAGCGGGCGCTGATCGCCGAGGCGTTGCCAGGGGATGGGCGCTCCGAGACCATCGAGGCGGGGGGCCTCTTCCTGGCGCCTCGGGTGGGCTCCTGGCTGGGCAAGGAGGTGGACGGGGAGCGCCTCACCGTGGAGAGCCTGCCGCGCGTGGTGTACGCGCACACGCACGTGGCCCTCAACGGTGGCGCCTGGTGCGGAGATCCGGAGCGGGTGCGCGTGGTGTTCTCCATCCCGAGAGACAAGCTGGAGCGGGCCCGCGAGCGGCTGCTGGCCTTCGCCGCTCGGCTCCGAGCTACCACCCCCCCAGAGCCCGAGGGCTCGTAGCGTCAGCCCAGGTGCGCCTCGAGCCCGGGATGTAACCGCCTTTCGAGCAGATGGACTGACTACCGGCGAAACTGGGAAACCATGGTGGCATGTGTGATAGGGATCAGCCGTGATCGAACGCATCGGTGAAATTGTCCGAGCCGCCCGCGAGCGTGAGAACTGCTCGCTCGTCGAGCTGGCCAGCCGAAGTGGCGTTCCGCTCCCCATTCTCACAGCGCTTGAGCAAGGGCAGCCCGGCATCACGACCACCCAGCTCGACGCGGTGGCCGAGGCGCTCTCATTGGACCCCACCGCACTCCTGAATGGGCGAGAGGTCCCAAGGCGTGTGCCCAGCGTGTTCCTGCGGCACGCGTCAATGCAGGACTTCGACGACCGCGACAGGGCCGTGCTCGACGATGCGTTGGCACAAGGTCGCAGCCTCGCGAACCTCCGAGCCCTTCTCGGTGAGCCTGCTCTCGCACTTCAGGCTGGCGCCTTTACGCAGCGCGAGGCTGCCGCAGACCGCCAGGGAGCGCCAGCGTTGGACGGACATCGGCTCGCACGCGAGGTCCGTCGACGGCTCGGTGACGACGCGGAGCCGCTTGGCGACGTGAGGGGCCTGCTTGAAGAGCGGTTCGGCGTCGCTGTTCTCGTGCGCCCCTTCGAGTCGAGTCGCGTGACGGTGGTCGGTGTTCGCGCCGAGACCTGCGGGGCCATCGTGCTCAGCGCCGGTGACATTCAGCGCGCGTGGAATCCTTTGCTGACGCGTGTCTACCTCGCGCACGATCTTTGTCATGTGCTCTTCGACCCATCTCAGGGCGGCCTGCACATCGTCATCGACTCAGCCTCCGACCGAAGGAGTCATGCGGCTGAGCAGCGGGCTCGCGCCTTCGCCGCGGAGCTGCTCCTGCCGTTGGCAGGGCTCACTCAGCTGCTTGGCACACCTCGGGAGGTGAACGAGCCGAGCGCCGCGCTGGAGCTCATCGCGCGGGCGCGCAGTCGATTCGGTACTCCTCACGAGATTGCAGCGAACCATCTCTGCAATCATCGCTTCATTGACCGGCAGCTGCGAGAGTGGCTCGAAGCAGAGAGGACCCTCTTCGCGGGCACACCCCCGCAGACGACCTTGCCCGAGGATGGCGCGCCGAGCCGGCTCGTGGCGGAGTACGTCGAGAGAGCTCACCGCGGGGAGTTTCTCACGGACGGCGAGGCGCGGACGATCCTCGGAATCGACCCGCTCGCACCACTCCCGTGGGACGAGGTTGAGCTGTGACCTACCTGCTCGACGCGATGATCGTCTCCTATTTTCGGCAGGCCGGCCACGAGGACGCTCTCGCAGCAGCAGCGAAGCGCTGCTCCATGGCGCTGGTGGATGAGGTGCGCCGCGAGCTGGAAGCTGATCGGAGTCGCGGCGGGCGTCCCTTCATGAGGTGGCTCGACACCTCGAACATCGGCGTGCGCTCGATCGCTGTGGGCTCTCCCGCCTCTGCCACGCTTGCCCAGTTGCTGAACCCCGCCTTGCCGGACAAAGGCCGCGGGGAGCGAGCCAGCATCGCCCTGGCGGCGCACGATGTGTCGTTGACGTTCGTTACCAACGACAAGAACGGCATGTGGATCGCGCTCCGGGAGCTATGGATGCCGGGAGAGCGCATCTTGGGCCTGGCGGTTTTTCTTCGGCGACTCTTCGAGCAGGCGGCACTGATGGATCCTGGGGTCGTCGATGATGTCATATCGATCGCGATCGAAGCTGCCCAGAGGCCGACCTGGTGGGCATCCTGGCGCGCTGGTCTCAAACCCGGTAGTTCGAGCAGTGCGTTGTCACTGGCTCCGCTCCTCTCCGCGGTGCCCCAGACAGGAGAGTAGAGGCCTGCTCGAGACGCGACTGTGCTGGTCGCGGCAGCGAAACAGGATCGCCCTGGCGTCAGTCCTCGCCTGGCTTCGCCCTGAGGTGTGTTCAAGAGAAGCAGGCGAGGCGGCCGAGCGCAATGTCCACGGGTGGATGGTGGGCTCGGACTTCTGTCCCATGGCCAGCGCGGGCCTCGATGCAGAGCATGCGGGTCCCGAATACCGGGGGCTGCCGGACATCCCCGTCCGGGAGCGGGCCCGAGGGCCCTGGGGGCTTCGTCTCATGCTCAACCTTCTGGATATGCCTCGTCAGGCGCTGTTCGACTTGCAGGCGCGGCTGCGTAACCACCCGATCGTCAACACGCTGCGGCATGTGCTGCCGGACAGCGTGACGCTGTCGAGCCCGGCGCCGCATGACCCGATGCTGGCGGACCCGGAGCGGGTGGAGGCCTATCGAATGGCCATCGGGCGGTACGTGCGGCCCGGCCAGGTGGTGATGGACGTGGGGACAGGCACCGGGCTGAGGACGCTCCTGGCCGCCCACCGGGGGCCCCGCAAGCTGTACGCGGTGGAGCCCTCGCGCCACCTGGACACGGCGCGGTGGGTGGCCCGCCGGCATGGGCTGGCGGACGTCATCGACTTCGTGCGCGAGGACAGCCGGCGCTTCACGCCCGCCGAGAAGAAGGTGGACGTGCTCCTCCACGAGCAGATGGGGCCCGCGCTCTTCGACACGGGGCTGGTGTCGCGCCTGGTGCGCCTGCGCGAGCGGCTGCTGCGACCCGGGGGCCGCATCCTCCCCCACCGCTTCGAGGTCTTCGTCGAGCCCGTCCAGCTCCGGGACGAGGCCTGCCTGCCCTTCATCTGGAGCCAGCGCCTGCCCAGCGTGGACTTCAGCTGCCTCCAGACGCTGCGCGAGGCGATGAGCCCCTCCTACTTCACCCGGCTCATCCGCTCCTACGAGGTGTCCCACCTGCTGTGCGAGCCGGAGCCCGCCTTCACCTTCGATCTGGAGACCGTGAAGCTCGGCGATCTCCCGCGCCACCTGGGCCTCAACCGGACGGTGCAGCGCGAGGGGCGGCTGGATGGCTTCTGTGTCTACTACCGGGCGGCCTTCGACGCCGACACGTCCTTCACCGTCTCGCCCGAGCGCGGACACAACCCCGCCCCGCTGATGCTGCTGCGGGTGGACTCCCGCGACTTCACCCGCCACCAGTCGATCCGCATGGAGCTGGAGCTGCCCGAGCTGGAGGATGTCACCTCCTGGCGCTGGCGCTTCGAGTGAGGAGGAGGAGGGGGGCGAGCGGCCGCTGCGGCACCTCCCGTCTTGCTGTATGACAGGCGAGACATGGAACGGATGGCGAGCGTGGACGCCGCGTGGCTCCGGATGGAGGAGCCCACGAACCTGATGATGATCACCGCGGTCCTCTGGTTCGACGAGCGCCCGGACTGGGAGCGGCTGAAGGCGGTGGTGCGCGAGCGCCTGGTGGAGCGCTTCCCCCGCTTCCGGCAGCGGCTGGTGGTGCCCGAGGGGCTGCTCGCGGTGCCCTACTGGGAGGAGGACCCGGCGTTCGAGCTCGACTCACACCTGGGCCACGCGAGAGTCCCACCGCCCGGGGATCGCGACGCGCTGGAGGCGCTGGTGAGCCAGTGGATGAGCACGCCGCTGGATCGCTCGCGCCCGCTCTGGCAGTTCCACGAGGTGGACGGCTTCGGCCAGGGGGGAGCGCTGCTGGCGCGCATCCATCACACGCTCGCGGATGGGATGGCCCTCGCGCGGGTGCTGCTGTCGCTCGTGGACGAGAGCCGGGAAGAGCACTTCACGCCCGAGCCCCAGCCGCGGGAGGAGCCGCGGGCGCCGGGGTGGAGGAAGCTGCTGCGCGGGGCGCGCGCGGTGGCGGTGGGCACTCGCGCGGCGTGGAAGCGCGGGGCGGAGCTGCTCTCCGAGCCCATCCAGCTGGGAGATCTCGTGCGAGAGGGCGCCCGGGGGGCCGCCGCGCTGAGCCGGCTGGCGCTGATGCCCTCGGATCCGCCCACGGCGCTGCGGGGCGCGCTGGGCACGGAGAAGCGCGCGGCCTGGTCGGATCCGCTCCCGCTGGAGGAGGTGAAGGCGCTGGGGCGCGCCATGGAGAGCACGATCAA
Organism: Myxococcaceae bacterium; assembly: GCA_016926755.1. GTDB lineage: Bacteria > Myxococcota > Myxococcia > Myxococcales > Myxococcaceae > Hyalangium. The sequence continues at coordinate 1,282 of JAFGNZ010000250.1, read as the reverse complement.
TGACGTGCTGCTCGCGGCGCTCACGGGGGCGCTGCGGCGCTACCTGGAGGAGCGGGGCGGGCCGGTGGAGGATCTGCGCGCCTTCATCCCGGTGAACCTGCGGCCGCCGGAGGCGCCCATTCCCCGCGAGCTGGGCAACCGCTTCGGGTTGGTCTTCCTGGAGCTGCCGGTGAAGGAGGTGGAGCCGCGGCGGAGGCTCCGGGAGCTCAAGCGGCGCATGGACGCGCTGAAGCGCTCGCCGGAGGCGGCGCTGACCTTCGGGATGCTGGGGGTGGTGGGCCTGGCGCCGGCGGCGGTGGAGCGGAAGGCGGTGGAGGTGCTGGCCGCGAAGGGCTCGCTCATCATGACGAACGTCCCCGGGCCCCGGCACGCGGTGTACCTGGCGGGCACGAAGGTGGCGGGGTTGATGTTCTGGGTGCCGCAGTCGGGCAAGGTGGCGCTCGGCGTGAGCATCTTCAGCTACGCGGGCCAGGTGACGGTGGGCGTCTCGGTGGATGCGGGGCTGGTGCCGGATCCGCACCGGCTGGTGAGCACCTTCCAGGACGAGCTGAAGGCCCTGAGCGCAGAGGCGGCTCGTCAGGGGCCTGCCACCTCATCGTAGCCACGGCCCTTGAACTCCAGCAGGCAGAAGCCGTGGCCGAAGGGATCGGCCAGCAGGGCGATGCGTCCCCAGGCCTGCTCCTTGATGTCCTGCTCCACCTTGGCGCCCAGGGCCTGGGCGCGCTGGACGGCGGCGCTGATGTCGGTGACGACGAAGTCCAGGTGGACGGGGGTCCAGTGCCGCCGGTAGTCCCGCACCGCGGGCGCGCTCGCGGTGGCGGGGCTGCCCGCGGGCTTGGCGAGGATGTCGATGGGAGCCGAGGCGCCGAGCAGCTCCGCCCCCGTGGTGCCGAACCGGCGCCCGACCTTCAGCTCCAGCGCCTGGGTGTAGAACGCGATTCCTCTCTCCAGATCATCGACGTCGACGCAGACGCGCAGCTCGGGCATGGCTCACCGGGGAAGGGTTCCTACCTGGAAGGGTGTCCTCCCTGGGCCACACCTGGCAAGGCCTATTCGCGGGGTCAGACCAGGCCGTGCTCCTCGAGCTTGTTGTAGAGGGTGCGGCGGCTGATGCCGAGCAGGCGCGCGGCGAGCGTGCGGTTGTCCCCGGCGCGCTTCAACGCATCCAGCAGGGCCTGCCGCTCTGTCTCCCGGCGCTGGGACTCCAGCGTCTTCTGCTCGCTGCCCACGGGCGACGGCGCCGGTGCGGCGGTGCTGGCGGGAGCGGCCTGGGCGGGGGAGG
>JAFGNZ010000249.1 GCA_016926755.1 Myxococcaceae bacterium | reverse complement strand
GCACTCTTGAGCCGTCCGCCTGGAGCCTATGGGGTGCCTCCTATGCGCCCTCTTCGCTCTGCCTCATTCGCCGACAAGCTCCTAGGCGACGACGTCGCCGGAGTGCAGGTGTTCAAGGGCCTGGTTGAAGAGGCAGAACGGAATCGTCAGCTCACCCGCTTGGTTCGTGGACAGCTCGTGCGCGAACTGTCGGAGAGTCTCCCGAATGGCTGGCCAGCCGTGATGGACGACGCCAATCGCTTCAAGGTCGCCAAGGCGCTTGGCGCGTGGTCCGCCTATACCCCCGAAACCCATGAGGAGCGCGTAAGGAGGGCCGGCGACGCGTTCCTCGCCACGCCGCCGCCTGGCTGGCGCCCTCTTGGCCCCGACGACGAGCTGCTCCGCACGCTCTTGCCCGACGAGGAAGCCTGATCCTCCGGTGCTCGGGGAACCTCGTGGCGCTCTTGCAAAGCTCAACACCCGAGGCGAGGGCGAGCATCAAGGCTTGCGTGCGGGCTCAGAGGTGGGTTGGCGTTCGTGGATGGCTCCTCACTGACAAAGCCAATCCGTGAAGGGGAAGAGCGCCCCAGCACAGGTGTGCGAGCGAGTTCAACTGGCCTTGAGTGGTGCCTCAGTGGACCTGATCACGCCAGAAGTCCGGCAGGCATGAATAGGGCCGGCTCTCCACCAACCGATGGCAGAAGTAGCCCTCGCCGCACACCTCGGGGCCCTGCGGATCGCAGGGCTGTACGCAGTCCCAGCCATCGCAGACCCAACCCGCTTCGCACGGAGGATGACCTTCGCCACAGCGCGCGATGCACGCCATCCATAGCTTGCCTGGGTGCGGCGGCTCGAACTGCACGTCGCACTTGCGGCCTTCGGGGCAAGGGGTCTGTCGGCAGTTGGGTCCATACACCCGCGCGCACATCGATGCGCCCTCTTTGAACGGGATGCACTGCTGACCCGGAGGGCACCCCTGAGTCTCACAGGTGGGCAGGCATACGGGTTGGGGAATGGTGTCCGCGCAGGAGAAGCCCTCGGGACACCCTTTCGTACCGCCAGGACGGCAGGGCCGGCCGCACCAACCCTCCTGGCCACCGCACAGCAAGCCGGCTGCGCAAGCGTTCTCTTTGTCCGCCGGCAGCTTGACGCAGCCTTCCCCCTCCTGGCGCAGGCCAATGGGGACGCAGACACGCACCAACGGCCCACCTCCCCACGTGGCAACGCTCTGGCAGAGCTGGCCTTCCGAGCACTGCTCATCTGCCTCGCACTGGCTGTCGGTGCAGTACGCCCGCAGAGAGCGGACCTCGAACAGGCAGCCCAGCGGCGGCTCACACTCCGCTCCCGGCCCGCAGTTCCGGCCATACGTCATCAACCGCATGCGCTGCTCGTTGTCGAGCATGGGGCTGATGCGCACCCCGGGTGGCGCCTCCGCTGGCACCTGCGGCCTCAGTAGCCCCCACAGCAGCAGCACGAGCGGAAGCGGCAGCAGCACGGCTGCGCAGAGAGTCAGGAGTTTGCGCCAGCCCCAACGGCGCACCTACTGCACTCCTCCCCTTCTGCACCTCAGGCACTCTTCCGAGTCCCACTTGCCAGGTCCGCAGACCTCCTCGTACCTCCTCTGCTCACACCCGGTGATGAAGAGGAGGTGCTCCTGCGAATCCTGGCGGACGGCCTTGTTCACGCGACCGTCCTTGCCGAATTCCGAGGGGCAGCCGCTCAGCGCCATGACTGAAAGTGCGCCCACCACCTGGATCCATCGCATGAGCCCCTCCTGTGACGGACTCTGGAACCTATCAGCGCGGAACTCGCAACGTCCACGCCACGGCACGTAGGAAGCCCACCTCGCTGTCGGCGCTCATCCTGGGAAGGCTCCCCAAGCTCGGGGTACTGGCTGGGAAACGATCCTCGAGAAACGCGGGCTTTCGATCGCGGGGAGCGCGAGGAAGCGCGGATTTGCGGCCCCAGCGGCTTGAGGATCGGATAACCCCACCCGCCCAGCTCCAGCTCAGCCCATGTGAAAACGGGCACTTGTCGAGCTCAAGGTGAAGGCCACCCAGGACACCCTCGCCCAGTTGAAGGTGCCCGACCTCCGGGGCTTCCGGTACCCGCCGGACAGGGTCGGAGTCCATGAGCGGTCAGTCGCCGAGACCTCGGGGACATTGCCCGCTGGCGGATGCGCCTGCACCTTGTGGACGGCCGTTGGAGCGGGGGGGCAACATGCCCAGGGAGAGCGGCAGCGGGCGTGCTCGCATCGCGGGCTTCGCCCGGCCGGGTTTCGAGGCGGTGCGGGAGGCCTTCATCGAGAACTTCGAGCGCCGAAAGGAGCTCGGCGCCGCCTGCTGTGTCTATTACCGCGGGGAGAAGGTCGTCGACCTCTGGGGCGGCATCCGGAACGCGGCGACCCGGGAACCGTGGGAAGAAGACACCATGGTCATCGTCTACTCCACGACCAAGGGCATGGCCGGGCTGGCAATGGCGCTGGCCCATTCACGAGGCTTGTTCGACTACGACGAGCGCGTGAGCACCTACTGGCCGGAGTTCGCCCAGCAGGGGAAGGAGAAGATCACCGTCCGGCAGCTGCTCGCGCACCAGGCCGGGTTGTTTGTCCTGGAGGTGCGTCCGGACATCCGCCTCGTCGCGGATCCCGACCGACTGGCGGTTGTCCTGGCGAGGCAGAAGCCTGCCTGGGAGCCCGGGACGCGGCAGGCCTACCACGGCATCACCCTCGGCTTTTATGAGAGCGAGCTCCTGCGCCGGGTGGATCCGAAGCACCGCACCCTGGGGCAGTTCTTCCAGGAGGAGCTGGCGGATCCCCTGGGGCTCGACTTCTACATCCGGCTGCCTGAAACCATCCCGGACTCCAGGCTGGCGAAGACTCAAAGGTTCAGCATGGCCAGCGCCTTCCTCGCGCTGCCCTTCCCGACGTTGCTCGCGGCCATGAACCCGCGCTCACGCTTCCGTCGGTGCTTGTTGGGCTCGGAGCTGCCGGAGAAGAGCGAGCACATCTATCGCCGGAACTTCGAAGTGCCAGCGGGGGGAGGCGTTGGAACGGCGCGGGCCATGGCTCACGTGTATGGCGTGTTCGCGACGGGCGGCAAGGAGCTCGGGCTCCGCGAGGAGACCCTGAGCCAGCTCATGGCGCCACCCATCCCCCCGGTTCGCGGCTTCCGTGATGCGTGCTTGAAAGTGGAGGTCCCATTTTCGCTCGGGTTCGTGAAGCCGGGCCGGAAGAACCCCTTCGGGCATCCGAGCGCCTTCGGAGGTCCGGGAACAGGAGGCTCCCTTGGCTTTGCCGACCCCGAAGCGCAGATCGGCTACGCCTACTTCCCCAACCGAATGGGGGCCCACCTGGCGGACCCCCGAGAGATCGCGCTGCGGACCGCGATGTACCGTGCGATTGGGGAGACAGACCCGGCGCTTGTGCGAGGGAGCTCCCGGCGGCGCGGGCTGAGAGCGTCGGCTCGCAAGGGCAAGGCCGCGCGGCCCGTCCACGCGTAACCCGCCCCCCCTGCTGTCCGACAGGTCAGGACAGGACAGGTAGTCCTGAATATGCTCCTTTCATCCTACCTGTCAGATAGGGGCGCACAAACCGCGCGGCCGGCGCTGCCCACGACTTCCTGTGCTATGTCCCTGCCGCAGGGGCGCATGCGCCCCCTCACTCTTGACGGCCACAGTCCTCACTCCCTTGCGTGACGCCTCGGTGGGAGAGAGCCACCAGGCCCTCCGGTGAGTGCGAGGACACGGCAGAGGGGACCGGTCAGAAAATGAGAAAGTTCGAGGAGTACAACCAGTTCCAGGTCTACGGCGCCACCGTGTTGACCTTCATTGAAGGCTTCAGTGCCTTCACGCTCCTGGCCAATCAGTTCTTGCTGGATGAGCAGCTCGGCACCACTGACGGCGCGGGGGGCCTCGTCATTGAGAAAGAGAAGCTCTACCCCATGTCCAATCTCTTGAGGGCCTTCGCGCGGCTGGGAAAGGAGTTTGGAGACCTGCCCCTGTACCGGGCTGGGCTGACCATTCAAAAGAATGCCTTCTACCCACCGTCCATGCTCGAGCAGGGCATCGCCGGCGCCTTCGATTTCATTGACCTTGGCTACTACCTGAATCACGCCACCCGGGACGGGAAGCCCTTGTTCGATGTCGTCACCCAGAAGGTGAGGCATCCGGATGGCATTGGCCACTATGCGCTGAGGGCCGTGCCCGGCAAGAGAGAGATCAAGGGCTTCATCGATGCGCCGTATCCGTGCCCGTATACCCATGGCGTCATCCTCGGGGTGGCCCAGCGCTTCGAGCCCTCCGCCACCGTGAGCCACGATCCCGGCCCCTGCCGCAAGCTGGGCGACAAAGCCTGCTACTTCACCATCAAGTGGTCGTAGGTGCTGTTCGCCATGCTCGTGCAGGAGCGCTCTGTGCGCAGCTGCCCACATAGGGAGCGGCTCGTGGTGGTGGGCGCTGTCACCAGGGGTACATGGTGACGGCCATCACCACCGATGACTCCTGTCACCACGGGATAACCCTCGAAAACGCGCCGCTCCGGCCGCAGCTCCCCTCTGGGGCGCAGCAGGCGGGACCGGACTCGGGCCAGCGCACGCGCCTTGCACTGGACAGCGGCAACCCGCAGCACTCCGAGAGAATCCCATGCTCATCTCCAAGCCCCGCACCGCTCCCGCGCCCGTCACCTTCAACGCTCCCTCGCGGCCCTCGCCCGCTCACGGCTCGCAGGCGCGGCAGCCCGCGCAGTACGGGCACTCCCCCCAGAGCAGCTTCGTCTCCGCGCCGAAGGCGCCCCCGGTCGAGCTCACCGGCGGCAAGCGCAGCAGCCCGATCGACTTCGCCCGGGAGCTGCTCAACATGACGCCCCAGGAGATCAAGGAGCTGAAGCAGGAGGGCTCGACCAACCCCATCGTCAACGCCTTCATCAGCAACGCCGACACCCAGTCGATGGGGCACTGCGCGAGCTTCGTCTCGTCGTACCTCCAGGCGGCCGGACAGCAGGACTTCTTCCCTGCCGGGACCATCACCGGAGCGCCGTACCTCTATTACCAGCTGGTGGACGAGGCCCAGCGGGAGGGCACCCCCTGGACCGCGCACAACCCCTTCCCCGCGGAGATGCTCCCGGGCGAGGACGGCAAGCTCACCCCGGAGCAGGCCGCCTGGTGGGAGGAGAACATGGAGGTGGGCGCGCCCGTCTTCTTCAGGACCGGTGACGGCAACGACCGCGGCCACGTGGTCATCTACACGGGCATCGTGGACGGGGAGCCGATGTTCATGGGCGCCAACAGCGTGGACGCCGACGGCGGCATCATGGATGGGCCCCAGCAGATCACCGAGGTCTCCTACAGCGATCTCGTTGGCTGGATGAGCAGCTCCGACCACACCTCCACCATCACCTCCGCCTTCAGCTACAGCGAGCCTGCCCCGGCGCCGTAGACTTCCGGGAGCTCGAGCGTGAAGGTAGCGCCCTGGCCCGGGCCGGCGCTGGTGCACGAGAGGCGGCCCTGCATCTCCGTGGCGGCCAGCGCGCTGATGTGCAGGCCGAAGCCGTGGCCCTCCTTCTTGGTGGTGAAGCCCTGGGTGAACATCCGCGGCAGGTGCTCCGGGGAGATGCCCACGCCGTTGTCCTCCACCTGGATGAGCATCCGCCCCTGCTCGGGCGCCGGCCGCACGTAGATGCGCAGGCGCTTGTCCTCGTTCGGGCCGTCGGCCAGCGCGTGGCGCGCGTTGCTCAGCAGGTTGATGAGGATCTGCAGCAGCTTGTGGCGATCCACCTGGATGGGAGGGAGCTCGGCGTAGTCCCGCTCGATGCGGATGCCGTGGCGCTCGAAGGACACGGCGTGCAGGCGCAGCGCCTCGTCGATGAGCCGAGGCACCTCCACCTCCTCCACCGCGCCCGCGGTGCGCGCGTGCTTCTGCTGCATGCTGACAATGGACTTGACGTGGTCCACGCTCGAGCCCAGCGCGCCCAGCTCCTGGAGCATGGCCCCGCGCTCCTCCTGCAGCTGATCCGACAGGGCGATGAGGTAGCTGGGGAGCTTCTGGCCTTGCGGATCCTGGGTGAGGAAGGAGGTGAAGTCGGAGGCGTGCTCGCGCAGCAGGTGGGTGGCCTTCGCCAGGCTGCTGAGCCGGGACTTGCGCAGGTGATCCGTCACGAGGGAGGCGGAGATGTTGACGCTGTTGAGGGTGTTGCCCACGTTGTGGAGCACCCCGGTGGCGACCTCGGCCATCCCCGCCTGGCGGGAGACATCCACCAGGGTGCGGTGCATCTCGCCCAGGCGGGCCTCCGCCTCCTTGCGGGCGGTGATGTCGCGGCCGAAGAGGGTCACCCCCACGGGCCGGCCGCCCTCGCCGAGGATGCGGCTGAGGTTGATGTCCAGCACGACGCGGCGCCCCCCGAAGAGGTACTCCTCCTCGAAGCGCAGGCGCTCGCCTCCCAGCGCCTGGGCCATGCGCTGGCGCCACACCGTGAGATCCCTCCCCGGCTGGGGGAGCAGCCGCTGGCCCGGCACGAGCGGCGCGCCGACGCGATCCTGGTACATGCGCTGCGCGGCCGAGTTGGCGGTGAGCACCCACCCCTCGATGTCCAGCGAGAGCACGACGTCATCGGTGCTCTCGATGACGCTGCTGAGCTTGCCCTCGCTCTCGCGGAGCACCTTCAGCGTCTGCTCCAGCGAGCGCTGCGCCGCGTCTCGCGCGGTGCTGCTCAGCGAGCCCAGCCACCAGGCGCCCATGAAGGCCAGGCCCGCGAAGAAGTGCGAGGGCCAGAGCTGCTCGGGAGGCGTCGTCTCGGCGAGGCCCTGGTGGGTGAGGTAGAGCGGGTAGGCCACCATGAGCGTGAGGGCGAGGATCACGGTCATGAGCAGGCCCAGCCGCGGCCCCAGCAGGTACACCGCCAGGATGGGCAGCAGCATGATCGCGGCGTGCACGGCGCTGCCGGGGGCCCCGGTCGCGAAGATAGCGGTCACGAACCCGATGGACAGGGTCACCACCAGGATCAGTGCTGGGGCCACCAACGTCCTGGCCCTGCGCGCCACGACCAGGGTCGCGACGTAGCCCAGGCAAGCCAGGAGGCCGGGCAGCGCCACGACCGGAGCGATCAGGCTGGACAGCACGTACAGCACGGTGAAGCCCAGGAGGAAGCAGGCGGCGCCGACGAGGAAGCGATGCCGGACGAGCTCCGTGGGAGCGGCGTTGCGCAGCTCGCTCGAGAGCAGCGAGTCGAGCCTCCTCAGGAGCCACGAGGGCTCTTCGGCGGGCGCGGCGTGAGCCTGCTCGGGGGAGGAGGGGGATGCCATGTGCGGAGTAGTGCTACCCTGGGGGGAGGCTCGCGATGCGCGTGTCGCAGATGTATCAGAAGAGGATGTGACACGGCGAGCAGGTGATCACAAGGACGGAACGCGAGGCTCCTCGCCTGCCCAGCTCAGCGAAACCGCATCGAGGGCAATGCTTCCCAGCGCCCTGAGAGGGTGTTGAGCCGAGGCAGGTAGGCACAAGAGGGGGCATACCCGGCGCAGCGCCAGATCCCCCTGCGCCCCGGAGTGCAGAGCGGACTGCCTACCTGCCATGTCGGACCTGGCTGATGTGATGGCAGCCACCTGAAACGAGGAGGGTGGCGGAGATGGAACGACTGGGACTCGTCTTTCAAGTCGAGCAGGAGTTGGAGCGCGTTATTGCGTTGGGCCAGCTGCCGGAGGATGGAGTTCTTCCTTCGGAG
>JAFGNZ010000248.1 GCA_016926755.1 Myxococcaceae bacterium | reverse complement strand
GTCGGCGTGCAGCGCCACGCTCAGGTTCTCCAGCGTCACCGCCTCATCCAGCGCCACCGCGCGGCTGTTGCGCCCGGGGTGCTGCACTACCAGGCCTCGTGTGCAGAGCCGCAGCAGGGCCTCGCGTACCGTGCTTCGGGAGACGCCGTAACGGCGCGCCAGCGTGTGCTCCGAGGGAAGCACTCCACCCTCCGGCAGCCGGCCCAACGAAATGACGCGCTCCAACTCCTGCTCGACTTGCCATACGAGTCCCAGCCGTTCCATGTCCGCCACCCTCCACGTTTCAGGTGGCTGGCATCACATCAGCCGGGTCCGACATGGCAGGGAGGCAGTCCGCGCTGCACTCCGGGGCGCAGTGGGGCCTGGCGCTGCACGTCGTAACTCCCCTGGGGTCGTGCTCGACGCGCGCGGCGGCCGGGGCAGGCCGTGCCTGCGGTGATGCGCAAGGCACGGCCCACGTGCGGCTTGCACGGCGCGGGGCCCCTCAGCAACTTGGCCTCGCTGCTGGCCTGAGGTGTGGCGCGGGATTTCCAAGATAGAGTGAGGAGGTCCGCCGGTTGTGGCGGGTCTATCAACCCTAGAGGTGTTTCTGTGAAGCGCTCTCTCCCCGTACTGGCTGCGTTCATGAGTCTCGCTCTGTTGGGCTGTGGCGGTACCTCCGAAGAAACCGAGCAACTGGGCGAGGTCTCCCAGGATCTCGTCACGACCTCCACCTGCAGTGGCCTGCCCTCGTGTAGCCTCTACGCAAATCAGCGCTGCTCCGAGCGCATTGGCACGAGGCTGGACTGCTGCCGGGATGAAGGCTGGGCCGATTACCTCGTCTGCTCGTCCTGGAACGGCCAGAAGTATTGGCTCTACGAGTAGGGGACACAGCCACCGCAGGGCGAGTTCACTTGCCGGACTCGTCGCGCTGCGCAGCCAAGTCACGGGGAGAAAGTTCCGCCAGGGGAGGTCGCCGCCCAGGCCGAGAAATCTGGCCTCGGCCCCCCCTGAAAAGACTTAACCCCGATGACTTAGAGCGCCCAACGACCTGGAGAGCCCCGCCGCCCATGCCCCCTCAACTGAACGCTCGCGTCATCGAGCTGCCTCTTCGCCACGCCTGGACCATCTCCCGAGGCACCAGTACGTCGAAGCGCAACGTCCTCGTCGAGCTGCGCTCCGGAGGGCACGTCGGCTTCGGCGAGGCCGCGCCCAACGTGCGCTACGGCGAGTCCGCGGAGACGGTGCTGGAGGCCTTGAGCAGGCTGGAGCCGGTGCTGGACGGGGACCTGCGCTGCTTCCGGGAGCTCTCCGAGGCGCTCCAGGAGGCCCTGCCCGGCAACGGCGCGGCGAAGGCGGCGCTGGACATCGCGCTGCATGATCTGGCGGGCAAGGCGCTCGGGGCGCCGCTGTACCGACTGCTCGGCCTCAACCCACAGCGCATGCCCATCACGTCCTTCTCCATCGGCATCGACGAGCCGGAGACGCTGGCTCGCAAGGTGCGCGAGGCGGAGCCGTACCCCGTGCTCAAGGTGAAGCTCGGCGCCGAGCGCGTGCGCGAGGTGTTCGGCGCGGTGCGGGCCGCCACGTCCAAGGTGGTGCGGGTGGACGCGAACGAGGCGTGGGGGCCGCAGGAGGCGCTCGAGCACATCGAGTGGTTGGCCACGCAGGGCGTGGAGCTGGTGGAGCAGCCCCTGCCCGCGGCGGACGTGGAGGGCGCGAAGTGGCTGCGCGCCCGCTCGCCCCTGCCGCTGGTGGCGGACGAGGCGCTGCTTCGCGCCTCGGACGTGCCGCGCCTGGCCGAGGGCTATCATGGCATCAACGTGAAGCTGCAGAAGGCGGGAGGCATCCGCGAGGCGCTGCGCACCATCGACGTGGCGCGCGCCTGCGGGCTCAAGGTGATGATCGGCTGCATGGTGGAGACGTCGGTGGGGATCGCCGCGGCGGCGCACCTGGGGCCCCTGGCGGACTGGCTGGACCTGGACGGCAACCTGCTCCTCTCCGAGGATCCGTTCATTGGGCACCCGGTGGTGGAGGGGCGCATCCAGCTCGGAGAGGGCAACGGGCTCGGCGTGGTGCCGCGGGCCGCGGCGTGAAGACGGCGCTCATCCAGGAGCCGATGTCGGTGCTCGCCGTGCTGCTCGGCGTGCTCGGCCTGCTGTTCCTCGCCGAGCGGCACCCGGTGCTCCAGCGGTTCTTCCGCGTGGTGCCGCTGCTGGTGTTCGTCTACTTCGTCCCCACGCTGCTGTCGAACCTGGGGATCATCCCCCTCCAGTCCGAGCTGTACCGCTTCGTCAGCAAGTACCTGTTGCCGGCCAGCCTGGTGCTGCTGGTGCTGTCGGTGGATCTGCCGGCGATCGCCCGCCTGGGGCGCAACGCGGTGGCGGTCTTCCTGGCGGGGACGGTGGGCATCATCCTGGGCGGGCCGCTGGCGTACCTCGCGCTGGGCTGGCTGGTGCCGGCGGAGCTGGGAGAGCAGGCGTGGAAGGGGCTGGCGGCGCTGAGCGGCTCGTGGATCGGCGGCAGCGCGAACTTCGTGGCCATTGGCCAGAGCGTGGGGGCGCTCGACAGCACGCTGAGCATGATGGTGGTGGTGGACGTGGGCGTCTCCAACATCTGGACGGCGGTGCTGCTCTCCTTCGCGGGACGCGAGCAGAAGATGGACGCGCGCCTGGGGGCGGATCGGCGGACGCTGGATGCCGTGAGGCTCGAGGTGGAGCGCCTCCAGGCCGAGAGCTCGCGGCCGGCGAGCCTGGCGGACCTGCTGTGGATGCTGGCCATCGCCTTCGGAGTGACGCTGGCGTGCACGGCGCTGGCCGCGAAGCTGCCGAACCTGGGGAGCGTGGTGACGGGCTTCACCTGGGTGGTGCTCCTGGTGACGACCGCGGGCGTGCTGCTCTCGTTCACCCCGGCGCGGCGGCTGGAGGGGGCGGGCGCCAGTCGGATGGGCTCGGTCTTCCTCTACCTGCTGATCACCACCATTGGCGCGCAGGCGGAGTTCCGCCGCCTGCTGGATGCGCCCGCGCTGGTGGCGGTGGGGATGCTGTGGATGAGCCTCCACGCGGCGCTGATCCTCGGAGCGCGGCGGCTGCTCCGGGCGCCCATCTTCTTCGCGGCGGTGGGCTCGCAGGCGAACGTGGGTGGCACCGCGTCGGCCTCCGTGGTGGCGGCGGCCTTCCACCCGGCCCTGGCGCCGGTGGGCGTGCTGCTGGCGGTGTTGGGCTACGTGCTGGGCACCTACGGTGGGCTGCTCAGCGCCGCGATGCTCGAGCAGGTGCACCGGCTCCTCCACTGAGGCGCGAAGGAGCCCGAGCGGTCGAGGGCGCGGAGCTCAGCGCGGCGCGGCGACCGGCAGGTGGCGCACGCGGCTGCGTACCAGGCCGGGAACCCCAGGAACATGCTCACGAGGCAGACGTAGCCGAAGCCGAGCCTCGCGCGCAGCCTCGCGTGAGCCCGGGTGTTATCCTCTTGGAGGCTGGCGTGGAAAGGTGCGCGGATGAGAGAGCGAGGCGAGGTCCCCCTGTTCCAACTCCCCGTGCCGGGCGAGCACCCGCGCGGCACCCTGGATGCCTGGCAGCGGCGCGACATGCTGGTGGCGCTGATGCACCCCGGCTGCGACATCTGTCAGGCGCTCCACCGGGCGCTCATGGCACGGGCGCCCAGGTGGCGCAGCGAGGAGATCGAGGTCTTCTCCGTGGTGCCTCCAGGCCAGCCTGAAGAGCCCCTCCCCCTCGGCGCGCTCCAGGACTCGGAGGGCCGCATCTCACGCGAGCTGGCCCAGGCGCTCGGAGCCTCCCCGGAGGCCGCGCTGCTGGCGGTGGCCAACCGCTTCGGCAAGCTCTACGCCGTGCTGAACATCCACGGCGGCCCCACGGAGGAAGTCCTCCGCGAGGCGCTGGAGTGGATGGATCTCGCGCAGCGCCAGTGCGGCGAGTGCTTCGCGCCCCTCGACTGGGACTGAGGACAGCCCGTCAGTTCCCGTCCTTCTTGTCCACGCGTGGGCCCTGGGTGAAGCGCTGCTCGGGGCCGGGGCCGGCGTAGACCTGCACCGCGCGCATGGGCGCCTCGGACACCACCTGCGCCGAGTGCTTCGCTCCCGCGGGGATGTACACCGCGTCCCCTTTCTCCACCTTCACCTTCTGCCCGTCCACCGTCATCTCCGCGGCGCCGTCCTCGATGTAGAGGAGCTCCGCGCTCGTCTCGTGGACGTGCTCGGGCACCGTGGCGCCCTTGCCCAGCTCCAGCAGCGTCATGGACGCCGCCGTGGCGCCCGTGGAGGCATTGAGCAGCAGCGTGGCCGAGCCCTTGCCGCTGGCGATCTGGTGGCGAGGCGCTTCCTTCGTGGACACCCGGTAGCGGGGAGTGGCGGCGGGCTCGCGAGCCCAGGACAGCGCGGCGAGGCCCAGCACCGCGGCGCCCAACACGGGGAGGATCAGCCGGTGACGCGTCATGCCAGCAGCTTTAGCACGCCCGGGCCCGCGCGGAGACCCCGGCGCGAAGGTGGTTCCCCCATGGCGCCATCTGGAACACCATGGAGCCCATGTCCGACACGCTCGAGGGCTTCCCCATCACCGTGCGCTTCCCCCTCCACTGGAGCGAGATGGACGCGTACGGCCACGCCAACAACGCCCGCTACTTCGTCTGGTTCGAGTCCGCCCGCATCACCTACTTCACCCGCATCGGGCTGGTGAACACGGGGCACTCGGGCCTGGGGCCCATCCTCGCCGCGACGAACGCCGACTACCTCCTGCCCGTGGTGTTCCCCGCGAACCTCATCGCGGGTGCGCGTGTGTCCCGTATTGGACACTCCAGTATCACCATGGAGTACGCCGTCGCCGACGCGGACAAGGGCACGCTGTACGCCCGGGGCGGCGGTGTCATCGTCACCATGCGCTACCCCGAGTACGAGAAGATCCCCGTGCCCGCGGAGGTTCGCGCCGCGATCGAGGCGCTCGAAGGCCGCTCGTTCGCGCCTCCCGCCTGACAGGGATGTCAGGGTCCTCCTTAACATGGCGGGAACGGGGTACCGGATCTCGCGAGGTTACGCCGTCAGTTTACTGGCGCAGCCCTTGCTCTAGCCGGCACGCCCCGTTTACCAAGGAGAGACGCATGAAGACGAAGTTCTGGTTGGCCGGAACGCTGATGCTCGCGGTCGGTGGGATGGGCTGTAACGACGCGCCGACCGCGAAGGAGGTCTCCGACACCACCGCCAGCCGGACTGGCGAGATGATCCGCAAGGCGAGCGCCAGCGCCCGCGCGATGAACCAGCTGTCCTCCATCGAGAGCCTGGGCTCGGCCGTCGCCATCCTCCAGAAGAGCTTTGGCGCGGTGCCCCTCACCGGCAGCCCGACGACGTGCACCGATCCGGACGGTGACTGCTCCTGGACGATGCCGGCCAGCCCCGTGCCGGCGGATCCCGCGGCCTCGGACGAGCAGGCGAAGCAGCTCGAGCGGTACCTGCGGGAGCGCATCTTCACCGAGGAGAACGTCGAGGGCACCGAGGGCGACTCCATCATCTTCCGCATCACCGGTGAGGACGCGTGCACCCTGGGCGACGCGCCGCCGGCCGCCGCCTGCGTGGACGGCGTGAACAGGCTGGAGCTGCGCATCCGCGCCACCAACACCGACAACGACGGCCTGGATCTGGGCTTCCAGCTGGGCGCCAACCGCGATGAGCCGCTGGTGCTGAGCTTCGCCGAGAAGACCGCGGCGGTGATCGTCGACCTGGGCGAGAGCAAGGACGCCGTGAAGCTCCTGGCGCCCGAGGCCGCGCAGGAGCTGCCGCGCGTGATGCTGGGCCGCGTGGAGCTGCGCCTGACGGAGAACGGCGAGCAGGACATCACCTTCAGCACCGGCATCCTCGACCCCATCCGCTTCGAGATCGACGAGGCGAACGGCGTCGTCTCCTTCTCCTCGGCCAAGGCCAACCCGCTGTCCACGCTGCGCATGGAGGGGCTGGCCAAGCGCCTGAGCTTCGCGCTGAACCTGGGCACCACCGAGCTCAGCGCTCCGTATGGCGGCACCTCGTCGCTGTCCGGCCAGAAGTCCACGTACTCGCTGTCCGGCCTGTCCTTCGAGTTCAGCGCCGAGGAGGGCCAGGACGACTTCGTCATCGCCCACGTGGGGCTGGGTGAGGCGCAGAGCTACGTGAGCGTGGGCGACGCGAAGATCTTCACCGCGGACCTGAACGAACTGTCCGGCCGGCACTTCGATCTGAACCTCTCCCAGGGCGCGGACGGCCTGCCGCTGGTGCGCGTGCTGCCCGAGTTCGACTTCGCGGCGAAGTTCTTCCTGGCGCCGCTCAAGGCGGATCCGGCGGCGCAGGTGCCCTCCTACTACGAGGACGCGACCTACCGCGTGCGGCTGAGCGGCGGCGGCGCGCCGAGCTTCCGCCCGGTGGAGGCCAACACGACGACGGGCTTCCCCGGCGGCCTGCAGGTGGTGTCGGGTGAGCTGTCGCTGCAGGGCAATGGCGCCTCCGTCACCGTGCCCGAGGGCAAGTGCCTGGTGGGCAAGGAGGCCGCGGCCGAGGGCAGCCACCCGCTGCTCGGCCACTTCGAGGCGCGCGACTGCCAGTAAGGCGCGGGCCTCTCCTCAGCGCTCCCCGCGGCGCACGTCCGCGGGGGCGTTGGGGTGACGTTGCAGCAGCATCCGGAGCTGCGGCTGCCGCCGCACCGCCTCCTGCTTGAGCAGGTGGGCCACGAGGGCGGGCGGCGCCGCGCTCCACCGGGCGATGTTCTGGATGAGCAGCGGTGAGCGGTAGGCGCGCCCGCACAGGAGCGCCGCCGTCTTGCCGTCCACCGGGAGCCCCGAGAGCGCCACCAGCGAGCGGCCCTCCGTGTTGAGGATGAGCTCCGCCTTCTCCTCGGCCGGGCCGGTGGTGAAGCGCTGGCGCAGCAGCTCTCGCGCCGTGCGCCGCGTGCCCTCGGGGATGTCCCGATCGACGGACACCTTGTGCAGCTCCAGCAGCCGCCGGCCGCTCCACAGGCGCCGGAAGAGGCCCCCAGGCAGCTGAGGGTTGCGCGCCAGCCAGCGGCGCACCCCGGTGTCCGCCGCGAAGGCCGCGCGCGCGCACACGGCCTCCAGCCCCACGGGGTTGCGGTGATGGCGGACGATGAGCCGCGCGTGCGCCAGGCCCGTGCGGGGGTTCTCCATCACGGCCTTGATGACGGCGGGCACCGGATCGAAGCAGAAGGCGGACAGCTCCGGATCCACCGCGCCGTGGGCCCGGGCCGTGCGCTCATCCTCGGTGAGCGGGTGGAGCCGCGTCTCGAAGAGCTGGCGGTAGTTGCCCAGCGCCTCCGGGGACTCATCATCGGCGGGCTCCGGCTCCTCCGGCTCCTCCGGCTCGGAGCTCTCGGAGTCGGACAGCTCCGAGGCGCCCTCCTCGGCTCCTTCGGCGGGAGCCGGAGCGGCGAGGGGGCGAGCGCTGGGAGCGCCCGGGGCTGGCTGCAGGGCACCCTGCTGGACGAGCCGGGTGAGGATGGCCTGGATGCGATCCGGGGGCAGGCCCGTGAGGGCGGGCAGGTGGCTGGCGGCGGTGTGGCCATCCAGGCGCGAGAGGACGAACCCCTCCTCCGCGGTGAGCGACAGGCGCTTGAGGTCCACCGAGAGGTTCAGCTTGGGGGTCCAGTCGGCCATGAGCGATAACTATTCCATGTCCGAGCGCATCCGTACCTACGCCGAGTTCTGGCCGTTCTACCTCCGGGAGCACTCGCTGCCGGCCACGCGCGGGTTCCACTACGTGGGCACCTCGC
>JAFGNZ010000247.1 GCA_016926755.1 Myxococcaceae bacterium | reverse complement strand
GGGCCAGTGGGTGCTGCTGGACTACGGCGAGGTGGTGGCGCACCTGTTCCAGAACGAGGTGCGCGCCTTCTATGATCTCGAGGGCCTCTGGGCCGACGCCCCTCGGGAGAAGCCCTCCTGAAGTGAAGCTCCGCCTCCTCTCGATCGGCAAGGACCGCTCGGGGCTGTTCGAGCCGGCGGTGCGCGAGTACGCCTCGCGCCTGGCGCACTACACGCGCTTCGAGCTGGTGGAGCTGCCCGAGGCGAGCGGTCGCAAGCTGAAGCCCGGAGACGCGAAGGCCGCCGAGGCCGAGGCCATCCTCGGCCGCCGCAAGCCCCAGGACTGGCTGGTGGCGCTGGACGAGCGCGGCAAGCAGCTCGACTCGGTGGAGCTCAGCCGCTACCTCGCCAAGGCGCAGGGCGGGGCGAAGGATCTGCTCTTCGTCATCGGCGGGGACGAGGGGCTGGACGAGACGGTGCGGCAGGCCGCGCACCTCACGCTCTCGCTCTCGCGGATGACGCTGCCGCACCGGCTGGCGCGGGTGGTGCTCATCGAGCAGCTCTACCGCGCCTTCACCCTCCTCAAGGGTGAGCCGTACCACAAGTGACGCGGCGGGCCGCGGCGGTCAGGAGCGGTCTGGCCCGAGCGTCCAGCGGGCCATGATCTCGCCAGCCCCGAATGCCCCGAGCGCCCGCGTCCGAATCATCGCCTCCTCACAATCCTGGGTCGAAGGCGAGGCCGTCCGGCAGCTCGAGGCCGTGGCGAGACTTCCCGGGATGCGCCTCGCGGTGGGGTTGCCAGACATCCACCCGGGCAAGGGCGCGCCGGTGGGCGCCGCGCTCGCCTCCGAGGGCTTCCTCTATCCCTTCCTGGTCGGCAACGACATCGGCTGTGGCATGGGGCTGTGGGACGTGGAGCTGGCGGCGCGCAAGGCGAAGCCGGAGCGGTGGGCGGCGAGGCTGGAGCTGGACGGGCCGTGGGGCGGGGACTCGGCGGCCTTCCTCGAGGAGCAGGGGGTGAAGCCGTCAGGCTTCGAGGGCGCGCTGGGCACGGTGGGGGGCGGTAACCACTTCGCGGAGGTGCAGCGGGTGGAGGCGGTACACGACGCGGAGATCTTCGCCGCGCTGGAGCTGAGGGAGGACCGGCTGCTGCTGCTCGTCCACTCCGGCTCGCGCGGGCTGGGCGAGGCGACGCTGAGGAGCCACGTGGACAAGCACGGGGCCGGGGGGCTCGCGGAGGACTCGGACGACGCGCGGACGTACCTGAAGCGGCATGACCACGCGGTGGCCTGGGGCCGCGCCAACCGAGCCCTCATCGCCCGGCGCATGCTGGACGGCATCGGGGCCAGCGGCCGGCGCGTCCTGGATGTGTGCCACAACAGCGTCACCTCGCAAGACGTGGAAGGCTGTCGCTGCTGGCTGCACCGCAAGGGCGCGGCGCCCTCGGACCAGGGGCCCGTGGTGATTCCGGGCAGCCGCGGCTCGCTGAGCTACCTGGTCCTTCCGGTGGGGAACGGTTCCGCCAGCGCGCACAGCCTGGCGCACGGCGCCGGCCGCAAGTGGAACCGCACCACCGCCCGTGAGCGGATGCGCGAGCGCTTCAGCGCGGACTCCCTCACGCGCACCTCCTTCAAGAGCCACGTCATCTGCGAGGACCGCGACCTGCTCTTCGAGGAGGCCCCTCCCGCCTACAAGCCCATCGACCGCGTGGTGACGGATCTGGTGGAGGCGGGGCTCGTCCGGGTGGTGGCCACGCTGGCGCCCGTCCTCACCTACAAGACGCGAGGCGGCGCGCGACGCTGCTGAGCACGCTGGAGAGCATCTTCGTCCTCCTCCTGAGCCTGAGCGTCTATTGCTTCGGTCGCGGTGGCGAACAGCGATCCGGGAGGTGGGGAGCGCCTGTACGGCATTCTCGTATTGGACTAGATCCAGAGGCAGCACGGTGAAGCCGCTGCAGGATGGCCCGAAGCTCACGCGGCGCCACACGTAGCGGGCCCTGGAGAACCCTGGTGTCGATCCCCGAGACGAGCACTCCCGAGCAGGGACGCGGCGCTCCCTGGTGGCAGCACGAGAGCCTGGCGGTCCACGAGGAGCAGCTGCTGCTCGATGGCACGCCCCTCGAAGCGCTGGCGCGGCAGCACGGTACGCCGCTCTATGTCTACAGCCGCGCCACCCTCCAGCGACAGCTCGGCCGGATGGAGGCGGCGCTGGCGGCCATCACCGATCGTTACCGCATCTACTACGCGGTCAAGTCCAACCGCTGCCCGGGAGTCCTGCGGGCCGTGCGCGACTTTCCGGGCGCGGGCGTGGACACGTGCTCCCCACGCGAGGTGGAGCTCGTGCTCGAGAGCGGGTTCTCCCTCGAGCGGATCTCGTTCAACGCCGGCATGCTGTCCGATCGGGACCTCGCCCGGGTCGCCGCGCACGGGGTCCACTGCACGCTGGACACCTTCTCCGCGCTGCGCCGCTACGGTGCCCACGTGCCGCGAGGCACTCCGGTCGGGCTGCGCTTCGATCCCGCCATGACGGCTGGCTACGGCGGCGGGCAGAAGACGGCCTACGGCAGCGGCAAGTTCGGTTTCGATGCGCACGAGTGCCAGCAGGCCCTCCGGGCAGCGCACGAGGCGGGCCTGCGGGTCGACAGTGTCCACATGCACATCGGCTGGGGGCTGCCCGAGGACGCCGCGGCCGAGGTGGAGGCGGCCTTCATGCGCCTGGCGGCCATTGCCCGGCGGATCCCGAACTTGTCGAGCGTGAACGTCGGGGGCGGCCTGGGGGGGCGCTTCCGGGGAGCGGATCGGCCGCTCTCGTTGGACACCTGGAGCGGGATCCTCGGGCGCCAGATCGCACCCCTGGGCGTGACGATCGCCTGCGAGCCGGGCACGTTCATCTCGGCTCCGGCGGGCGTGCTGCTCGTGGAGGTGAACACGGTGGAGGAGCGGCGCGGCACGCGCTGGATCGGGATCGACGCCGGTCACGCCATCAACCCGTGTCCGGCACTCTACGGCATCCCCCTCGAGGTGGTGTCCGTGCGCGCACCCCTGGCACCGCCGCTCCACGAGTACACCGTAGCCGGGCACATCAACGAGGCCGCTGACATCTGGGCCCGGGGCTGTCGACTCCCAGAGGTGAGGGAAGGGGAGCTGCTCGCGTTGATGCCCGCGGGGGCCTACGGCGCCAGCATGGCCAGCGACCACTGCCTGCGCGGCCAGGTGAGGGAAGTCGTGATCTGAAGGGCCCGGTGGTGGCGAGGGGGCGAGAGGTTGCTCGACCGCGCGGAAAAGGCGCCGCTGAGCCCCACTGCCGCGAGGACCTCTCCCGCCGGGCCTCGGACCGGTGTGAGGCGCCCGTCCCCAGAGGGCAGCCTCAGAAGATGTAGTCCGTCGTGAGGAACGCCGACTCGCGCTGGGTGAGGATGTTGTGGACGATGGCCTTGTTCTCCGCCGTCGTCTTCGTGGTGACGAGCGTGCGGATGGAGAACACTCGCAGCGCGTCGGAGACCGAGAGCGTCCCCTCCGCCGAGTCCTTGCGACCGCTGAAGGGGAAGGAGTCGGGCCCGCGCTGGCACTGGGTGTTGAGGTTGATGCGGCCCACCTGGTTGGCGCACGCGTCAATGAGGCGCGCGATGCGCTTGGAGTCCTTGCCGAAGATGCTCAGCTGCTGGCCGAACGGCGAGTTCACCACGTAGCGGATGGCCTCCTCGTCCTGCTCGAAGGGCACGATGGGGATGACCGGGCCGAACTGCTCCTCGTAGAAGAGGCGCATCTTCTCGCTCACCGGGGAGACGATGGCCGGGAAGAAGAAGGAGCCGAGGACTTCCCCGCCGTGTGGGTTGAGCACCTTGGCCCCATGCCGGAGGGCGTCCTCGACGAGCCCCTTGAGGTACGCCGTCTTGGTAGGCTCGGGCAGCGGCGTGAGCGACACGCCGGGCTCCCAGGGCAGGCCCGGCTTGAGCTTGCCGACGGCCGCGATGAACTTCTCGAGGAAGGGCTCGAGGAGCTTCTTCTGCACCAGGAGGACCTTCAGCGCCGTGCACCGCTGGCCGTTGAAGGACAGCGTGCCCGTGACGCACTCGTTCACGGCGTTCTCGAGGTCCGCGTCCTCCAGGATGATGGCGGGGTTCTTCGCGTCCAGGCCGAGCACGGCCTTGAGCCGGTGCGGCTTGGGGTGCATCTTCTTCAGCTCACTGGCGCCCTGGTTGGTGCCGATGAAGGCGAACACGTCCACCTTGCCGCTCTCCATGAGGGCGCCCACCGTCTCGCGACCGCGGCCATAGATGATGTTGATGACGCCCGGGGGGAAGCTGTCGCGGAAGGCCTCCAGCAGCGGACGGATGAGGAGCACGCCGAACTTGGCCGGCTTGAAGACGGCGGTGTTGCCCATGAGCAGCGCCGGGAAGAGCGTGCTGAACGTCTCGTTGAGCGGGTAGTTGTAGGGCCCCATGCACAGGGCCACGCCGAGCGGCACGCGGCGCACCTGTCCCATGATGCCCTGCTCCTGGACGAACTTGGCCGAGTTGCGATCCAGCTCCTTGAGCGCCGTGAGGGTGTCGACGATGTAGTCCCGCGTGCGATCGAACTCCTTCTCGGCGTCCTTCTGCGTCTTGCCGATCTCCCACATGAGGAGGTTCACGACGAGCTGCCGCTGTTCCTGCATGCGCGCGATGAAGCGCTCCACGTGCTCGATGCGCTCGGCCACGCGCAGGGTGGGCCACACCCCGCGGCCCAGATCATAGGCGCGCACGGCCGCGTCGAGCGCGGCCAGCGACTCCTGCGAGGTGAGCAGCGGCGTGCTGCCGATGATCTTCTGCTCGAACCCCTTGTCCGTCTTCACGCAGACGGGGCTGCGCACCGGGTTCAGCTCGCCCTGCCAGGTGAGGAGCTTGCCGTCGATCAGGTACTCGCGCTGCTCGATGAACTCGGGGATGCGGGAGGAGGCCGGGGCCGCGTCCGCGGCCGAGAAGAGAGCTTCGAGGTGGTTCGACATGATGGACTCCCAGAGGAGGGCGCGAAGGGTGCCGGACGCCATTGTGCCACTGGGAGGGGCCCGCCGCCTGCCTGCCATCCGCTGTGGACTTCCCAACCCCCTGAAGTAAGGTCCCCTCCCCGAGCGGACCTGACCCATACGGTTGGGTTGGCCGCGGGAGGGAAGCTCTGCCTATGAAGATCCGATTCGTTTCGAGGGCGCTGCTGGTCGCGCTCCTGGCCGCCCTGCCCGCACATGCGGCGAAGATCACCCTCTCCGAGACGAGCGCGCTCAACGTGGGCGTGCTGCTCCAGCCCCAAGCCCAGTCCGTGCGCCGCGGCGCGGTGGATGGGGAGCGCTGGAGCACGGACTTCTACCTGCGCCGCGCGCGGCTGATGATCTACGGCTCGCTCAACGAGCGGATCAGCTTCTTCGCCGAGACGGACACGCCGAACTTCGGCAAGGACGGGAACTACGATGTCCAGTTCTTCATCCAGGATGCCTTCGTCAGCTTCAAGGTGATGGATGAGCTGACCGTGGACACGGGGATGATCCTCCTCCCGCTGTCACGCCACTCGCTGCAGGGCGCCACCAGCCTGCTGGGGTTGGACTACTACTCCGGAGTGCTGCTCTACCCGCCGGGGAGCAACAAGGTGCTGCGGGACATCGGCGTGCAGCTGCGCGGCATGCTCGGTGGCGGGAAGGTGCATTACCGCGTGGGCGTCTTCAACGGTGTCGAGGGCTTGCGGCGCGTGGATGCCGCGGGCAACCCGCAGCCGGTGCTCAACCCCAGCGACTGGCCGCGCATCACCGCCCATGCGCGCTACAACTTCCTGGGCAAGGAGGAAGCCTTCTTCTTCAGCGGCATTGCCTTCGCCAAGGAGCCCGTCATCTCGGTGGGCCTGGGCGCCGACTACCAGTCGCGCGCGGTGGCCTCCATCAACGGGACCACGGACTACCGCGCCCTCTCCGCGGACGTCTTCGTCGACTGGCCCTTGAGCGAGGAGCAGGAGGTCGTCTTCCAGACCAACCTCTTCCGCTACGACCAGGGCGAGGATGGGGCGGCCACCGGCACGGGCGGCTTCGTGGAGGCGGGCTTCCGCTGGAACAAGGTGGGGCTCGTCGCGGGCACCGAGGTGTTCAACAGCACACGGCCTGCCAGTGACCGGTTCCTCATCCGCGGCGGGGTGAACTACTGGTTGGAGAAGCACCAGGCCAGCGTGAAGCTCGACCTCTCCTCCCTGAAGGTAGGAGACACGCCGAGTGTCTTGGGGCTGACCGCGCAGACGCAGATCTTCTTCTGACTGTCCGAGGAGCACGACCCGGCATGAGCAACGAATTCCCAGCGCAGCCCGTAGCCGCCGTGAGCGCCGCCAGCGCGGCCAAGGAGTACAAGATCTGGCAGGTCATCGGTGCCTCGGCCGCGGGGACGATGATCGAGTGGTACGACTTCTACATCTTCGGCAGCCTGGCGGCGATCATCTCGGGCCAGTTCTTCCCCAAGGACAACCCCACCGCGGGCTTCCTGCTGACCCTGGCGACGTTCGCCACGGGCTTCGCGGTGCGCCCCTTCGGCGCGCTCTTCTTCGGGCGCATTGGCGACCTGGTGGGCCGCAAGTACGCCTTCCTCGTCACGCTGCTGCTGATGGGAGGGGCCACCACGCTCATTGGCGTGCTGCCCACCTACTCGCAGATCGGCATCCTGGCGCCCATCCTCCTGGTCGTCATCCGGCTGCTGCAGGGGCTGGCGCTGGGGGGTGAGTACGGCGGCGCGGCGGTGTACGTGGCCGAGCACTCGCCGGACGAGCGGCGTGGCTTCTACACCTCGTTCATCCAGATCACCGCCACGCTGGGGCTGTTCGTGTCGCTGGGCATCGTCCTCAGCGTGCGGATGTCGCTGGGTGAGGAGGCGTTCAAGCAGTGGGGTTGGCGGATCCCCTTCCTGCTGTCAGCCCTGCTGGTGGGCATGTCGCTCTACATCCGGCTGAAGCTGAAGGAGTCGCCTATCTTCACGAAGCTCAAGCAGGAGGGGAAGACGTCCAGCGCCCCGCTCAAGGACAGCTTCGGCAACCGCCACAACTGGAAGATCATCCTGCTGGCGCTGTTCGGCGCCACCGCGGGGCAGGGCGTCGTCTGGTACACCGGCCAGTTCTACGCGCTGTACTTCCTGCAGAACACGCTGAAGGTGCCCTTCGTGCAGGCCAACGTCATCGTCGCGGTGGCGCTGGCGCTGGGCATGCCGCTGTTCGTCTTCTTCGGCTCGCTGTCGGATCGGGTGGGCCGCAAGAAGGTGATGGTGGCGGGCAACCTGCTGGCCGCCGTGTGCTACTACCCCATCTACATGGCGATGAAGGCGTTCAGCGAGCCCATCAACCCCGTGGCCCTCTGCGCGCTCGTGCTGGTGCAGGTGGTGTTCGTCACCATGGTGTATGGCCCCATCGCGGCCTACCTGGTGGAGGCCTTCCCGGCGAAGATCCGCTACACCTCGCTGTCGCTGCCGTACCACGTGGGCAACGGCATCTTCGGAGGCCTGCTGCCCTTCATCGCCTCGGCGGTCACGGTGGCCACCGGCAACATCTACGCGGGCCTCCTCTACCCCATCAGCATCGCGACCATCACCGTCATCGTCGGCGGGCTCTACCTGAAGGAGACCCGGCACGTGCGCATCTGGGATGAGCTGGAGGCCTCACGCCATCCAAACGGGCCGGTGTGAGGTGGCCGTCCCCCGAGGGCGGCCTCAGAAGATGTAGCCCGTCGTGAGGAACGCCGACTCGCGCTGGGTGAAGAAGAAGGAGCCGTGGACCTCCCCGCCGTGCGGGTTGAGCACCTTGGTCCCGTGCCGGAGGGCGTCCTCGACGAGCCCCTGGAGGTACGCCGTCTTGGTGGGCTCGGGCAGCGGTGCGAGCGACACGCCGGGCTCCCAGAGCAGGCCCGGCTTGAGGTTACCGGCGGCCGCGATGAACTTCTCGCGGAAGAGCTCGAGGAGCTTCTTCTGCTGGAGCTGATCTTTCGAAAACGCGGGCTTTCGATGAATGGTGGTAGCTTGCCGCCGGAATGTCCCCTTCCAGCCCTGTGGCGGCCCACAGCTCATTGGCCTTGCTGGCCACGGTGTTCTTGCTCTCCTGCGACGGATGTCCCTCCGGCCCACCCACAGCGCAGGGCTCGCTCTCTCATGATGCGGGCGCAACCAGCGCTGACGATGACATCATCACGGGGGACGAGTACGAAATCCTGCCTATCGGTCATCGCAGGACTCCTTCTGATGGTGTGACGGATTATGCGAACCAATACTCGTTCGCGGTGATGGTCCATGCCACTCTGGAGGCGCGGGGGCGAAGCTCGTGCAGTGGCGCACTCCTCAGCCCCTCCCTTGTCCTGACAGCAGCCCACTGCGTCTGCGAGGCTCTTGAAGCTCCATCGAAGGACAGCGAGGCTCATTTCACCATCAATGGTGCAAGATGTGCGACAAGCGTCACCGCCGAGACCATCACCTACACCGGCAGAGTGGTGGAGTCGCAGGTGCTCTGGAATACGCGCTGCCGAGAGTCCTCCGGTAAGGTGAGGCCCCACCCCGCCCTCGACATCCTCCTCGACAAGCGAGGGCTTCCCATTTCGATCAAGGCGGACCTCGCTGTCGTTGAGTTGCATGAGCCCATTCAGGGCACCTCGCCAGAGATCCATCTCCCCGCTTCGGAGGTCAATCCCGACGAAATCTTCACCATTGTGGGTCACGGGCATGATGGAAACAACGACCTGATCATAGGGGGCCGCCGCGTCGGCAGAAAGAAGGCTGTGGGCCCCCCGCCCTCCGGCGGCGATGGAGTCATGTTCGCGCAGTTGGGGGCTCCCTTCACCAGTGGCAGCGGCGACGCCTTCCTGCGCCAGGACAAGGCCAGGACAGAGCTGATTGGCATCACGACCCTGCCTCTTGAGGATGGGTTTGCCTTTACGAGCCTCTATCCCTACCGAGACTGGCTGCTCGCTGAACTCCACCGGGCCGCCCCTCGCGCACGCAGCCACTCGAAACCCCAGGAGCCCACCCCATGAGCTTTATAGGCCCTCTCCAAGAGCCACGGATTGTGCGCCCGCTGCTCTACCTCGTGCCACTGCTCACGCTCATGGCCTGCGCCTCCAGTTCTCCCTCTCATGAGCAGTCCCCTCTCTCGGAACAGAACCTGCTCGAATTGGAATCCTCGGACGAAGTCCTCAACATCTCCAGGGGTGAGAAGGATATCCGCAACCAGTTCTCATCTGCTGTTTATGTGACCATCGGAGAGGGCGAGGAGTGTGGCGGGGTGCTGCTCCATCCACGGCTCGTGCTCACGGCCGGGCATTGCGTCTGCCGGGGGAAGGAGAAAGATGCCTCTACGACCACCATCGACAGCTCAACCTGCGAGAAGACAGCGAGCGTCAGCACAGGAGAACATAGGGATGTCTTCAAGAGCTACTCTGGAGTGGTGGCGGCCTCATCAAGACTTGAAAATAGTTCTCAAGAAGAAGAAGCTCTTGGTACCTCCCGAGGCGCAGGTTGTCCACGCCATCACCGAGGCAGAAAAGCGCTATATTCTCCTGGACGTAGTGGCCGAGAGCCGGGCAGATCTCGCCATCGTCGTCCTGCCTGAGCCAGTCGAGCGCAGGTACTCGCCTGTAACTATCGCGAAGACTGATATCCTCGTAAAAGACAGTGTCGTCGCGGCTGGCTATGGCGCAACCGCTGTAAAAGATGGGCTGGTTTCGTTTGAAGATCCCAAGCCAATCCGCCGGTTTGGAAGGAATGTTGTCGCGACTGCGAACGGTGAGCTGTTCACGATCGGGCTACCTGGGGCCTTGGCGCTCCCCGGTGACAGTGGAGGTCCCTGTTTTCGCGAGGAGCCCGCCGGCCTCACACTGGTGGGCATCAGCTCAAGGTCCGTGCCGGGCAAGAAGTCGACGTTCACGAGCACGTACCGCTACCGCAGTTGGTTGGAGGAGGAGATCCGGCAAGTGGACTCCTCCAACTCCAACAAGCCCTGAGTGTTACCATGCAGTGCCCCGCTCCACACGAGGCTGGGACGAGCAGCCGCGCACCTGTTGGCGCCTGTGAGGCACCGTAGGACCCAGTTCCAGGCGGATCCAGGGTTTCGTCACTCGCTCCAGCGCGCCTCTCCCTGGTGTTGGTCTGGCGCCAGACACATCGACGGGCGCCGCGTTCAACCGTGGACGTGGTGAAGCTCTCGTCGCTCCTGTTGATGACTCCTGAACGGTGGCTTGCGACTCCAGGGATACAGCCCTGAGCGCTCCAGGCGTGTAGATCCTGCTCGAAGCTCATGGCCCCGATCACAGGACAGGGGAACGGGTGATGCTCGCACAGTTGGGTTCAGACACGAGGAGCCCTGAATCCGGACAGGCGGCGATCGAGTCAGCCATCACCCTGCCACTGTTCGTCTTCCTCATCCTGGGCATTCTGCAGCTCAGCCTCATGCACCAGGCGCGACTGCTGACGAAGTACGCCGCCTACAAAGCCGTCCGCGCGGGCGCCCTGCATAACGCCAGCATGCAGAAGATGGAGCGCGCCGCGCTGGCGGTGCTTCTGCCGCTGGTGAGCCGCGACATGGGAGGCGGCGAGCACATCAAGCCCACCCACGCCGCCAGCGACTTTCAGGCCAAGTGGAGGTGGGCACAGGTGCTGGGCAACAGGATGGAAGAGGCGGATCTGCCGTACGTCCAGGTCACTGTCTGCGGGCCGCTGCGAGGCAACTTCCCCGGCAACCCGCGTGAGGTGAACTTCGATGCGCCGGCCTATGCCACCAGCGAGGATTGGGAGCAGGGACAGCGCACCAAGCTGCGCCTCCAGGTGACGTTCAACTACCGGATGCCCATTCCCTTCGCGAACTGGATCATCTTCAACGCGGCCCGCAATCGCGAGGTGCCGTGGCTGATGCGCCTGGGCAAGGCGCAGGGGCGCAAGCGCTCATCCCCGGATGCGCGCGGCGGGGATCTCTATCTGGCCCTGGCCGAGAAGGGCGTCTACGCGCACCCCATCCGCGCCACCTACACCATGCGGATGCAGTCCAACTTCCTCCTCCAGAAACCGGGCCACGAGCTGCCGGAGCGCAACCAGTGCATCTTCCCATTCAGGTACGACTAGCCATGCGGGCGGAGCGGCGGCTCAAACGTGGGCAGACCCTGGTGCTGGGGGCGCTCTCCTTCCTCGTGCTCGCGCTGATGGTGACGCTGAGCT
Organism: Myxococcaceae bacterium; assembly: GCA_016926755.1. Classification (GTDB taxonomy): domain Bacteria; phylum Myxococcota; class Myxococcia; order Myxococcales; family Myxococcaceae; genus Hyalangium. The sequence goes on along the minus strand of JAFGNZ010000247.1, from coordinate 17,976 downwards.
TCAACCTCAGCCAGGCGCTGCGCGCCAAGATCAGCCTCCAGCAGCACAGCGACTCGCTCGCCTACTCCATGGCGGTGATGGAGGCGCGCGCGCTCAATTACTACGCGGTGACCAACCGGGCCATCGCGGCCTCCTACGTCGCGATGAACAGCCTCCATGCCTACATGGCCGCCGCCAGCGTCACGGGGGAGATGATGCAGGCGGGGAGCGACAACTTCTCGTTCATCGCTTTCCAGGAGGGGCTGCAGTGCGGCTCCAAGAAGCGCAAGAAGCACTGCCGCCATGCGCGCGAGGCCATGCAGATCTCGCGGGAGTACTCCAATGCCGCCAGGAGTTATGCGAGGAAGGCTCGCGGGCTGGAGGGGTACTTCATCTCCTCGACCGACGCCCTGGACCGGATGGTGGACGCCCTCCACGCCTCTCAGCGACAGGTGCATGGACGGACCCGAGAGGCCGTGAGTGATGGAATGTCCCACGGCTTGAGGGCGCTGGCGTTGTTCAACGCGCCCGGCGTGAGTGGCCTCCCCGGTGGGCTCGGAAGCCTCAACGCCAACGAATTGGACTGTGCGGTAGATGGGATGGAGTGCACAGGCAGCGTCCCCTCATCCTCGCCGCGCGCGCGCGCCCAGGTGTTGACCGAGATCTCCAATGCCACCCGTCCGGGCTGGCCAGCGAACCGTGCAGGCCTCATCACGGACGGGGTGCCTTGGCACCTTCACCCGCAATTCCTCGATGAGCTGCGGCACCAGATCCCCGGCGACGGTACCCACGAGCCGAAGGGGCACGCAGGCACCGCGAAGACCGCTCTCGGCGAGGCTCGTATCCACGAGAAGGGCCAGGAGGCAGGAAACCCAGGCACGACGATCGCCGCGGATGAGCACGGCACCATGTTCAACAAGTGGAGCCACGTCTTCCCTGGGACTTCACGCTACAGCGCGCGGATCTGGAGTGACGCGAACGGAGGCGGCCACTCCCCGGGCAGCGCCCACAGCGGCAACCATCGCTTCGAAGGCGTCAACGCCAAGGCCTTCAAGGCCTGCGCCTCCCGTGGCAACTGCTTCATGAAGTTCCGCGCGAACCCGGATCCCCGCCGTGACTGGGGGCAGCCGCGAGTCTACAGCTACGTCACCCAAAGCCTGCGCATGGGCGATCCTGCCATGGCCCCCTGGGAGCTCAACGCCTCGGGTGAAGTGACGTTGACCCACGGGGAGCAGGGGGCCTCGAAGCTGACGCTGGCACCTGGTGAGGGCGCAGGCTTGTCCAAGGCGCTTGTCTACTACCACCGCTTCGACAATGAGGACCTGCGTGGGGGCCGCTCTCCCGAAGCAGGGAGCGGCTGGCGGGAACCCCCGAACCTCTTTGCCCCCTACTGGCGCGCCAAGCTGCACCCCATGACTTCCGAGGAGGCGGAGCGGGTGCTGCGCGCCGCGGGCAACTCGGAGGCGGCGCAGCTCGTCCAGGGCGCCCAGGGGCTGACGCTATGAACCGCACACCCAGGATGCCCAGGTCCGCGCGCGGGGCCGCCGCGGTGGAGATGGCCCTCTGCCTGCTGATCCTCGTGCCCGTGTTCCTCTACTCCCTCTTTCTGGACGACCTGTTGCGCTACTCGCTGGACGCCCAGGAGACTGCGCTCTCCACGGCCTGGGACTTCACCGTGCAGGACTACTCCCAGAAGCTGCCCCAGGCGGGCACGAAGTCGAAGCCCTTCGGGGGGCTCACCGTCGTGCAGAAGCAGGCGCGCCTGATGTTCTGCGATCACGAGTCTGGCATCGACAGCTTCCAGCTCAAGCCCTACCTGGACGAGGACGGCAAGCCCACCCAGGGCTATCCGGACTGCAAGGAGGCGGATCACCATCAGGCGGCGGCGGCGCACGTGTGTTGGCTCAACCCGCATGCGAAGCAGGTGACGTGCGAGGCGCCGGAGCAGGCAGCGGCCGCGCTGGGAGATCCCCTCCACGGCTCCTTCCAGGATGCGTTCACCCACGGTGGGCTCATCAGGTGCTCGGCCCGCGCGGTGGTGGAGAACTACCTGCTGCCGAAGAGGTTCCTTCAGGAGTTCTCCAAGGTAGAACTCACGAAGGAGCACTGGAAGGGGCAAGGGACGCAGATCCATGACAACTCCGAGAAGGGAGACGAGAGCACCGCCTACTTCCTCAAGGAGCAGCAGCTCGCGATCCTCACCGACACGTGGGCGGTGAGCACGCCCGCGAATGTAAGGCCGGGACAGCGCTATACCCCGCCTGGCCCCTCGGAGCAGTCGCCGGCGCGGACGGTCTTCGCCCAGCTCAGCCACGTCTACACGAGGAACGAACCTTTCCGGGAGCTGACCCGAACGGTCAACGGCTTCCTCGGGAATGCCGCGCAGGGCCAGCTCCTGGCGCCCGATCTCCGGAACCTTGCGGATGACCCACTCAAGCCCAATCTGGCCATCGCGCCGCAGACGAGCGACGACCCGAGTGAGAAGATCCAGCAGGAGCGTCGCTCGGCGTCCTACTTCAACACCGAGTGGCGGGACTGGGACAAAGACCATCACCCGCAGATCTACAGGCGCCGTCATGCAGGCTATCTGGGCTGCAAGCCAGGAGAGGGGTGCTGATGTCTGGCTCAGGGCCCACGCCCGCGGTGCGGGTCTCTGCGTTGCTATTCTCCGTGGCCGTCGTGGGGGGACTGCTTGGGTTCACCTGGGAGCATGCCACCTACGAGGCTACGCGGGAGGGCCCTGACGTCGAGGAGGGCCTGCGCTCGGAGGATGCTCTCGCGCTGCCCGGGCGCGGCCGCCGCTCACCGCTGGAGGAGGCAGTCCTTCAGCGTGCGCTCTCTCACTTCCCACCCTACCCACGTGGCAACCGCCCGGAGGTGCTCGCCGCGGACTATCTGGGTTCGGGAGCTCCCATTTCCGTGGCATGGCTCTCCACCTCGGATTCGTCGGACCAGGTGCTGGAGCACTACCGCAAGGCCCTCGCGGAGCAGGGCTTGCCGGCCATTGGCTTGCGCTACAACGCCAACGCCGGCTTCGTGGGCTACTGGAGTCTCAGCTCCAAGGAGGTGTACCTCGTGTCCACGCTGGCCCAGCAGGGAGAGACGCTGGTGTTCGTGTCCGCTGGGCAGGTGGGCTCGTTGGCTGAGGGGCTCGGGCGCGTGCCCGCGTGGATCCCCCTGCCTCCCCGCCTCGAGCAGCGGGTGGGGCTCTCCTTCACGCTCGAGGGGACAACGCAGCACATGGTGTCCGGCGTCGTCTCCGAGAGTTCCTGGGAGAAGGTGGCGGACGCCTATCGCGCTGTGCTGGTCGGGCAAGGGTGGAGCATCGAAGCCACGCGGCAGCTGGCCGGAGGTGGCGCCGAACTCACGCTACGTCGCGGCTCCATTCAGGGCACTGTCTCGCTGCAGCGCGATCTCTCGGCTTCGGGAGTCCAGCTGTTCCTCTCCTTCCTGGAGCAACCTTGAGCCCCGCGAAGCTTCCTGGAACGCGCACGATGAGAACACGGCATGAGTGCTGCCCTGGGGCTCCCCGCGGCCAGTCCATGGTCGAGTACGTCACTGTCTCCGCGGCCTTCTTTGGGCTCACCGTGCTGGGCTGGCCTTTCCTCCTCCAGCTCCTGGCGGCGCTCCACCGCTTCTTCGCATCCATCTACTACGTGATCCAGTCCCCGGTGCCGTGAGGGCAGGACGTCCGCGACGCGCCCTCAGAAGCAGCCGGGAGCCCGGACACGTCTGTCATCAATCGAAAGAAGGTGACCTGGGCGCCAGTAATGTGCTGAGGCGCCACGCGCCAGCCGGCCTCGAGGACACCTCCGTGAAGTGGCCTGATCGTGCCTCCAGCCGTGTGGCACCGTCTCCAGGCTGCATTATCCTGCGTTCATGCGCCTCCGACAGCTGCTCCTTCTCGGCTTGTTGGCAACCTCCACCGCGTGTGCGACTTCAGCGCAGCTGGGTGAACGTGGGCCCGGAGAGCTGCGCTTGATGACCTACAACATCAAGTCCGCCACTCGCGGCATGGATGGGGTGGTGGAGGTCATCCGCGAGGCGGGCCCGGACATCGTCGCGCTGCAGGAGGTGGATCGTGGCAGCCGGCGGGCCGGAGGGCTGGACCAGGCGGCCGAGCTCGCCAGGCGCACCGGCCTTCCGTACCACGCCCACTTCCGCACCCGGGACATGTTCGGCGGCGCCTACGGCATCGCGCTGCTCTCGCGCTTTCCGGTGGAGGCGATGGAGCAGTACCCGTTGCCCATGTCCCAGGGGGGCGAGCCTCGCACGGTGGCCCACGCGCTCCTGCAGGTGAGCGGGCATGAGGTGAGTGTCTACATCACCCATCTGGTCCATCCGCCCTTCCGGGACAGCATCCGCCTTCGCCAGAGCGCGCTCATCGCCAGCCTGCTCGAGAGGGACACGCGGCCGAAGATCCTCATGGGTGACTTCAACGACTTGCCGAACTCGACGGCAGTGCAGCTGCTGCGGCGCAACCTGAAGGACGTCTTCGATTCCAGCGGCACGGGCCCATCGGGCACCTTCCCACTGCCGCTGCCCTTCTTGCCCTCGGTGCGCATCGACTACGTGCTGGCCTGTGACTCCTTCATCCCGCTGCGGAGCCGAGTCCTGCGCGTGGAGGCGTCTGATCACTACCCCCTCGTCGCGGACGTTCGGCTGAAGGAGGCTCAGGCCTCGAGCGAGCAGCACGAGGGAGCAGCACCCACGGCTCCGTAGCAGGTGATGCAGCGCAGGGGCGCAGCCTTTGCGCTCCGACGCAATGCTTGCACCGCCGGGCCCGCCCTCCGCTCGGATCGGGCTGGCATGTGTCTTGCCCTTGCCACCTTCATGAGCCCACTGGTGCTCTCTCAAGGAAGGCAGGGCTGGGCACCTCGATGAAGGCCCGTCACCTCTTCAGCTCCGTGCTCATTCTGGCGCTTGCGCTGGCGCTCTCGGGCCAGGCCGAAGCGCAGGTGCGCGCTCCCCCGGAGGACGCGCCGCTCGCCATGGATGACACGTCCACGAGCCCCGTCGAGGTCGTGGCCTCGCCCGAAGAGAAGAAGTCCCCCCTGCAGAAGTCCTGGAACGCCCTGGGACAGGTGACGACGATCAACGCCGCGGTGTGGTCGCTGGATATGTACGTGCTGCACCGGGAGTGGGCGCGCATCAGCGTGGACTCATGGAAGCGCAACCTGCAGGTGGGCTTCGTCTGGGACGCCGACGGGTTCGGCACCAACCAGTTCGCGCACCCCTACCACGGCAGTCTCTACTACAACGCCGCCAGGGAGAGCGGCTTCGGCTACGTCGGGGCCAGCCTCTTCACGCTCCTGGGCAGCCTCCAGTGGGAGCTGCTGGCGGAGACGGAGCACCCGTCCCTCAATGATCTCATCAACACGAGCCTGGGCGGGATCGCCCTCGGCGAGGCGCTGCACCGGCTCACCTCGCGGGTGCTGAACAACCGCACCCGAGGCATGGACCGGTTCGGCCGCGAGCTGACCGGGGCGGCGCTGAGCCCCGCTCGGGGCGTCAATCGCCTGGTGAGCGGTGAGGCGTGGCGGATCGACTCCACGCGGCCCAGCGAACACTTGCCCCTCCTGCTGCACGCGATCCGGAGCGGCTATCAGAACCTCCGGGAAGGAGCGGCCCTGGCGCAGGGAAGGGATCAGCTCTTCGTGCAGTTCGACCTCCAGTATGGAGACCCGGTGTACGACGTCATCCGGCAGCCCTTCGACGCCTACTCCGCCACCGTGCAGTTCATCACCAACTCGGAGCTCCGCCTGGTCAGCCATGCCCAGGTGCGGGCCATGCTCGCCTCCACCCCGCTGGTGAGTACCGAGCGCTCGCGGCTGGTCCTGGGAGCGCTCCAGCACTTCTACTACACGAACATCGAGGCCTATTCGGTTGGCGGCCAGTCCTTCAGCGGCAGCCTGCTCTATGGGCGCGCGCTCTCGCGGGAGTCGGGGCTGCGCACGGCGCTCCACCTGAAAGGTGTGGTGCTTGGGAGCATCTCCAGCGCGCACAGCCTGAGCACTGGCCGCGACTACGACTACGGCCCTGGCCTCGCGCTCGAGCTCAATGCCACCTACCTGTACCGGCAGTGGACGATCGCCAGCGCGCAGGTGGACATGGCCTGGATGTACACCCTCAACGGCGCGGGCACCCACCATCAGCTCCAAGCGGGCCGGCTCGAGGTGGACCTGCCTGTCTACCGCCGGCTGGGCATGGGCGTGGGCATCGTCCTCTTCCGGCGCCATAGCCAATTCCAGGATCTCAGGCCCCTCACCCAGTACAGCGCCCAGCTTCGGGGGTTCCTCTCGGTGCACTGACGTCAGGCCTTGCGGGTTGCTCGCGCCCCGGCTCGGGTTGACAGCCCGCTGGGGTGATTAAGCTGAACAGGTACCGACACCGCAGCGAAGCCAGAGCCCCTTGAAGCGGAGATCCGCATGCTGCTCTCCTCGCTCGTACTCGCCCTCGTGAGCGCCACGCCCGTGACGAGCACGGCGCCCAAGCCCGCCATGAAAGAGGGCGTGGACGGCATCGCGCTGCCGCTCCTGGCCTTCAACTCGGACTTTGGCGTGGGCTACGGCGTGGTGGGGGGCATGTACCTCTACGGTGAGGGCCACGAGCCGTACAAGCATGGCTTCGGCGCCCAGGTGTTCTTCACCACGCGCGGCATTCAGAACCACTACCTGCGCTACGACGGGCCGGGCCTTCTGGGTCCGCTGCGCGTGGAGGTGCGGCTCGAGTACAAGCGCGAGTTCCGCAGTCCTTTCTACGGCGCGGGCAACCACTCGGCGCCGGAGTTCACGGGAGACGAGAAGGACGCCTGGTACAACTATGACAAGGGCGCACCTTGCGCGTGGCTGCGGCTGCGCGGCCCGCCCCTGGGCGAGGAGCATCCGCTCCAGGTGTACGCGGCGTACTCGTGGAGATACACGCGGGTGTTGCCGTATGAGGCCTCGATGCTGGCGCAGCTGCAGCCGCTGGGCATCGAGGGCGGACCGACGGGGCAGCTCCTGGTGGGGGCACTCTGGGACACGAGAGACGCCGAGACGGATCCGACAACGGGCGGGGTGGAGGAGGTGGTGATCCGCCTGTCGGGGCGCCCAACGGGGAGCCGCTATCGTTACGCGGGGCTGACGCTGAGCGAGCGGCGGTACCTCCGGCTGGGCTCGCGGTTCGTGTTCGCGCAGCGGCTGTCTCTGGACATGCTCTTCGGCGAAGTGCCCTTCTTCGAGTGGAGCAGTACGGGCGGGGTCAACTTCACCGAGGGGGTGGGCGGGATGACCAGCGTGCGAGGCATCGAGCGCAACCGGTTCGCGGGGAACATCAAGGTTTTCGCGAACTCGGAGCTGCGCTTCCACGCGCTGGAGGTCAGGGTCCTGGGCCAGCCGATGAAGCTGGGTGCGACGGCGTTCGTGGACATGGGGCGGGTGTGGCACCCGGGTGTGCAGGATGGAGCCTGGCACCAGTGGCACCCAGGCGTGGGCGCGGGGCTGCGGGTGGCGCGGCGCGCGGCGGTCGTCCGCTTGGACTATGCGCTGTCCACGGAGACGGGCAGACAGCGCGTCTATATGAACTATGGCCACATGTTCTGAGCCCCGCGGCCAAGGCACCAGGGGCGCCACGCGACGTAACGCCGACGGGAGGTTCCATGCGGGACGAGCACCGTTCACCTTGCTACGGGCGGCGCCGCGCCCGGCCGTGCTCGCGTAAGGCGACGAGGACCGGTGCCGTGAGCCGGTGGAACAGCTGCTCGAGCTCGGACGGCGGGAGCGGCCTGGGAGCGTCGAGCCACCAGATCAGCAGCTCGAAGAACGCGCCGGCGATGTAGTGCACCGTCGCATCCAGGTGCGGCCCCGCTGGAGCGAGGGCCGCCAGATCCTCGCGGATGAGATCGACCAAGAGCTGGCGGAAGCGCTGCTGCACCACGTGCCCGCTGCGCTTGCCGATGATGGCGTGGAACAGGCGCCGGTGCTCGTGGGCGTGCTCGATCATCCCGCGGGCGAAGGAGAGCGCTCGAGTGCTGTCCTGGGCGGATTGCTGATCCCGCAGGGCCTTGCGGAGATCCTCGAACCCGCTGATGAGCAGATCCTCCTTGTCGGCGAAGTGCGTGTAGAAGGTCGAGCGGCCGACGTCGGCGCGATCGCAGACGTGCTGGACGCTGGTCTCCTCCCACCCGCGCTCGAGGAGCACTTCGATCAACGCCTCGCGGAGCGTCCGGCGGGTTCGCTGCACTCGTCGATCAGACGCGTTCGGAGTCTTCATACCCAAGAGGGCCTCCCTTGATGGACAGACGGCCCCTCGCTGTCCCGAACTGGCCGTTCCTGCGCCCGCTGTCGGTTGCCTCCGCGAGGGGTCGCCAACATCATGGACACCATGTCCACTAACGCTCAAGATGTCCATCTCATCGAGGTTCGCGGGGTGACCCAGATCTACCCCGGCGCCGGGTCCGGCTTCGTCGCGCTCGACCAGGTCAGCATCGCGCTGCCCGCCGGCCAGTTCACGGCGATCATGGGCAAGTCGGGCAGCGGCAAGTCGACATTGGTGAACCTGATTGCAGGGATCGACCGCCCGACGCGCGGCGAGATCCGGGTGGGTGGCACCCAGGTGCACGAGCTCGACGAGAGCAGGCTCGCGGCCTGGCGCGGTCGCAACGTGGGCGTGGTGTTCCAATTCTTCCAGCTCTTGCCGACCCTGACCGTGGCGGAGAACGTGATGCTGCCAATGGACTTCTGCGCCACCTACTCGCCGGCGCAGGCACGGGCACGCGCAGCGCAGCTCCTCGCGCGTGTCGGCATCGCGGACCAGGCCGACAAGCTCCCTTCCGCGCTCTCGGGGGGCCAGCAGCAGCGGGCGGCGATCGCACGAGCGCTGGCGAACGATCCGCCGCTCATCGTCGCGGACGAGCCGACGGGCAACCTCGACTCACAGACCGCGGAGTCGGTGCTGGAGCTGCTCTCGGACCTCACCCGTGCCGGAAAGACGGTGTTGGTGGTCACCCACGAGCGCGACATGGCCCGCGTCGCGGACCGGGTGGTCACCCTCGCGGACGGCAAGGTGGTTGCCCAAACGAGCCGCGCCCAGGCGGCGGCGGCAACCCCGGAGGTGGCGCATGGCTAGCCAACGAGGGGGCGCCCGCGCCACGGCTCGGGAGGCCGTCACTGGGCTCGTCAGCCCGCGCTGGCGCAAGCTGTCGCGCGACGTCTGGACCCAGAAGGGGCGCACCGCGTTGATGGTGACGGCGATCGCCGTGAGCTTGTTGGGGATCGGCACGGTGCTCGGCGCCTACGCGATCTTGACGCGTGAGATGGCCCGCAACTACCTGGGCACGCATCCCGCTTCGGCCGCGCTCGAGTTGAGCGCGGGAGTCGACCCATCGGTGGTGGAAGAGGTCCGGCGCCGCCCGGGCATCGCCGAGGCCGAGGCGGGGGACATCGTGCTCGCCCGGGCGAAGGTGGGCGACGACTGGAGGCCGCTGCTCCTCTTCGTCGTCGACGACTTCAACGCGATGCGGCTCAACACCTTCAAGCCTCAGAGTGGAGCGTGGCCCCCTCCGGACGGCACGATGCTGATCGAACGCACCGCGGCGTCCATGCTCGAGGCGACCGAGGGCGACAGCGTGATGGTGAAGACGCCCCACGGAGCCCCCCGCGCGGTGCCGATCACGGGCCTGGTGCACGATCCCGGGCTCGCGCCGGCGTGGCAGGAGCGCGAGGGCTACGGCTACATCACCCGGACGACCCTGGCGCAGCTGGGCGAGCCGCCGGTGCTGGGCGAGCTGCGGATCACGGTGCGCGACAACCCACTCGATCTCAAGGCGATTGAGGCCACGGCGGCCGAGCTCTCGCAGTGGCTCGGCGTGCGTGGACACTCCGTGCTTCAGGTGCGCGTTCCTCCGCCGGGCCGCCACCCCCACCAGACGCAGATGATGGGGGTCCTCTTCCTGATGCTCGCGTTCAGCGCGATGGCGCTCGTGCTCAGCGCGATCCTGGTGGCCACGTCGATCTCGGCGATGCTGGCCAGGCAGGTGCGGGAGATCGGCGTGATGAAGACGGTCGGCGCCCGCACCGGGCAGATCGCGTGGATGTACGGCGTGCTGATCGCGCTGGTCGGGCTGGCCGCCGTTGCGCTCGCGCTCCCCGCGAGCGTCGGCGGGGCGCGCTTCCTTGCCGCCATCGTCGCCAACATGTTGAACCTCCGCCTCGAGAGTGAGCGGATCCCATGGTGGGTGTTCGCCGTTGGGGCGGCGTCGGGGGTGCTCGTCCCTCTCCTGGTCGCGGCTGTTCCCATCGCACGTGGGAGCCAAGTCACCGTGCGCGAGGCGATCGATCAGTACGGCGTGGGCCCGCTGGCGTCGCGCGGGCAGTGGCGCTCGTGGGTGGCGTTGCCGCCGTGGGTGAGCCGCACCGTGCTGCTCGCCGTGCGAAACGCTTTCCGGCGCCGGGGGCGGCTCGCCCTCACGCTCGCGCTGCTGGCGGCCGGTGGAGCGATGTTCATGACCGCGCTCAACGTGTCTCGCGGGTGGGAGCGCATCGTCGACAGGGTCTACGAGAATCGCAGCTACGACGTCGAGATCCGGCTGAACGCCCCGGCGACGGTGGTCGAGCGGCTCCGCCGGCTCGACGGTGTTCGCGCGGTGGAGGTCTGGGGATACGCCGCGACGGCGCTCTCTCGGCCCGGGCAGGTGGACGTGGTGCGCACCTACCCTGATGGCAGTCACGGGAGCCTCGCGATGATGGGGCCTCCACCGGAGACCGGGCTCGTGCGCTTCCCCTTGCTCGCCGGGCGCTGGCTGAGGGCCGGAGACACCGACGCCGTGGTGCTCAACCACATGGTGCTGGGCCAGGCGCCGGGCATCACCGTGGGCGACCGGGTGACCTTGTCGCTCGGGGGGCGGCCGACGAGCTGGCGGGTGGTCGGGATCGTCGAGGAGGTCGGGTCGCCGGGAGTTGCCTACGTCACGGACGAGGCCTTTGCCCGCGCCGCTGGCACGGAAGGCCGGGTACGGATGCTGCGAATCGCGACGCGGGCTGGCTCGCCTCACGAACGAGCGGAGATCATCCGCGCGATCGAGCGCGAGCTCGAAGCGCGGCAGGTGAGCGTCGAGTCGGCGATCCCGTTGGCGGTGCTGCACACGGCGATGGGGGACCACGTCGTCGTCTTGATCCGCATGCTGCTGGCGATGGCGCTGCTGATGGTCACCGTGGGGATGCTCGGGCTCGGCTCGACGATGGGGATCAACGTGATCGAGCGCACGCGCGAGCTCGGCGTGATGAAGACCATCGGCGCCGCCCCCAGGCAGATCGGGCGGCTGGTGGTGGGCGAGGCGCTCTTTGTCGGCGTCCTGAGCTGGGGGGTGGCCACTGCGCTGGCCGTGCCCCTGACGGCCGTGGTCGGCAAGACGGTGGGGATGCTGTCTTTTCGCGTTCGGCTCCCCCTGGTGATGGATCTGGCGGCCGTGTCGGGGTGGTTGGCGCTGGTGGTGATCGTGTCGATAGCGGCCACGGCCCTCCCGGCGCGCCGGGCGTCGAGACTCACCGTCCGGGAGGCGCTGGCCCAGCTCTAGGGGAGCGGGCTGGAGCCGAGGGGCGGAGGGAACCTGCCGCGACAGGCCTCGGGCTTGTCGGCGCGCTCAGCGTTCGGCGATGTCGGCGCTCTGCAGGTACGGGGACGCTTCGACAATCACTTCCGCGACCCAGCCCCTGTTGGCGCCGTGGCCGTTTTCGTCGCAATCGCCGTCGGTGTGGATGCCCAGCAGGTGGCCTTGACGGTTGAGCACGCCAGCGCCGGAGCTCCCTACCAGGGTGTCCAGGTCCGTGTAGTAGACAAGCTGATTACATGAGTCCAGGAACCCGCCTTCGGCGATGACCTTGGGATGGCCGCGGGGATGCTGGATGATTGCCAACCGCTCGCTGGCCAGGGACGTCAGCAAGACCGGCGTGACCGCGGGGAGCACGTCGAGCTCGATGAGCGCATAGTCGGGTTCAAGCGCTTGCTCGATGACAGTGCCCTCGGTGACCAGCGGGTCGCCGTCGGGCTCGTCCTCGAAGTTGAAGACCAGCAGCGCCCGGTCCCCGAGCCCGACACAGTGACCCGCGGTTACCACCACCGGTCCTGCGCTCGCTTCAATCAGCGTTCCGGTGCAGCGTCCGTCGATCAGGACGACTGCGTCTTCCCTGTCCTGGACGTCAGCGAACTCGCCCTGGTAGCTGTTGATGGGGGTGAAGTCGAGGGTCGGGCCGCACTGCCAGAGGCTGCGCACCTCTGGCATCTTCGAATTCCCGCAGACCGGAGGATCCACGGGCACCGCAGTTCCACAGGCCGCAACGCCCAGGAGTACGGTGCCCGCGAGGATCGGACCCCACAGAGTCATGAACGGACCAGGGGGCTGTCGCGCCATCTCTCAGTAGAGGTAATTCAGCGCAGTGATGTCAGAGCTGGTCCACTCGCCGGTCTCGGACGACCTGAAGCAGGAGTTCATGACCGACCCGCCCACCGTGGCCGTGCTCGGCGTCCCGGGGATGAGGATGGCGCCCACGCCAGCGCTCCCCTCGTTGCCGCCGCTGCCGCAGCTGATGCTCCGGTTGTAGTAGTCCGAGTGGCGGAACCCGACGCAGTGGCCAAGCTCGTGGCTGATGACGTGCTCGTTCACGTCAACGCTGTAGCTCTGCAGGCCGGTGCCGATGTTGATGGTTCCGTAGGGGAGGCCGCCCGAGGGGAAGCCCGCAGAGCCGCCCGTGCCGGACATGGTCTTCGCGGCGATGTTCGCGGTGCAGCCAGTGGTCGGTCCCCGCGCGAAGGTGATGCGGAGCCCCAGGGCATTGTAGTTGGCGATGGCCAGATCGAGCCCCTGGCTGAGCCGGCTGTAGCTGTTGAAGGAGGAGGTGGGGTTGATGCAGATCTTCGTCACGCCGGTGCCGACGAGATTGGTCGTCCTGTACTGCTCTGCGCTCTCGTTGCCGGGCTGGAGCATCTCCCGGGACGCCTCAAGGGTCACGTGAGCGTCGCGCCCCACGTACACGGCGTCCTCGACGACCATGATGTCGTCGGCCGGGAACCCGGCCTCGATCAGGTTGGAGACGATCTCCTGGTTCTCGGCCTCCGGATCGGTACCGCAGCCAACCAGCATCGCGCCACAGCTCACCGCGAGGACTGCCGCTCTCTTGAACATTGTGTTTTCCCTCTTGTACTGAGGTTGGACGCCGCCGCCTGGGGGTTCCAGCCGCGACCGCGCGCCCCTTCCATGAGCAACCCTCGGGCCAACACCTGGGAACACCTGGAAACAGGGGCTTAGCCGGTAATGCCAGATTAGCCATGGAGCACGGATGCACCAGCCATCCTGGGGCTTTTCTCGTCTTCTTGTAAAGAGTCCTGACGTTTCCTGGTTATTGTCCATTGGGACGCAAAGGGTTGCGCACACGACACCTGGACCGTCCGAGTCTCGGACGGTGTGCTCAGTAATCGGACAGCGCGCCCACACCCCGGGGTTCAGGGGGGCCACACCTGGTGTATCAAGTCCCACATGCCAATGCGCCACTCCACCCTCCCCATCGCCGCGCTGCTGGGCGCGGCCCTGTCCTTCCTCCCAGGCTGCGTGAGCACGAAGTCGAGCAGCCCCTCCCCTTCCGACCCCCAGGCCCAGGAGCCCGCTCCCATGCAGGCCGCTGACGCCTGGAAGCGCGCCCGCGTGGGCGACCGGGTCACCTACTCCTTCTCGGCGACCCAGGGCCCCGAGCCCCGCGGCGGCGGCACCGCGCGCACCCTCGGCGGCCAGCTGACGCTGGAGGTGGTGGCCCTGCAACAGCCCTGGGTCTGGGTGCGCCTGGCCTTCACCGACGAGGCCGGCAAGCCCCTGGCCCAGGTGCGGCTGGCGCAGGAGCTCCTCCTCCCCGTGCGCGCGGACACGACGCGCCCTCTGGACGTGCCCCACGCGGGCGAGGCCACCGCCGAGCGCTCCTCCAGCGCGGGCCGCACCTGGGAGGCCATGCGCTACGTCAGCGACCAGCGCCCCGTGGACGGCCCCCTGCGCACGCGCGTGTACGCCAACGAGCCGGGCCCGCTCTACCTCACCCGCGGCCTGCTCGAGGCGAGCAGCGAGATGGCCGGCTTCCACATCCCGGGCGGCTTCAAGCTGACGCTGCGCGAGTTCCGCGAGGGCTCGGCCGATGCCAACGCCCCCGTGCCCGCGCTGGAGCGGCCCCTGGGCCCGGGCGCGTACTACGAACGGCACGTGGACGTGGGCCCCTCGCCCAGCGTGCAGCGCGTGTGCTTCGCCGCCGAGCGCGGCTACATCCTGCGCACCGAGGGCCCCATCGACACCCACGCCGCCCCCTGCTCCGACTTCTCCCAGGTCGAGCCGGAGCCCCTCGAGGAGGTGCTGATGAACCTGCCCTGGGAGGCGCTGTCCTCGGGGGACTGGCCTCCCAACGCCGCGTCCGGCACCCGTGGCACCTTCACCGCGGAGGGCCGCGACGTGCCCGCCCTCACCGTGCAGAGCGCCGAGGACGTAGAGGGCACCCAGCGCGTCTTCTCGGAGACCTACGCGGCCGAGCCGTGGGCCCCGGCGCTCGCGGGCCTGCCCTATGAGGCGCGCTTCCAGCCGCTCTCCAGCGGCACCGAGCGCGTGGTCGCCGGTGGCAAGCGCGAGCCCGAGGGCGGCACGCGGCTCGTGCGGTGGGGCTCGTGGCTCGGGGGCCCGAAGTGACGCCAGCCCTCTACGTCGTCAGCCTCGAGGTGGCTCCCGACTCCGAGCCGGCGTGGCTCCAGTGGATGCGGGAGCTCCACATCCCCGAGGTGCTCCGCGAGCCCGGCTTCCTGCGCTGCCGCCTGTGGAAGGACACCGCGCGGGCGCAGGACGGATGGGTCCGCTACGTGGCCCAGTACGAGCTCACCGGCCCGGAGGCGCTGGAGCGCTACCTCCAGGGCGAGGCGGTGAAGCGGCTGCGCGCGGAGGGTGTCACGCGCTTCGGCGCGGCGATGCGCGCCACCCGCGCCACCCTCACCGAGGTCGCCCGCTTCGGCTGAGGGTGCCTGGCAGGCAGGCCGCCGGGGGTTCGCGTCCGCGGTGATAGGGTCGGCCCCGCATGGCCTCCCCGCCCGCCGCTCCCCTCCGGCTCGCCCCCCTGGCAGCGGCCCTCATCGCCTCCACCCTGCTGGCCCAGGAGATCCTCATCGCCCGACTGCTGTCGGTCACGACCTGGTACTCGCTGGGCTACCTCGCCCTCTCGCTGGGACTGCTGGGCATGAGCGTGGGCGCGCTCGTCGTCCATGTGTGGCCGCGCGGCTTCTCCCCCGAGCGGATGTCCTCCTCGCTCACCGGGGCCCTGGCCCTGGCCTCCCTGCTCACCTGCGCCGTCTCGGTGTGGCTCGTCCGCGTCCCCGTGGTGCTGGACCTCACCCTCCTGCCCCAGACGCTCCTCAGCCTGCTGCAGCTCTCCATCGCCATCGCCCTCCCCTTCGCCGCCGGCGGCGCGGCCCTGGCTGCCCTGCTCACGCGCGCACAGCGGCCCGGGCTCGTCTACGGCGCGGACCTCGCCGGCTCCGCCCTGGGTGCCCTGCTGGCCGCGCCCGCCATCTCGCTCCTCGGAGCCCCGCGCGCCCTGGCCGCCACCGCCGTGCTGCCCGCCCTGGCCATGCTCGCGCTGGCGGCCTCCCGTGGCGCTCGGCTGAAGGCCGCGCTGATGGTGCTCCTCGTGCTCCCGCCCGTGCTCTCCCAGGACGCCCTGGCGCTGCGGCACGTCAAGGGGCGCCCGCCCCAGCATGGCGAGGCCGCCGCGGAAGGCTGGAACTCCATCTCCCACGTGCGCGTCAGCCACTTCCGCACCGCCCCGCCCATCTACTGGGCGCCGCTCCAGGACGCGCCCCAGACACCTGCGTCCCAGGCGTTCCTGTTGATCGATGGCGAGGCCGGCACCGCGAGCTGCGCCTTCCAGGACCTGCGCTCGGACCTGGACTACCTCCGCTACGATCTCACCAGCGCAGCGCACTGGCTCCGCCCACCCGGCCGGGTGCTCGTCATTGGCGTTGGCGGCGGGCGAGACGTCGCCACCGCGCTCCTCTACGGGCACCCTTCCGTAACGGGCGTCGAGGTCAACCCGCTCATCCTGGACATGCTGCGCGGGCCGCTCCTGGAACACTCGCCGCTGGCGCGGCAGCCGGGCGTCTCCCTGCACGCGGAGGATGGCCGCTCGTGGCTGGCCCGAAGCCCGGAGCGCTTCCAGGTCATCGTGGCCTCCCTCGTGGACACATGGGCCTCCACCGGCATGGGCGCGATGACGCTCACGGAGAACTCGCTCTACACGCGCGAGGCGTGGCGGCTGTTCCTCGAGAAGCTCCAGCCGGAGGGCATCGTGAGCTTCTCCCGCTGGTATGACCCGGAACGCCCCCTCGAGGTGGCCCGCATGGTCGCCCTGGCCGCCGCGGCGCTGCGGGACCGCGGAGTCTCAGAGCCCTCGCGCCACCTGCTGCTCGTCGCCCGGGGAGAGCTGGCCAACCTCCTCGTCAGCCCCTCTCCGCTGCGGCCGGAGGATGTCGCCGTGATGCGCGAGCGCGCGGCCTCCGGTGGGCTGCGCCTCCTGCTTGCCCCGGGAGCGCCGCCGGCTTCGCCCTGGCTCGCGGCGGTGGCGGAGGCGCGCGATGACGCGAAGCTGGAGGCGCTGGCCGCGGACGCGGGAGTCGATCTCACCGCCTCCACCGACGACCGGCCCTTCTTCTTCCTCCAGGTTCCGCTCTCGACGTGGCTGTCGCCGTCGAAGATCAAGGAGTTGCTGGTGTCCGGCGGCGGCGGAATGCTTCGCGGCAACGTGGTGGCCGTGGGCGCCGTGGCGATCGCCTTTGGCCTCGCCGCGCTCCTCGCGGTGGCGTGGATCCTCCCGCCGCTGTGGCGGAGGAAGAGCACGCTGGCACCCCTGGGGCGTGCGGGCCGGCTGATCATCCCCGCGTGGTTCGCCTCGCTCGGGCTCGGGTTCATGCTCTTCGAGATCGCCACGGCGCAGCGGCTCCACCTGCTGCTGGGCGATCCGACCTGGGCGCTGGCCCTCACGCTCGCGCCGCTCACGCTGGCCGCCGGGCTGGGCGCCACCCTCTCCGAGCGCCTGGATCCCACCTCCAAGCGCACCCTGATCCTGCTGCCGGGCATCGCCGCGGGGGTCATCGCGTTGTGGGCGGCGGTACCCTCGGGGGTCATCTCGGCCGTGCTGGCCCGCTCCTTCCTGGAGCGCGCGCTGATCTGCGTGCTGGTAGCGGGCCTGCCTGGAGTCGTGCTCGGGTTCCTGTTCCCGCTGGGCCTGCGTCGCGTGCTGGCCGTGGCGCCGGAGGCGGCCGCGTGGTGCTGGGGCGTCAACGGCGTGCTCTCCGTCGTCGGCTCCGGGGCGGCCGTCTTCCTGTCGGTGTCCTCGGGGATCAGCGCGACGCTCGCCTGCGCGGCGGGCGTCTACGGCCTGCTGGCCCTGGTAGCGCCCTCCATGGCGCGCCTCACTGCCCGCGCGTAAATTCAGGGGTCACTCATCAGGGAGCCGAATATTCCAAAGCAAGACCCTCTCCTGTCCAAGTGGCCGATGCAAGCAGCGCAGTGGCCCATCTTGGGAGGCGACAAAAGCCAGTCCGCCTGGATATTCGCTAGCAAATACAGCTGCTGATCGGTGTCTGGAACCGTGCTGATCAATGTCATACGGGGTGCTTGGCTCACCATTGAGGGTTTCGGCCTCATGGACTAGTACTACTGTGTCATAAGGTTGAGGGATTGCCGGCTCCTGAGAAGGCTTCGGTCCATGTCGACGCGGGCAAGCACGCCTGAGGAGCGGTTCGAGGTGTACTTCCAACGGCTGGGGACGGTCATCGCGCACGCGGATCGGCTGGAGCCGCTGCGCGGGTTCCTGATGGGACTTCTGCTGTCTGGCGAGCGCAAGTTCGTGGAGCCGATGGCGGCGAAACTGAACCTTACAGGGTGTTGAACGGAGGCACTCGAGCAAGCCAGCGGAGCATCCATCGGAGCATGGCCAGCAAGGCGGG
>JAFGNZ010000246.1 GCA_016926755.1 Myxococcaceae bacterium | reverse complement strand
GGAGCTGCCCAACGGCTCCGTCCTCCTGGTGACCTGGCCCACCGCCGCGGACTTCGCCAGCGAGGAGGCACGAAAGGCCCAGGCCCGCGCGCTCGTCCATCTGCGCCCGGAGCTCGACTTCGACACCGAGCTGCGCACCCTGCGCGAGCGCAGCGCCACCCTCGCCCCCGTGGAGCCCCGCTTCCATCCGGACGTGGCTCCCCTCCTGGCGCGCGTGGTGGATGACGTCGCCATCAGCCAGCGCCAGCGCAGGATCGCCGAGCTGAATGCCTACCGCCCCCCCGAGCCGGAGGAGTGGCTCCCCGCGGACGCGGCGCTCCCCGCGGACGTGGCGGACGTGAAGGCGGCGCGCGAGCTCTACTCCCTGCTGGCCGAGCACCTCGTCGCGCTGTTGCACACCGAAGTCCCTTCCGTCTTCGAAGGAGCGCCCGAGTCGCTCACCGACGTGGACTCTCAGTTCTGGCGCGACAACTTCCCAGAGGTCTTCGAGCGCCACAACATCGACGCCAGGGCGGTACCGGCCATCGGCGGCTACCTGGGGCAGGTGCTGGTGCGCCACCTGGGCGGCGAGTGGATACCGCGCAAGAAGCTGGAGGAGGCCCAGGTGCGCGTGGGCCAGCGCGTGTGGCTCCCCTTCCTTCGCGCCCACCGCTACATGCGCACTCGCCAGGCGCTGCTGGACTTCTCCTTGACCCAGCTCTACCGCGAGGCCGAGCGGCACCGCTGAGACGGGCTCAGGTCTTGTTGGGCAGCGGCTGGCCCTGCTTCACCACCACCTCGTCGATGATGCCGTACTGCCGCGCATCCTCGGCGCTCATGAAGTAGTCGCGCTCGGTGTCCTTCTCGATGCGCTCGATGGTGTGGCCCGTGTGCTTCACGATCAGCCCGTTGATGTAGGCCCTCAGGCGGAGGATCTCCTTCGCCTGGATGTCGATGTCGGTCGCCTGCCCCTGCGCCCCACCCAGCGGCTGGTGGATCATGATGCGCGAGTTCGGCAGCGCGTACCGCTTGCCCTTCGTGCCCGCCAGCAGCAGCAGCGCCGCCGCCGAGGCGGCCTGCCCCACGCAGATCGTCGACACCGGGCTCTTCACGTACTGCATCGTGTCATAGATGGCCAGGCCCGCCGTCACCGAGCCGCCAGGTGAGTTGATGTAGATGTTGATGCCCTTGTCCGGGTCCTCGGACTCCAGGAACAGCATCTGGGCGACGATGACGTTGGCCACCTCATCCGTGATGGGCGTGCCCAGGATGATGATCCGGTCCTTCAGGAGCCGGCTGTAGAGGTCATACGCACGCTCGCCGCGGTGCGTGGTCTCGATGACGAAGGGGATGTTCATGGCCCCCCTACCCTAATCTCCCGCCGGCCCGCACGCTCGCCCGTTCTTGTCGGAGCGTGCGCTGGGTTACGATCCGACCCCTCCCTCCCTCGGCAGGGAGCCCATGGACGCCTCCGAGATTGACGACATCCTCGCCGCCACCCTGGCGGACCGGCAGCTCACCCGCTCCGAGCGCCGCGCCCTCCAGGCCGTCCTCGACGACAGGCGGGCAGGCGAGGCCGTGCTCGCCCTGTTCCGCTCCCGCGCCTTTGCCCTCGCCCGCGAGTCGGTGACCGACCCCCGCGCCCGCCAGGTCATCTCCTGGCTCGAGGACACCATCCAGGCCCTCCTGCCTACCCGGCGCGTCCCCGAGGCCTCTCGCATGGAGGCCCACTTCTCCCCCGGCGACGGCCCCCTGCGCGCCATCCACAAGCTCATCGAGGAGGCGCGCGGCTCCATCGACGTGTGTGTCTTCACCGTGACGGATGACCGCCTCTCCCGGGCCCTGCTGGAGGCCCACCAGCGCGGCATCCGGGTGCGCGTGGTGAGCGATGACGACAAGGCGCTCGATGCGGGCTCGGACCTGTGGCGCCTGCGGGACGCCGGCCTGCCGGTCCGCCTGGATCGCGCCGAGGCCCACATGCACCACAAGTTCGCCGTCTTCGACCGGCTGCGGCTGCTCACGGGCAGCTACAACTGGACCCGCTCGGCCGCCGACGTGAACCACGAGAACGTGCTCATCTCGGACGACCCGCGGCTCGTCCAGCCCTTCTGCCGCGCCTTCGATGACCTCTGGGCCTCGCTGGAGTAGTCACTCCGCAGGTGGCGCGCTGCCGCTGGCGGCCCACAGCACCAGCCCCACCAGGGTGAGCACCACCCCGAAGCCCCAGAGCGTGCCCAGGCCCAGGCTCGCCAGCGCCGACGGCGGGCGCATGCGGGCACGCTGGTGCACCTCCCTCATGGCCCGCACGTGTGGCGTGAGCCGGACCTCCGCCGCCGTGCCCTCCGGGATCAGCGGCGCCGAGACGGAGTACAAGGAGCGCATCGCGGGCTCATCGAGCTCCGCGGGCTCACGCTCCACCCCCCGCGTCGAGGCACGCAGGCCACCCGCGATGCTCAGGATCTTCGCCTGCCGTGGCAGGCCGATAAGCATGAAGACGGCCAGGATGCCCAGCACCCAGGTCTCCAGCAGGAGCGACAGGCCCAGCATGGCCAGCGCCGCGAAGACGGAGAAGCCGAGCTCCAGGTAGCGGTGGCGGCTGAAGAGCAGGAGCTGGAACAACCGCCCCCCATCCAGCGGCGCGATGGGCAGCAGGTTGAAGGCGTTGATGAACAGGAAGAGCTGCCCCGCGCCTACCACCGGCGGGGACTTCACGACCGCGCCCCAGAAGATCAGGAAGGCCCCCAGCACGATGCCTGGCAGGGGCCCCAGCAGCAGCACCAGCGCCTCCTTCCAGGCCTGCGCCCCCACGTTCCGCCCGGAGACCGCGGCCCCGAAGAAGGGGATGAAGAACATCTTCACGTCCTGGAAGCCGAACAGCCGCATCCCCAGCCAGTGCCCCAGCTCGTGGAAGAGCAGCACGCCCACCAGCATCACCACGTCCTTCCACGTCTGCTCCCCCTGCCTCGCCGCCAGCGCGAAGAGCACCATCGTCCCCAGCAACAACCAGCCGCTCTGCTCGGAGCGCTCGGGCGCCAGGAAGGCCGTGCGCGCCGCCAGGTACTCGCGCTCGGCCGGATCCAGGGCGGTGACGGGCGGAGCGTCCTCGAGGGGCTCGGAGGGAGAGGGCAGCGGCGCGGACTCGGGTGTCGCGGACATGGGCCGCCACGATAGCGCCACCGCCCTGTCTCGTCGCCTCCCGCTCCGGCGTGCCTGCTACAGATTGCCGGTCATCTTCTCCGGGCGCACCCACTGGTCGAACTGCTCGGCCGTCAGCAGCCCCAGCTCCACCGCCGCCTCCTTCAGCGTCTTGCCCTCCTTGTGCGCCTTCTTCGCGATCTTCGCCGCGTTGTCGTACCCGAGGTGCGGGTTCAGCGCCGTCACCAGCATCAGCGAGCGCTCCAGGTTCTCCTTCAGCCTGGGCAGGTTCGGCTCGATGCCCACCGCGCAGTTCACCCGGAAGCTCCGCATCCCATCCGCCAGCAGCCGGCAGCTCTGCAGGAAGCTGTGGATGAGCAGCGGCTTGAAGACGTTCAGCTCGAAGTTCCCCGAGGCCCCGCCCACTCCAATGGCCACGTCGTTGCCCAGCACCTGCGCGCACAGCATCGTCATCGCCTCGGACTGCGTGGGGTTCACCTTGCCCGGCATGATCGAGCTGCCGGGCTCGTTCTCTGGGAGGGTGAGCTCCCCGATCCCCGAGCGCGGCCCCGACGCCAGCCACCGCACGTCATTGGCGAGCTTGAACAGCACCGCCGCCAGCCCCTTGAGCGCCCCGTGCGCCTGCACCAGCGCGTCATTGGCCGCCAGCGCCTCGAACTTGTTCGGCGCCGTCACGAACGGGTGCCCCGTCAGCCGGGCGAGCTCCCGCGCCACCCGCTCGGCGTAGCCCCGGGGCGCGTTCAGCCCCGTGCCCACCGCGGTGCCCCCCAGCGCCAGCTCGCACAGGTGCGGCAGCGTGCGCTCCAGGTGGCCCCGCGCGTGCTCCAGCTGCGCCACGTAGCCGCTGAACTCCTGCCCCAGCGTCAGCGGCGTCGCGTCCTGCAGGTGCGTGCGGCCCACCTTGACGATGTCCTTGAAGGCCTCGGACTTGCTCGCCAGCACCTCCCGCAGCTCCTTCAGCTCGGGGAGCACGCGCCCCACCACTGCCTCCACCGCCGCCACGCTCATCGCCGTGGGGAACACGTCGTTGGAGCTCTGGGCCTTGTTCACGTCGTCATTCGGGTGCACCCGGCGGCCCTCGCCCCGCTCGCCGCCCAGCAGCTCCGAGGCGCGGTTGGCCAGCACCTCGTTGCAGTTCATGTTCGTCTGCGTGCCGCTGCCCGTCTGCCACACGCTCAGCGGGAACTCCTCGTCGTGCCGGCCCTCGAGCACCTCGTCCGCCGCCTTCACGATGGCCTCGCCCTTCTGCTTGTCCAGCGTGCCGTTCTCCATGTTCACCAGCGCCGCCGCCTTCTTCACCCGCACCAGCGCGCGGATGAGCGCCAGCGGCATGCGCTCGGAAGAGATGGCGAAGTTCTGGAGGCTGCGCTGTGTCTGCGCGCCCCAGAGGCGATCGGCCGGCACTTCGATGGGGCCGAAGGTGTCCTTCTCGATGCGAACCTTCTTCGTGCTCACGCGCGAGCCTCCTCGGCCGGCGCGTACCACGAAATCCCCGTCCGCCACCTCGTACGCAGGTCTCGTCAGGCGGCGAGCGTCCAGCCGTGAACCCTGCCGTGGGCCGCTTCGCCCGGGCCTACCGCGCCCAGAGCGCGCTCAGCTCCAGCGCGAGCGCCTCGAAGGGCTCGGCGCGCACCGTCCGCGCGCCCTCGTGCACGCCGAGCAGGGACCAGGCCTCGTCCTCGAAGCGGTAGACCTCCAGCGTCCGCAGGTCCGGATCCACCAGCCACACGTGCCGCACTCCCGCCCGCGCGTAGGCCAGCATCTTGCCGCCCCGATCGAGCGCCAGCGTCTCCTGGGAGAGCACCTCGCAGACCCAGTCCGGGGCGAGCGTCATCACCGACACGTCCGGCAGCTCCGGCAGCCGCTCGCGGCGCCACCCGGCGAGGTCCGGCACGAGCACCTCCCCATCCAGGTGCAGCTCCGGCCCGCCGAGCAGGAGCCACCCCCCAGGGCCCCCCTTCCTCCTCATGAACGGCTCGACCAGGCTCCCCAGGAGCACGGAGGCGACCAGCGTCTGCACCATCCCGGGACGGGGGCTGTCCACCCGCTCGCCGTCGAGGATCTCCGCCACCAGGTTGGACGGCAGCGCCCCGAGGAAGGTGTACATCTCTTCGAGCTTCAGGAGAGAGCGTGCGGGCATGGCTACAGCATGCCCCCTACCTGTGGCATTCTCAAGGCCCGAGCTGACCTCTCAGGTCAGACCCGGCGCTCGACCTTGGGCTCGCTCGAGCTCCCCACCGCGCCCGTCAGCCAGTCCACCACCCGCTGCACCGGCGCCTTGCCCACCGCCGACGGCGGCGTGAAGGCCCACAGCAGCAGGTACACCCCCAACGCCGTGCCGCCGCTCACCGCCAGCGCGATCACGAAGAGCACCCGCACCAGCGCCACGTCCAGCCCGAGCTGACGGCCCAGCGCCAGGCACACCCCCAGCAGCGTCCGCCCCTCGCCGCCCCGGTGCATCACGGCGCCGGGCTGGATCGCCTGGCAGTGCGGGCACCTCGTCGCGCCCTCCCGCAGATCCATTGCACAGGCCACACAGTGCTTCGCGGAGTCCATGAAGCTCGTCCTTTCGTACGACCCGGCGTGCCTTGTCGCTCCCGGGTCTTCGTACCTACCTACGCAGGCCCGCCCAGCCCATTGCGCCGAGGCCCCCCGCCCGCCCCCAGGGCTCGGGGCTAGGAAGTCCGAAGATTTACAACTTATCAAAAAAGCTTGTTTACCGGCTTACAGACAGGCAAGCTGTCGTTTAACAGGCGCTTCACTTCCTCTCCTTGAATGCTCAGTTTCCAGCCCGTCTAGCGAATTTACAACGCAACAAGTCAAGGAGCTGTCATGCGCGATCCCGTGTCCTCCCCGAAGCCACCGGCCCTGAGCCCCGGCGTGGTGCTCCGAGGTGCCTGGTCGCCGGACTACGCGGCGGTGCTCACCCCCGAGGCGCTCGACTTCGTGGCGAAGCTGGCCCGAACGTTTGGTGAGCGACGCATGGCGCTGCTCGCGCGCCGTCAGGAGCGCCAGGCGGCCTTCAACCGCGGCCACCGCCCCCACTTCCTCCCGGAGACGAAGGCCATCCGCGAGGGCGACTGGAAGGTCGCCGCGCTCCCGCGGGAGCTGCTGGACCGGCGCGTGGAGATCACGGGCCCGGTGGAGCGGAAGATGATCATCAACGCGCTCAACTCGGGCGCCAGCGTCTTCATGGCGGACTTCGAGGACGCCAACAGCCCCACCTGGGACAACGGGGTGCGCGGGCAGCTCAACCTGATGGACGCCGTCCGCCGGGACATCACGTACACCTCCGAGAGCGGGAAGCACTACGCGCTCAAGGAGAAGACGGCGGTGCTCTTCGTCCGCCCGCGCGGCTGGCACCTGCCCGAGCGCCACCTGGAGGTGGACGGCAAGCCCGTGTCCGGCTCGCTCTTCGACTTCGGCCTGTTCTTCTTCCACAACGCGAAGGAGCAGCTGGCCCGCGGCACCGGCCCCTACTTCTACCTGCCCAAGCTGGAGAGCCACCTGGAGGCCCGGCTGTGGAACGACGTGTTCCACCTGGCCCAGAGCGAGCT
>JAFGNZ010000037.1 GCA_016926755.1 Myxococcaceae bacterium | reverse complement strand
TTTCATACCTTGTGGGTGGGGCTCGCCCGGTGGAGAACTGGTCAGCGGTCGGGGACTGGAGGGGCACCGCTGACTGGTCAGCGGTCGGGGGCTGGAGGGGCACCGCTGATTGGTCAGCGGTGGGGGGGACTGGAGAGGCACCGCTGACTGGTCAGCGGTCGGGGACTGGAGGGGCACCGCTGACTGGTCAGCGGTCGCGGGACTGGAGAGGCACCGCTGACTGGTCAGCGGTCGGGGACTGGAGGGGCACCGCTGACTGGTCAGCGGTCGGGGGCTGGAGGGGCACCGCTGATTGGTCAGACAGCCAGACAGCCTTGCTGACTGGTCAGCGGTCGGGGGACTGGAGGGCACCGCTGACTGGTCAGACAGCCAGACAGCCTTGCTGACTGGTCAGCGGTCGGGGGACTGGAGGGGGACCGCTGACTGGTCAGCGGCCAAGAGACTCCCCGCTCGGACAGGCGCCTGATCATCCGCGTTCAGCTGGCGCCCGAGGCACAGCCCCTGCTCATCGTCCTGAGAAGGCGGCGGAGGGAAAGCCTCGAGGCTGTACCGCTCGAGCCGCTCGAGGGCCTCGGTGAGGCGGATGCAGGAGACGCCCCCAATCTCCGAGGCACGCCCCCAACCGCGAGGCGACCTCCACCCGCAGCACTTCCGCCCGGCCTGCGAGCCTGATCGCTGGCACCATCCTGGGCCAGCGCTCCAGCGACGCACGCTGATGGATGGTGGCCAGTGCTTCCAGGAGCACGGGCTCCAAGCTCCGGAGCTGCCTCAGCAGCACGATCAGCGCCTGCTCACCCTCCTGCCGGGCTTGAGGATCGTGAACTTTGGTTTAGGGTCTAGGCGGACTGAATTTCATGCCAATGGAAAATCTGCTCAAAGAGATCTCCCGTCATCATTTTCCCAACCCTCCCGCTTCCCCTGAGCAGATCGAGGCCTTTGAGAGGCACCACGGATGGCGCCTGGATCCAGCTCTGCGCGCATTCTACCTTCATTGCAATGGAGCAACGCTCTTCCAGAGGCCAAACTCTCCTTGCCGATTTCGCGCGTTGTCCCAAATCCGCCGAGCCCGCGTCGATATGCGCAACTCAGACACTGACGAGTGGGGCCCAGCCTCCTGGTATGTCATCGCAGATCTCCCCGACAGCGATCGGATCATCATCGATGTGAGCACACCCATCAATGGTCTCTACCCTACTATCGACGGCTTCCATGAGGCCATGCTGGGTCCAGAGGAGTGTCAGCGCATTACAGCCTCCTTCTCTCAATTCCTCGAGCAGATGCTGCGTCATCAAGGACGCGCGTTCTGGTTGGCGCCTCCCGCCGACTGAGCCTGTCCTGAACATGGCCCAGGGCCGCACCACCGGTCAGGTAGAAGACCGGCGCGCGGCGGAAGAAGGCTTCGAGCAGCGCCCGCTGGAAGGGGCTGAGTGTATCAGCCATCCAAGAGCCCCTGCTGGCGCCAGCGCGAGAGGAGAAACTCCCAGAATGCTCGCCGACGTCCCAGGTGGCGCTGGAGCTGTGGCCAGAGTCGGACCACCTCGCGCAGAGAGACCCACTCCCACACGTCTGTATCCCGCGCCTCGCGCAGGATGGTGCCAACCAAGCGCACGCGCTCTGGCTCGGAGGCCGTGCGCAACCGCTCGCGCAACTCGCGGACAGTCATCGGATCGTCCCATAGGAAGTACGGGACGGAGTCTTCATCTCGGAGGTCCGTGCTGAGGAGGGTCATGGTCGTCTGCCCTTCCTGTGAGTGTAGGCGCCACGGGCGGAAGCTGCCAGCGCCCAGCGCCGTGCACGAACTCCCGCACGTTGAGCCACTCTAAGCGCCCGGGGTTGATCCGCTTCATGGCTTGTGCACGGGGTGGGAGGTGGGCTGGCGCCCAGGGAGGAGGACGGGCACGTAGCACACGCCTTTGAACATGTGGCCGTTGCCGACGAGCGCCTCGCACTTCTCGCGCGCCAACGGAGTCACTACCCAACACCCGCCGTTGAGAGAGACCTGCTGCTTGTGAGGGCATCGTCCTTTCGCATTGGGCCGCATTTGCCCCGGCAGCGGCTCAGGGGGCGTGTCCTCGGCCTGCACCCCTGGCGCAGCGGAAGTGGGAGAGGCCACCGCGGACGCGGTCGCCGCCCCATCGCCGAGCCCGGCGGGACCTCCGTCCTCCAGGCGGGTCCCGTCTGCCTCCTGCATGACGGCAGCAGCCTGCTTCGGAGTCTTCTCACGGGCAACCCACCCGGCCCAGGCCCCCAGCACCAGGAGCACTGCTGCCATCCCAAGCCGCGGCAGCCAAGGCCGCGCGTGCGCAGGGAAGCTGCCTCGCACAGCGGCGCCCAGCGTGCGCGAGGGCACCTGGGGCTCCCGCGCCTGCGCCTCGGTGGCCTCCTGGGACTCGAAGGCGCTCACCTCGCCCTCGTCCCGTGGCGGCTGCTCAGTCACTGAAGCGCCAACGAGCTCCTCTCCCGAAGCTACCGAGGACAGCGTCTCCTGGGCAAAGAGCGACCGGGCGTTCTCTGGACTCGTGAGCTGCGCTGCCTGCTCCAGCGCCTCGGCCAGCTCCCCCGCGGTGCCGCGCTCCTCGGGGCGCACCGAGAGCATGCGAAGAATCAACGCATCGAGCCGCGGCGCCACGCGAGGGTTGAGCGCGAGCGGCGCCGGTGAGGCAAGGCCCTCCAGGCGCCAGGTGCCCGCCTCATCCCGAGTGGGTTCCGTGAGCTCGGGGTACTCGCCCGTGACGAGCCGGTAGGCGGTCACTCCCAAAGCGTAGAGGTCATCGGCCGGCTGGGCGGCGTACCGCGCCGTGCTGTCCCTCATGTACTGGAGCGAGAACAGCCACGCCTCCGGCGAGCGATAGGCCGGAGTGCCTGGAGGCAGGATGTCCGGCGTCAGGGTGGCGGCCTCCGGGTAGCGCCCTGAGCCAAAGTCGGTGAGCACGGCGCGGCCGTCGCTGTGCCGCACCAGCACGTTGTCCCCCTTGACGTCGCGGTGGACACAGCCCTGGGCGTGCAAGGCCCGCAGGGCGCTCGCGAGCTGGGCCAGCAGCCCGAGCACCTGCTGCGAGGAGGGGCTGTGCAGCCGGGCCTGGTCATACAGCGGCGCGCCGTCCACCCAGTCCATCACCACGAAGGGATAGCGGGTGCCGGACGGGTGCTGCCATTCTCCGTGCTCCCACAGCCGTGGGATGCTGGGGTGGCGCACGCACGAGAGCAGCTCCGCCTCACGCTCGAAGCGCGGATCCCTGGGCAGCAGCGCGAGCTTGAGGGCCACGGGGCGGGCGTGCTCATTGTCCACCGGCACCACTTTGTAGACGACGCCGTGGATGCCGCGGCCGGCCCAGGCCACCACGCGCCAGGCGCCCACCACCGTCCCAGGAGGAAGGAGCGCGGGGTTCAACGCGGAAGCTCGGGGTTTCTCCATGGGGTGCCTCACGTAGGAGAGAGACACCTTACCTCAAGGGTCGTGCCGCGCCGCCCCTGCCTACGGGGAGAAGCTGCTCCGGCCTCTCCCGGCCGCACGACGCCCGCGGAAAGAGGTTCCCATTTTCCGGAGCCAGCCCGGTCTCTCGTGTGAAGGCCCCATTTCCTGGGGCTTCCCGCTGGAGAGCACCATGAGTCCCACTTCGCGTAGCGGCCCCCTGTTGGGCCTTTCCCTACTCCTGCTCACCTTTGCCTGTGGCCCGGAAGAGCCCGTGCCGCCCCCCACGGACAACACGCCCCTGTTCACCCTGGAAGGCAAGCTGACGCTGGAGCCCGGCCATCACGTGGACGGCCCGGTGCGCCTCGCGCTGGCCTGGTACCCAGGAATGCTCCCAGCGGGCGAGGCCACACCGCTGAGCCAGCCCCAGGCCATCGCCACCAGCGACACGGCCTACCCGAACAGCCTCCCCGTGAGCTACCGGTTCAACGTCCTCAGCCCACCTCCCGCCGCCGCGCTGAAGCCGCTCCCCGAGGGCTTCCACGGCCGGGGCGCCCTCGGGCTCCTGCTCGCGTACGCGGACGGCAACGCCAACGCGCGGCTCGACACCATCCCGATCGCGGGGCCGCCCGTGGACCGCGTCCTCGGCTCCTCGCTGAGGTGGAGCGCCGCCCCCGCCTTCCTCCTCGTCTATCTGGACTCGGAGCAGCCCGCGGAGACAGGCCTGCGCAAGGGCTTCAACCTGGTGAAGCTCACCGGCGCGCAGCCCCACGCGGTGGTGCCGTCGTCCACGCCCATCCCGCTCGTCCTCTCCGGAGGCCCCCTCCTGGATCTCTTCGTGTGCGAGGCGGCCTGGAGCGGCACCGAGGGGGAGGCGCCGTGCGGCCTGGAGCTCGAGCAGCCCGCCGAGGCGCTCTCCGTCACGGGCACCGTGAGCGTCTACGCCGGAATCCTCGAGGTGGACCTCGCCGTGGCGCTCGCCGGTGAGGCCGTGAAGGACGCGGCCATCACGCTCGGCGGAGAGCGCATCCCGTTCGATCCGGACAGCGGCCGCTACCACGCGAGCTCGCTGGACCCGGCGCTGCTCACCCGGGCGGAGGGCGCGGAGCTCCACGTCTCCGGCCGCGGCCAGGAGCTGCGCCGCAACCTCACCGCCTCGGGGAGCTTCGAGCCCCAAGGCCCCTACCGGGCGAAGAGCGGCGCGCCGTTCACCGTGAGCTGGAGCGCCTCGGCGGGTGCGCAAGCCTACAACGTCTCTCTGGACGTGGGCGTGACGAGGAACCTGGGCTCCGCGATCGGCCTGGGCAGCACCGAGCACACCTTCGACGCCATCGAGTACACCGGGACGGCCATCCTCCGGGTGGAGGCGGTGAGCTGGCTCGAGGACGCGCACTCGAGCCGGCTGGAGATCAAGGTGGTGCGGACCCTGCCCATGTTCTTCGAGCCCGCCGACGAGGCTCCCCCGGAGGGCACCCTCGATGTGATGGGCACCGTGCAGCTCCTCCGGTATGGCGCCGAGACGAACCTCCTCGTCACTCGGGGGGGAGTGCCCATCACGGATGCGCGGGTGCTGCTCGGGAGCAAGGAAGTGCCGCTCGATCCGGACACCGGGAGCTACACGCTCGTGGAGGCCATCTTCGGCTCGGTGTTCGATCTGGGTCCCGTGGAGCTGCGCGTCCTCTCACGGGGGGAGGAGCTCCGGCGCACGCTCGCGGCCCCCGCGGCCTTCGCCGTCCTCTCGCCCACGCTCCCGGCCAACCCGCAGAGCGGGGCCCCGTTCACGGTGAGCTGGGAGAGCTCGGTCCGTGCCCAGGAGTA
The DNA here is from genome assembly GCA_016926755.1 of Myxococcaceae bacterium. Lineage (GTDB taxonomy): Bacteria > Myxococcota > Myxococcia > Myxococcales > Myxococcaceae > Hyalangium. Next base: position 53,861 of record JAFGNZ010000037.1, on the reverse strand, counting down.
CCGCGTGATGATCGTGGGAGACGGTGCCGGGATCCTCGCGATGGAGACCACGAGCGCCCTGGAGACCACCTTCTCCTCCGTCGTGCACAGCGGCCTGGCGACGCTGTACGTCCAGGCCGTGACGTTCGTGCCTGGCAGCGACCTGGGGGGCTCCATCGAGATCCGGCGAGAGCACACGCTGCCCCTGCGCTTCGAGCCTTGATCGCCTGCTCCCCAACCGAGCACCTCCTGGGCGAGAGGTGTGTGCTAGATGCTCCTGCCTCCCCAGGGGGAGCACCTTCATTGAGCCTGACCACCTTGCAGCATCCCGCATCCCGAGGGGCCTGGTATGGATGATGTCCAGCTCGCCCGGCTCTACGAGCAGTATGGCTACCTCGTCCACCGCCGCTGCTTGCAGCTGGTGCGCCGGCCCGAGGACGCGGAGGACGCCCTCCAGGAGACCTTCCTGCGAGTGAAGCGCTACGACGGGCCGCGTGAGGGTGGATCGCTCCTGGCCTGGCTCTACACCATCGCCCAGCGCTGCTGCTTCGATCTGCTGGAGCGGCGCGGGCGAGAGCCCACCCTGGAGGAGGGGCAGCTCGCGGCCCTGGAGGAGCGCGGCCAGGGCTCGCCCGAAGATGGCGACCGCCGGGCGCTGCTCGGCCTGGCGCTGCGCCAGCTCGACGGCAAGACGCGCACCATCGGCGTGCTGCACTTCCTGGACGGCTACACCCAGGAGGAGGTGGCTGCTCAGACCGGCTACTCGCGCCGCACCATCGGCAAGAAGCTCCAGCAGTTCGAGCAACGCCTCCGGCAGCTCTGGCAGGCACGCCCCCGCCTCAAGGAGAGACGATGAGCCACGATCCGCTGTCTCCCTCCCCCCGCGGCCCCCACTGCCCTCCGGCCACCGTGCTCGAGGCGCTGAGCGTCGGCGAGGCCGCGCCCGAGGCTGTACGCGCCCACGTGGAGGGCTGCACCGACTGCCGCGGCCAGCTCGCGGCCCTCACCTCCGGACGCGAGGCCTTCCTGCGCGCGAAGCCTCCCGAGCTCTTCCTCCGCCAGCTGGAGCGCCGCGCCGCCGCCGCGCCCCGAAAGCGCTGGCTGCGGCCCCTGCTCGCCGCCTGCGTGCCGCTCGTGCTCCTGCTGTTGATCGTGCCGCGCCTGGGAGAGGAGAACGGCGTGCGCCTGAAGGGCGATGCCTTCCGCGTCGTGGTCTCGCGCGCCGGTGGCGCCCCGGAGCTGCTTGCCCCCGACGCGCAGGTACACCCGGGCGACGCGCTGCGCTTCGCCTATGAGGCCCCCGAGGCCGGTCACCTGCTGGTGCTCGAGCTGGATGGGCGTGGCGCCGCGAGCGTCTTCCATCCCTATGGCTCGGCCACCTCCGCGCCGCTCGCGGCCGGGCAGCGCGAGTTCCTCCCCGGGAGCGTGGTGCTCGACGATGCGCCTGGCCCGGAGTGGCTCCTGGCTGTCTTCTCCCCCCGCCCCGTCGAGGCCGCCCCCCTGCTCGAGGCGTTGCGAGCGCAGGCCGGGCGCGCCGAGCCCTCGCTCTCCTGCGAGGGGTGCCGTGTGATGATGCTCCGGCTCCAGAAACGCCCATGACGCTGCTTCGCTCGCGCTGCTCTCTCTTCGCGCTCCTGCTGCTCCTGGCGCCCCCGCCTGCCGCCGCGGCCACGGTCCGCCTGCTGGTGTCCATCGGCGCCAACGTGGGAGATCCCGATGACGCCGTGCTCAGCTTCGCGGATGACGACGCCGAGCGCGTGCGGCAGCTCTTCGTCGAGCTGGGTGGGGTGCGCGCCGACCGTGCCTACCGAATCGTGGAGCAGCCAGCGGCGGTGGTGCGCCAGAAGCTGGCCGAGGTGGCGGGCCGCATCGCCGAGCTGCGCGCGGCGGGGGATGACGTGGTGCTCATCATCTACGCCTCGGCGCACGCGAAGGGCGGAGTGCTGCACCTGGCCGGCACCCATCTGCCCCTCTCCGAGCTGCGAGACAGCGCGCGCCAGGCCGGAGCCCGGCTCAGCATCCTCTTGGTGGACGCGTGCGAGAGCGGCACCCTGGCGCGCAGGAAGGGTGGCCGCGCTGGCCCGGAGTTCGCGGTGTCTCTCGAACATCTCCCCCTGCATGGACAAGTGCTGATCTCCTCCAGCGGCCCGGGGGAGAGCTCCGAGGAGTGGGACTCGCTGCGGGGCTCGCTCTTCACCCACCACCTGCTCACGGGGCTGCGCGGGGACGCGGATGTGGAGGGAGACGGGAAGGTGTCGCTCGCCGAGGCCTATGCCTACGCCTACCGGCGCACGGTGGCGGGCGCGTCCGGAGCGGGGCAGCACCCGGCGTACGCGTGGGAGCTGACGGGCACCGGCGAGCTGATCCTCACCGAGCCAAAGGTGGCCCGCAGCGCGCTCGTCTTCCCCGCGGAGCTGTCCGGCCGCTACGTGGTGGCGAGCCAGCCTCGGCCGGACGTGGTGGCGGAGGTGGACAAGGCACCCGGGCGGCCCCTGCGCCTGGCGGTGCCACCGGGCCGCTACCTTCTCCGCAAGCGTGCGGGCGCGAGCACCGGCCTGCTCGAGCTGGAGCTGCCCTATGGGGGCGAGCGCCAGGTGCGCGAGGAGGAGCTGGTGTGGCGCCGCTACACGGAGGTGGCCTTCAAGGGCAGCTTCGTGGAGCTGCGCAGCTCGGCGCTACTAGCGCTCGGGCGGCTCGAGAGCGCGCCGGTGCGCGGCACGGGGACGCGCCTGGCCGCGGGGCTCGGCTACCGCCACTCCTGGGGCCCGTGGTGGGCGCTGGGCACCGTCAGCTTCAGCCGTGCGGACTACCTGGGCGTGGGGCTCGAGGTGCGCGAGCGCAGCCTGGGGGCTGGAGTGGTGGGTGGCTACCGCTGGCTGCACTGGGCGCTGGTGCCGCACGTGGGGCTGGGGCTGGAGCTCACGGCGATGGAGCAGCGGCTGCGGCGCGACCGGGAGGAGGAGATCCAAGACACCTTCGGGGTGCCGCCGCTGCCGCCACACCGGACGCTCGGCGTGGCCGTGGGTCCGGCCGCGGGGGTGGAGGTACCTCTTCCCAGCCACGCCTTCGCGCTCGTCCACGCACAGGTGCTCCTGCGCCTGATGCCGAGCGAGGATCAGCCCTCCCTGCGGCCCGCGGCGCTCGTGTCCGCGGGAGCCGGCTGGCGCTTCTGAGCCCCCGAAGCATGCTGTTCCCATTTTCGAGCCCGCGGCCGGTCTCTTCTTCCGAGCGCCCATCCCGGGCGGCTCGACCTTGCATCCCCAGAGGGGACACATGATCCGGCAGCGCTTCCACTCCCCATTCCTCCTGCTCTCCCTGCTCCTCGCGCTTGCTGGCTGCGGCGACGGCGTCGTGAGCCCCGATCACCCGGGCGAGTCCCTCATCACGCTCGAAGGACAGATGATCCCCGCGCCGGACGCGAACATCACCGGGCAGGTGCGCCTGGCGCTGGTGTGGTACCCGCAGTGGCTGGCCGCCAATGACGCGGCAGCCGGGCAAGGCGCGCCCCGGTCGGTGGTCACCGAGGACGTGATCTACCAGGGCAGCTTCCCGGTCAACTACCGCTTCCACGTCTACCGCCCACCGCCGGAGGAGGCGCTCGCGCCGCTCGGCGGCGGGCTCCAGGGCCAGGGGGCGTTCGGGATCCTCCTCGCCTACCACGATCTCAACGGCAACGCGCGGCTCGACACCATCCCGGAGAGTGGCGCGCCCGTGGATCAGGTCATCGGCGCCTCGCTCCTGGGGGACGCGCGCTCGGCCTTTGCCCTCATCTACGTGAAGACGCAGCAGCCCGCGGAGACGGGGCTGAAGCCCGGCTTCAACGTCATCCAGGCGGTGAACACGGAGCAGGGCGCGGTGGTGCCGCTCACCACGCCACTGCCGCTGAGCCTCACCACCGGAGGGCCGCTCTTCGACGCCCTCGTCTGCGAGGCGGGCTGGCTCACCTTCTTGTTGATGGACGTCTGCGGCCTGGACGGCGGCGACGTCATCCAGCCGAGCCCCCTCTCGGTGGATGGCCGGGTAGCACTCGAGGACCGGCGCGCCGTGGTCTCACTGAAGGTGAGCTCCAGGAACGTGCCGCGCCAGGATGCGGTGGTGAAGATCGCCGGCAGGGCCATCCTGTACGACACGGAGCAGGCGGCTCACGTCCTGACGGAGCAGGACACGGCCCTGCTGACGGCAGGCGGCAGCTTCGAGCTGGAGGTCAGCGCGGAGGGGATCACCCTGAAGCGCACGCTCCGGATGCCCGAAGCCTTCGAGATCACCGCGCCCACCGCGGGCGAGGCGCTGAGCGCGAGCAGCCCTTTGATGCTGCGGTGGACGTCCTCGCAGGGGGCCAACGAGTACTACGTGGGCTTCGAGGCCACCTCCGCGGGCGGCAGCACCCTCGCGAACGAGGGCGCGCGCTCGCACACCTTCGACCCTGCGGGTGCGAGCGGGGCGGGCACTGTCCGGGTGGAGGCGCGCATCTTGCCGACGGGCGACGTGGATGCGTGGGTGAGCGTGGCGCTGGTGCGCGAGCACGCGGTCACCTTCGGGCCGTAGGAACCGCTTGCTGCTGGTGCTTCTGGCTAGGTTGGAGGCCTGAACGACAGCGGCATGCTCTTGGGGCCGCGCATGGAGATTCCATGCTCCGCGGGCGGGCCGCCCATGAAGTGGATGTCGTCCATGGCATCCAGGAGCTGCCCGAGCGACTCGCTGACCTCGTACCTCGCCAGGAGGGAGCCCACGCAGAAGTGGCGCCCCAGCCCGAAGGCCACGTGCTCGGCCGCGCCCGTAAACGCATGCTCGGGGTTGAGATCGTGGCGGAAGATATCGAAGCGGTCGGGGTCCGCGAAGCGCCGCTCATCCCGGTTGGCCGCGCCGAGGAGGAGCAGGACCGTGGAGCGCGCGGGGATCGTCCCATGGCTGACCTTCACGTCCTCCAGGGTGAGGCGCGAGATCAGGTGGCCGGGCGTCGTATACCGCAGGGTCTCGGCCATCGCGCGCTCGATCAGGCTGCGGTCTTCGCGCACCTTCCTCAACTGCTCGGGGTGCTCGAGGAGGTTCTTGACGGCCAGCGCGATCGCTTTGTCCGTGGTCTCGCCGCCCGCGGTCAACAGCAAGGTGACGAAGGAGCTCAGCTGCTCGTCGTTGAGCCGCAGGCCGTCCACTTCGGCGTTGCACAGCGTCGACAGGAGATCAGGGCCCGGGTTCGCCCGCCGCTCGGCGAGGACGGGAGCCATGTACTCGCGCACCTCTCTCTTGGCGGCGTGCGCTGCTTTCGTCACCTCGGGATCACGCGCGAAGTTGCCGAAGAACGCGATCGCCGCGGTGTACCACTTGCTGAACAGGCGGACATCGTCCTTGGGCAGCCCCAGCATGTCGACGATGACGTGGATGGGCAGGAGCGCGGCGAACTCGGTGACCAGGTCCACCTGGCCACGGTGGCGGAAGCCATCGATCAGGGCGCGGACATTGCGCTGGATGACGCCGATGAACCGCTCACGCAGATCGGCGCCCCGAAAAGCAGGGTTGAGCAGGTTGCGGTGGCGCGCGTGCTCACGTCCGTCCATCTGCAAGATGGTGTACCCGTACACGGGCTCGAGCTGCGCCGCATAGCTCTCGGTCGAGGCCGCGGGGCTCCTCAAGATCTCGACCACATCCTCGTAGCGGCTGAGGACGTAGCTCTGGGCGCCCTCGTGGAAATAGAAAGGGTAGTGATCGCGCAGCACCTTGTAAAACGGATAAGGGTCCGCCGCGTACTCGGGAGAGAAGATGTCGGGGGCGTTCGGGCGCATGGGTTCTCCCTCGTAGACAGCTCAACGTAACGATACCCGCTCCCGGCATGGGCGGCAGCGTGCGCGCCCTACCGGAGCGCCCCATCGTACCTCCCATGCAATGGACGTCCACCAGGTCTCGGGTGATTCCGCCCCTGGAGAGACTCCAGGGCCTGGCCGTGTCTCGGCCCCGGGGTGCTGCCTTCCGCTGCTTTGACGGCGTCGGCTCTCGCGACGATTCGGAGCTTTCGAGGCTCCATCACGAAGTTTCGGCGCTCCATCGCCTCCTCCTCGGCCAGGCTTCTCCTGCCGCACCAAAGCTGTCCGACAACCCGTCCGCTTCAGACAGGCCGCCTCCGCCAGCGTCCCTCCCGTGAGTTCAGGCGTGGAGGCCAGGGTGCCGCATCCTCCAACGGCAGGCAGGCATCCACCCACTGCTTCGAGCTTTGCGGACTTCCGGCGACAGTGGCGCAACTGGGAACGCGCCGCGTCTCCCTGATAGAGCAGCAAGACGAATAGGAGGCCGGCTGCCTGGCTGCATATTCCTTGCACTGTCAGAAGACAGGCACTCCTGAGCGAGGGCACAGGAGGGCATGTAGCAACACATGTGGGCTTGCGACGCGTCTGCCTTCTCTGTATACCGACAGTCGACAGGCGCACGAGGCGCACCATTGAGCCGGTGAGTGTCCGCCACCGTTGCCTGCGAATCCTGACAGGACTCTTCTCCCCCACATCGCCAGAGAAACTCTCATGTCGAGCCGCACTCCCGCGCTTCTTCTCGTCACAGCGCTGCTCTTCTCTTCAGCCTGCCAGCCACCATCGGCCGCGGACGATACGGGGATTGATGAGGGGGCAACGCTCCTGAATCGCACCATGGCGCTCACTGATCCCAATCGTGACCCCAACTGGGACTGGACGCTCAACGTCACCTACGATCTACAGACCACGAGCCAGACGTACTACGGGGTACGGCTGCCCTACTACAGCAATTCGGGCCCGGCTTCCGTTCTCAATATCTCCGGCGATCGTGACATCTTGCCGCAGGACGGGTGGCGGCTCGTGCTCCGCGACTTCGGCCCAGGCGCGGTGCAGGCATTCTTCATCCTTTATAATAAACACCGCGGCGTGCTGCGCGTCTTCTACTACCATCCCAACAACAGCCACACATACGCCATCGGCAAGCTGCATTTCCAACAGGCGACCTCGGACAAGTCTGCCGCGTTGTTCACCCTCTCGGACTCAACCGATCGCTACATCCAGAACTACGGTCCCGAGCGCAACGCGGTCGCGGTGGGGGCGCTGGGCAGCGGTTGGTGCTACCTGGATTTCGACGCCAGCGGCTATGATCCCCAATTGCACCTCAAGGACGACCCCACTCTTACCGTTGAGATCACTGGCGTGACCCAGACCGCGGTCGTCCTGAACGGTGAGATCAATCTGATGCAGCGCACCGCCGTGGCGCAGCGCGACAACAGCAGCGGCTTCAACGCCACGGACCTGGTCGACGCCTACAAGCACGTGGCCCAGCGCTACAAGGACGTGGAGGACGCGCGCAAGAAGTACGAGGAGATGGCCAAGAACAACACCGGCAAGTGGTGGTCCAACTTCGTGCTGAACACCCTCGGCAATGCCGCCAGCAAGTCTTGGCTGTCGGCGCTCGGCCCGATCGCCGGCCTGATCGAGCTCGCCATCGGCGGGGGTTCAAGCTCCAATCGCCAGCCGGTGCCACTGATCCTCGACGGCGACCTCGCGCTCAATGGACAGCTGACTACCAACTCGCCGCTCTACATCCTGACGCTCCGTGCACCGGGCGCGAATCACATCGATCCTGTCAACGACGCCCTGTCCAACGTGCTGCCGCTCTACGATCTCCCCCTGGGCCTCTTCAATGTCGCGACCGCTCCCACATACAACCTCTACCACCAGCAGACGATCACCAACCGCTGGCAGAACATCTGGACAGGCAGGGCCGACGCGATCAACACCGTGCCCCTGGTCGTCGAGGTCAATCTGAACGTCTTCCAGGTTGCCTCCGCGAGGGCGGCCTACGTCATGCCTGACTGGCTGACCGACTCCAACAAGTATCGCAGCGTGGGCACGTTCAATAGCGGCACGGTGACCGACTTCTATTCTGCCTACGGCTTGAGCGATCCGTTCGCGAGCTACTGGTATCCCGCGGTCGCCGGCCGCAAGCTGGCGATCATGATGACCTTGACGCCCCTCGACGCGGTCGCCGGGGTCGAGCCCGTGACGGTCCTCAAGACCTATCAGCCCTCCTACACGATCGCGAACAGAACACCGCCCTCCTTCCCCTCACGTGCGCCGGCCCGGCCGTCGTCGCTCGTGGCTTCGGCATCCGGCCCCAACCAGATCAACCTGAGGTGGTTCGATAATGCGGGCAATGAGGCGAGCATTCTCGTTGAGCAGCGCCTCGGCGCTGGGGCGTGGTCGCAGATCGCCTCGCTGTCGGCGAATACCGTCAACTTCAGCGTCACCAGCCTGAACAGCCAGACCCCGTACGAGTACCGCGTGCGTTCGCGGAACAGCGCCGGCTATTCCAGCTATTCGAACATCGCACGCGCCAAGACACACTAGAACACCGAAGGATTGGCGGTCTCGGGGGACTCCGCCCCTCCCCACTGCGCCATCGCAGAACCATGACAGAATGATGACGCGACGCCTCGGCCCATTGCTGCCAATGTCGCTCCGCCACAGGGCCGTGGCTCCACGCAGCTCCCGGAGGAATTGAATGAACTGGCTGAAGGCGCTCTTCGTGAGCGCGATGGTCGCGTTGGTGTGGGTCGTGCCTGCCGCCGAAGCGGCGTCGCGGCAGCAGGAGATTGATCGGCTCCTCAAGAAGTACCACCAGTTGCGCCAGTTCAACGGCGCCCTGCTCGTCGCCGACGCGAAGGGCGTCATCCTCAAGAAGGGCTACGGCTCCGCGAACTTCGAATGGCAGGTGCCGAATACGCCTGACACGAAGTTCCGCATCGGCTCGATCACCAAGCAGTTCACGTCGTTGGTCATCATGCAGCTCGTCGCCGAGGGGAAGCTCTCGCTCGAGGACAAGATCACGACGCATCTCCCGGACTACCGCAAGGACACGGGCAGCCGCGTCACCATCGCCCAGCTGCTGAGCCACACCTCCGGAATCCCGAGCTACACGTCGCTCGCGGTCTTCCAGACCGAGTCACGCAATCCGTTCGCGGTCGCGGACTTCGTGAAGAAGTTCTGCAGCGGCGACCTGGAGTTCGAGCCCGGGACGAAGTGGGCCTACAACAACTCCGGCTACTACCTGCTCGGCGCCATCATCGAGAAGGTCACCGGGCAGACGTACGCCCAGGCCTTGCAGCAGCGCATCTTCGACCCGCTGGGGATGAAGAACACGGGCTATGACGTCTCCGCCACGGTGCTCTCGAAGCGCGCGAGCGGATACGAGGCCAGGCCTGGCGGGTACGTCAACGCGCCCTACCTCGACATGACCGTCCCCTACGCGGCCGGCGCGCTGTACTCGACGGCAGAGGACCTCTACCTCTGGGACCGGGCCCTCTACCTCGACACGCTGCTGCCCGCCTCGCTCAAGCAGCAGTGGTTCACGCCGACGATGAATCAGTACGCCTATGGCTGGTTCGTGAGGCCCGTCACGCTGAACGATGGCAAGACGGAGCTCGACACGATCAGCCACGGGGGGGGAATCAACGGCTTCAGCACGCTGATCCTCCGAGTCCCCGAGCGGAAGGAGGTCGTCATCCTCCTCGACAACACCTCGGGCTTCGCCTCGCTCCAGGAGATCGCCGTCGGAGTGCTGAGCATCCTCCGGGGCATTCCTCCCCAGCAGCCTCGGGTGCCCATCGGAGAGGTCGTGATGGCGGCGCTCGAGAAGTCCTCCGCCGCGGAGGCCATCGCCCGGTACCGGGCCCTGAAGGCGACCCAGGACGCCGAGTACGACTTCTCTGAGAGGCAGCTGACTGTCGTCGGCTATCAGTTGCTGGGAGCCGGGCGCGTGGCGGACGCCATCGAGATCTTCAAGCTCAACGTCGAGATGTTCCCCAGCGGGGCGAACGCCTACGACAGCCTCGGCGAGGCGTACCTGGCCAGCGGGAACAAGGCGCTGGCGCTCGTGAACTACCGCCGCGCCCTGGAGCTGGACCCGAAGAATACGGGCGCGGCGGAGGTCATCCAACGGCTGGAGGAGCCGGCGAAGGCACCGCGCTGAGGCAGCCGCGCTGCACCGTCCACCCTCCGTCCAAGGCGTGCTGGATGGCGCGTACTTCCACGGCACGGGGCTCATCTGTGGACACAAGGCTGGCGCGCTCAGGGTAGGCTGCTCACCCCAGCACGGCACATCCCCTGAAGGAGCCCACCCCTGACCGCGCAACAGATCGTGCTGAGCCTCGTCCTCGCGGTGATGGTGTTCTCGGTGGCGCTGGAGCTCCGCGTGGAGGACTTCCAGCGCGTCACCCAGATGCCGGGCAGCGTGGTGTGCGGGCTGATCCCTCAGTTCATCCTGCTGCCGGTCGGCACCTGGGGCGCCACGCTCCTGTTGGACCTGCCGGCGCCCGTCGAGGCGGCGATGATCCTCGTGGCGGCCTGCCCGGGCGGCAGCCTCAGCAACGTCATCACCCACTACGGCTGCGGCAACACCGCGCTGTCGGTCAGCATCTCGGCCGTCGCCAGCCTGCTCGCGCTGGTCCTCACCCCCTTCCATTTCGGCTGGATGATCGCCTCCAACCCGGCCACCTCGTCGTGGCTGCGCGCGCTGGAGATCGACTCGTCCGACATCTGGCTCAGCCTGCTGCTCATGCTGGCGGTGCCGATGACGCTGGGCCTGCTGTTCAGCCACAAGCTGCCCGGCGCCACCGCCCGGATCCAGAAGCCGCTGGCGAACCTCAGCCTGCTCGCGCTGCTCGCCTTCATCCTGGTCGGGCTGTTCCGCCAGAGCCACCTGCTGAGCGCCCGGATCCTCCCGCAGCTCCTCGTGGTGGTGCTGCACAACGCCGGCGGCCTGGCGCTCGGCTGGCTGTCCGCGGTGGCCATGCGGGTGCCCGAGCGGGACCGCCGCGCCGTCATGATCGAAGGCGGCATGCAGAACTCGGGGCTGGCGCTCGGCATCATCGCCGTGCAGTTCCAGTCCGATCTGGCCATGGTCATCATCGCCAGCCTCTGGGGGATCTGGCACATTGTGTCCGGCCTCACGCTGGCCACCCTCTGGAGGAGGAAGGATGCTCGATCTGCTACTTGAAGGGGGCACTGTCATCGACGGCTCGGGTGAGCCCCCGCGCACCGCGGATGTGGGCATCCGCGACGGCCGCATCGTCGAGGTGGGCCGCATCACCGAGGCCGCGCGCGAGCGCGTGCAGGTCTCCGGCGCCTGGGTGACCCCCGGCTTCATCGACATCCACACCCACTACGACGGCCAGGCCAGCTGGGATGAGACGTTCTCCCCCAGCATCCACCACGGCGTGACGACGCTGCTGATGGGCAACTGCGGCGTCGGCTTCGCGCCGGTACGCCCGGATGGGCACGCCCGCCTCATCCGCCTGATGGAGGGCGTGGAAGACATCCCGGGCGCGGCGCTCGCCGAGGGCATCCGCTGGGGCTGGGAGAGCTTCCCGCAGTACATGGACGCGCTCGCGGCCATGCCCCACAGCCTGGACTTCCTCGTGCAGGTGCCTCACGACCCGCTGCGCATCTATGTGATGGGCGAGCGCGCCGAGGCGAGCCAGGCCGCGACGCCCGAGGACCTCGCCACGATGCGCCAGCTGCTGCGCGCCGCGCTCCAGGCCGGCGCCGCGGGCTTCAGCACCGGCCGCACCGACAACCACCGCACCTCGGAAGGCCGAGAGACGCCGGCCTCCGAGGCGAGCGCCGCCGAGCTCGAGGGGCTCGCGCAGGCCTTCCAGGGGCTGTCTCACGGCGTGCTGCAGGTCGTGAGCGACTTTGATCTGCTGCGCGACCCGAGCCGCTTCCACGCCGAGTTCGACCTGGTCGAGCAGCTCGCGCGCGCCGCCGGTCGGCCGCTGTCGATGACCTGGCTGCAGCGCGATCCGGGCGGCGAGCAGTACGAGGCCATCCAGGCGCGCGTCGAGGCGGCGGTCGCGCGAGGGCTCCCGCTGTACCTGCAGACCGCGGCGCGGGGGATCGGCGTGCTGCTCGGGCTGGACGCGAGCTTCCACCCCTTCATCGGCTTCCCTGGCTACAAGGAGGTCGCCTCGCTGCCGCTGGCCGAGCGCGCCGCGGCCCTGCGCGATCCCGCCCGGCGCGCGCGCATCCTCGCCGAGAAGCCCGAGCGGCTGGCCGGCGATGGCACGCCGATCCCTCCCTTGGTGGACATCCTGCTGCAGCGCATCGAGCTGCTCAGCGCGCGCATGTTCCCGCTCGGCGCGCGGCCGAACTACGAGCCGACGCTGGCTGACTCGTTCCTGGTGCGCGGCAAGCGCAGCGGGCAGCCGGCGGTCGCCGCGCTGTACGACTACCTCTGCGAGGGTGACGGCTCGAACCTGATCTACTTCCCGATCTTCAACTACAACGGGGGCTCGCTGGACGTGGTGCGGCGGATGCTCGAGCACCCGCGCGCGCTCGCGGGGCTCTCGGATGCGGGCGCGCACGTGGGCACGGTGTGCGACGCGAGCTTCTCGACCTTCCTGCTGACCTGGTGGTCACGAGACCGTGAGCGTGAGCGCCTGCCGCTGGAGCGCCTGGTCGAGCTGCTGACCGCGCGCAACGCGCGCTATCTGGGGCTCTCCGACCGTGGCGTCATCGCTCCGGGCCTGCGCGCCGATCTCAACGTGATGGATCCGTCGCGCCTCTCGCTCCGCAGCCCCGAGCTGCGGCGCGACCTGCCCGCCGGTGGCAAGCGCTTCGTGCAGACCGCCGAGGGCTATCTGGCGACGTTCGTCGCTGGCCGCGCGGTGCAGCGCAACGGCACCCTCACGGACGAGCGGCCCGGCCAGTGGGTGAGGATGGGACGTCGGTCCGACTGAGCGGCTCTTGCTGGGGGTCGCCACCGGGGAGGGGCGGCCCCAGGCCCAGGCCGAACTGCCCGGAGCCCTCCTGCGGCCGCGCCACCGGCAGGCGCTCCGGCCGCGGCGTGGACGGGCGCCAGATGCCATCCCTGGCCAGGGTGAAGCGCTCGCGGAGCTCCGGCAGGTAGTCCTCCGGCACCTGGGAGAGGTACGGCACCTCCGGGCACTCGAGCGGCTCCACCGCGAGCACCTCCTCCAGCCACCAGCCGATGGTTCCCCGCCACCAGGGCTCGCCCCCGAAGGCGCGGGAGTCATTGCAGAGGGTGGTGACCTCGGCCAGCCGGGCCACGGCGACGATGCTGCCCACGGGGAGCCCGTCCTCCGCTGGCACGCACAGGCCGTGGCGCTTCTCCATGAAGGCGGCGCCCTCCACATCCCACGCCGCGCCCACGTGGAGCGCCAGGTGCTGGCCCACCACCGCGGGCGGCGGGCGCAGCGCGTACGGACGCCCTCCCTCGACCGAGGTGACGAAGAGCACCCGGCAGCCGCGCATCAGCACGGCCCATGGCCACGGGCGCGGAAGGGTGAGCTGGTAGAGGGCCATGCCGCTGACGCTAATCCAGGAGCAATGAGCAAATACAACCAGGACGAATAAACAGAAAAACAAGGAAACTCCGCGCAAGGTCGGACGACAACCCCTTTCGTGCCCGGGCGCTCCTCCTCCGCGGCGCATCAGTGCCCTCCCGACACGACAAAGGAATTCCCCATGCCTCTTCGTCGAGCCCTTGCCGGCCTCCTCCTCCTTGTTCTGGCCGCGTGCGGCCCGGGCCCCGAGGACACACCGCGGGACACGTCTCCGCTCGCCAGCGACTCCGAGCTCGCCACGGCCGCCATCACCGGCTCCGCCGTGTATGACGCGGCCCTCGGGGCGCCCCGCTGCGGCACCGTGGGCTCGCTCTGCGGCACCGGCACGCTGGTGGCGGGTCGCGGCCCGCTCGGCCCCGAGCTGAACGCGCCCAACACCCTCCACAGCTCCTGCGGGGATGGCACCGTCGGCACCTACCAGTCTGACGAGTCGCTCGAGGCGTTGAAGGTGTACACGCTCGACGGCTCGAACTTCGCGCCCGGCAAGACGGTCACCCTCGAAGCCTCTGTGTGGGCCTACTCGAGCCCCGAGGTGGACTCCCTGGATCTGTACTACGCGGCGAACGCCAACAGCCCCTCGTGGACCTTCATCGCCACGCTCAGACCGGAGGCCGGGGGCCTGCAGCTGCTGAGCACCTCGTACACCCTGCCGACGGGGAGCCTCCAGGCCATCCGCGGCGTCTACCGCTTCAGTGGCGACGCGGTCCCCTGCTCCTCGGGCGTGTATGACGATCACGACGACCTGGTCTTCGCGGTGGGCACCGGCGGTGGCGGTGACACCACCCCGCCGACGAGCTCGATCACCGCCCCGGCCGCGGGCTCCACGCTCGCCGGCACGGTGTCGGTCAGCGCCAGCGCCTCCGACAACGTGGGCGTCACCCGGGTCGAGTTCTACGCCGGCGGCACGCACATCGGCACGGACACCACCGCGCCGTACAGCATCTCCTGGAACACCGCGGAGGTGGCCAACGGCACCTACTCGCTGACCAGCAGGGCCCATGACGCCGCGGGCAACGTGGGCACCTCGGCCGCGGTGTCCGTCTCCGTGAGCAACACTGGCGGGGGGGGATGCGGCACCACCCAGCAGCTCCTGCTCAACCCGGGCTTCGAGAGCGGCAACGTGAGCTGGAGCGCCTCCCAGGGCGTGATCGCCAGCAATCCCAGCACGGCCCGCACAGGGAGCTGGAGGGCGCTGCTGGGCGGCCTGGGCTTCGTCGGCTCCTGGAGCGTGTCTCAGCAGATCACCATCCCCTCGACGGCCTGCTCCGCCACGCTCAGGATCTGGCTGAAGGTCACCACCGCCGAGGAGAGCACCTCGTTCGGCTATGACACGCTCTCGGTGCAGCTCCAGAACACCTCGGGCATCTGGGTGGCGACGCTGGGCAGCTACAGCAACCTGGACGCGAGCTCCGGCTACGTGGAGCGGACCTTCGACCTGACCACGTACAAGGGGCAGACGCTCCTGCTGGCCTTCGAGGCCGAGGAGGACGCCTTCTACCAGAGCAGCTTCTTCGTGGATGACACCTCGCTGACGGTCATCCGCTAGGACGCACGCGGCGCGACGGCGGGGCGCTACCGCGTCTCCACGCGCACGCCGTCGCGCACCCTGTCATCCGGGTGGAGGATGACGGTGTCACCCGGCGCCAGCCCCGACTGGACGACGGACTCGAGCCCGTTGCTCGCCGCCACCTGCACCGCCTGCTTGCGCGCCCGCCCCTCCGTGACGACCCACGCCGCCCAGCCCTCCCCCTCCCGGAACAGGGCGCTCGCGGGCACCTTCACCACGCCGTCGGCCTGGTGGACGAGGATGCGGACCTCCACCCGGTAGCCATCCCCCAGCTCCCGCCACGTGTCCGGGGGCGAGGTGATGTCAATGAGGACATCCACCCGCTGCTCCTCTACCCCCAGCGCGGACACCTTCGTGACCGCCGAGGGAGCCACCAGCCGGACCCGGCCCTGAAGGGCCTTCTCCCCGCCCCACTGGACGAGCTCCACCGCGTCCCCCTCGTGGACGAGCACCGCATCCGGGGTGAGCACGTCCACCACCACCTCCAAGCGCTCCGGATCGCCCAGCTCGAAGAGCGGCTCCCCGGAGGCGACGAAGCCCTCGCTCTCGCGCACCACCCTCAGCACGCGGCCCCGCACCGGAGAGAGCAGCTCCCACCGCTCGCCAGGCTCCGGTGTCCCTCCTCCGCCGAGCAGCGCCGCGCGGACCTGTTGCAGCTCGTGGAGCGCCCGGTGGGCCTCGGAGCGGGCCACCTCCAGCGCGCGGGCCGCCGTCTGCAGCGCCAGCTCCGCGCTCTCCCGATCCCGCCGCGTCATCGCCCCCTGCTTCTCCAGCGTGCGCGCCCGCGCCACCTCCGCCTGAGCGAAGCGCCAGGCGGCCTCCTCCTTCGCCACCGCGGCCTCCGCGCTGCTCCGGGCAGCCTCCGCGGCCCCCACCCGGGCCTCCAGCTCCTGTCGCACCCGCACGTCCAGCAGCGGCGGCGTCAGCGGGCGGATGGTGGCCAGCAGCGTGCCCACCTCCACCGCCTCGCCATCTTTGACGCGGCTGCGCTCGAGGTAGCCAGTGAGCGTGGCGTTCACCGCGTAGCGCTCGCGCACGCGCGCCCTCCCGTCCTCCTCCACCACCTGAACGAACCGGCCCCGCTCCACCCTCCCCGTCTCTACCAGGACCGGCGCCGGCCGCAGCAGCAGCGCCAGCCCGGCGAGCACGATGATCAGGATGCCCCCTCCCACCCAGCGCCTTGCCCGCACCATCAGCTCACTCCCTCATCTTGAGTACGGCGACCAGATCCAGCCGATCCAACCTGCGCCGCACGAGCAGCGCGCTCAGCGCGCCCGACACCATCACCGCTCCGGCGACGAGGGCGTAGGTCCTCGGAGAGATGATCAGTGGGATGCGCAGCGTCTCCGGCCCCATGACGGTGATGCTGAAGGCGGCCAGCCCGTAGCCGAGCACGAGCCCCACGGGGATGCCGACGGCCACCTGCAGCCCCAGCTCTCCGAGGAGCCGGGCGGAGATCTCCCGGCGGGTGAAGCCGAGCACGCGCAGGCTCGCCAGCTCCCGCTCCTTCTCCGCGAGCAGGATGCGGGCTCCGTTGTAGACCACCCCGAAGGCGATGACCGCGCCAAAGGCGGTGAGGAGGCCGCTGAACACGAGCAGCACCTGCCCAAAGGTCTCGTCGAAGACGCGGAGCATGGCGTGCTTGAGGGTGACCACCCCCACGGCTGGGGTGTCCTTCAGGCGCGCGTAGAGCTCCGCTTCGTGGCGCGGGTCCACCTTCAACAGGGCCGCGGAGAGGGTGGGCCCCTCGGCCATGAGGCGGTTGAGCGCCCCCACCTCCATGTACGCCGACAGCCCCACGTACTCGTCCACCACGCCCGCCACCTCCATGGACTCCTCGCGCCACGCGCCCTCCAGCACCTGCACGCGCACGCGCTCCCCCGCGCGCACTCCCAGCAGCGTCGCCAGACGCTCGGAGAGCATCAGCCCCTCGGGAGGCAGCTCCATGGGGCGCGGCCCGGAGCCCCACAGCGGATGCAGCCGCGAGCGCGCGGGCAAGCCGAGCAGCTCCACCCGGCGGGAGCGGCCGCCCGCGCGCACCAGCACGGGGACGGCGCGCAGCCCCTCCACCGCCGTGACGCCGGGCAGGTGCCGCAGCTCGCGCTCGGCTCGCTCCGAGACGGGCTCCGTGAAGGCGACGGTGACGTCCTCGCGCTGCACCTGGGAGAACTGGACCTCCAGCAGGTAGCCAATGGCATCGCTCCAGAAGGCCCCCACCAGGATGATGGCGGTGGCGGCGGCCACGCCGAGCGCCGAGAGCGCCGAACGCAGCGGGCGCCGCGCCACGCTGCGCACCACCATGCGCGCCTGCGGCGAGGACAACCGCCCCACCAGCAGGCGCTCCAGCGCGGAGGGCCGGAAGACGGGCGGCGCGGGAGGCTGCATCGCCTCCGCCGCGGCGAGCCGCACCACCCGTTGGACGGCGCCCAGCGTTCCCAGCATGGACGCCAGCAGGCTCCCTCCCACGGCTGCCAGGGGAATCCACGGGCGCAGGAGGTAGAGCGTCTCGGGGAAGTGGAAGAAGATCGAGTACATCCCCGCCCAGGCCCGCCCCAGCACCACGCCCACGGCGATGCCCACGAGCGCGCCAGCCAGGGTGATGACACCCATCCACTCCAGGTAGTGCAGCCCCACCCGGACGCTGCCATACCCGAGCGCCTTGAGCGTCCCGATGCGCGTGCGCTCGGTGTGGACGAGCCGGCCCACCACGATGTGGAGGAGGAAGGCGGCCACCGCGAGGAAGATGACGGGGAGGACGGTGGCCTCGACGCGCAGCTCCTCCAGCTCGTCCTCCACGTAGCGGTACGAGGGCTGCTCCTTGCGCCCATAGGCCCCCCGCCCACCATACGGGGCCAGGAGCGCGTCGAGCCGCCGCAGCACCTCGGGCTCCGAGGCTCCCGAGGAGAGCGCCAGCACCACGTCATTGAAGCTGCCCTTCATGTCGAAGACGGCGGCCAGCGCCTCGCGCTCCATCCACATCACCCCGAAGTGCGCGTCGTCGGGGAGGAAGGAGCCCGGGCGGAGCGCGACGATGTACTCGGGCGAGAGCGCCACGCCCACGACGCGCAGCCGCTGCCGCCGGCCATTGAGGAGGGCCACCAGGGAGTCCCCGGGACCGAGCCCATGCCAGGTGGCGAAGGACTCGTTCACCAGCACCTCGTCACTCCGTCCGGGCTCGGGGAGCCGGCCGCTGCGCACGTGGAGGCGGTTGAGGAGCGGCTGGCGCCCCGCGGGGATGGAGACGAACCGGCCCACCGCGGGCTCGGGCAGCTCCTCCATGTCCAGGATGACATCCTGGACGATGCGCGTCTCCACGGTGGCCACCCCGGGCAGCCCGGCGATGCGGCGCGCGAGCGGCTCGGGGGCGCGCTTGAGCGAGGCGAACACGTCCGCGAAGCGGGTCCGCGCGTCATGGGCACGCCGGTTCTCGCGCAGGGAGCCATACGTGCTGAGCGAGGCGACGAAGAGGGCCACGCCGCAGGCCACCACCAGCCCGATGCTCAGGGCCTGCCCCTTCATGCGCGCCAGATCGCGCACCAGCTTGCGCTCGAGCATCCTCACCAGCTCAGCTCCTCGGGCTTCAGCTTGTGCGGGTTGGACTCGATCCGGACGATGCGCCCGTCCGCGATGCGGATGACCCGGTCCGCCATGCCCGCGATGGCCGCGTTGTGGGTGATGACGACGGTGGTGGTGCCCAGCTCGACGTTGACGCGCAAGAGAGTATCGAGGACGAGCTTGCCGGTGACGTAGTCCAGCGCGCCGGTGGGCTCGTCGCACAGGAGCAGATCCGGGCGCTTGGCCACCGCGCGAGCGATGGCCACCCGCTGCTGCTCCCCTCCGGAGAGCTGCGAGGGGAAGTGCTCCATCCGCTGCCCGAGCCCCACCAGCTGGAGCGCCTCCTCCGGGCGCATGGGCTGCTCGGCGATCTCCGTCACCAGCGCCACGTTCTCCCGGGCGGTGAGGCTGGGGATGAGGTTGTAGAACTGGAAGACGAAGCCCACGTGCTCGCGGCGGTAGCGGGTGAGCTCGCGCTCGTCGGCGCGGGCGAGGTCATGATCGCGGTAGGTGATGTCGCCGCGGGTGGGCACATCGAGCCCCCCGAGGATGTTGAGGAGCGTGGACTTGCCGCTCCCCGAGGGGCCGAGCAGGACGATGAACTCGCCCGAGTACAGGTCCAGGTCCACGCTCCTCAGCGCGTGCACCTCCACCTCGCCCGTTCGGTAGACCTTGGTGAGGCCGCGCGCCACGAGGACGGCCTGCCCGGGCTTCGGAGCTGTCATGTCTCAACCCACCAGACTGTGGAGCGAGGTGTCGTCCGGCCATGGCCCCCGGGGGCAGCGCGGTGCCGGGAACCCGACGAAGGACCCTGAGCAGTCTGAGCTATGCTCGGGGCATGTGCCGCAACATCAAGCTCCTCCACCACTTCCAGCCGCCCGCGACGAAGGAAGAGATTCGCGACGCCGCCCTGCAATATGTCCGCAAGCTGAGCGGGATCCGGGAACCCTCGCGCGCCAACCGGAAGGCCTTCGAGCACGCCGTGGACGAGATCACCGCGACCGTCACCCGGCTCTTCTCATCCCTCGAGGCGCATGGACCGCCACGGACGCGCGAGGCGGAGAAGCTCAGGGCCCAGGAGCGGGGGCGCAGGCGCGAGGAGCAGGTGCGCGCCCGCGTCCTGCGGCAGCTGGGGGGAGCTGGCCGCTGAGCCGGCCGGCGCTCAGTCGGCGCAGATGAACTGGCCGCGGCGCGGACGCCCCAGGTCTACCGGCACGCGCGTGCCCAGGTTCGACGTCAGGCGGTACCCGCTGAAGCGGACAGGAAGGGGGACGCGCACGCGCTCGCCCGTCGAGGGGTCTGCCACCTCGGTCTCGAAGGCGACGTGGAGGTGCGGCCCATCGGTCATGCCCGAGTTGCCCACCTCTCCCAGGAGCTGGTTCGCCTGGAGGTGCTCTCCTGGGCGGACGCGGATCGAGCCCTTCTTCAGGTGGACCAGGCGGCTGTGTTCTCCGGCTCCATGGTCGATGAGGACGAAGTTGGCTTCGTCCCGAGCCCCCGGATCGCCCGGGGCCCGGTCCTCGCCGCCATCCTTCACCTCGAGGACCGTGCCCGCCGCGGGGGCGACCACCGGCTGCCCGAAGCTGCGGTTCTCCGCGAGAGTCGGCCCGGCTCCGGGCTCCCCCTCTCCGTCCACGCGGATCAGGTCCCAGGCGAAGTGGCCGCGGCTGTACCAGCGGCGGTGCTCGATCCCGAAGTCGTGGCCCGAGGCAACGAACCAGCAGCCCCGAATAGGGAGCCGGAACCGGTTCTGCTGCGCGTACCGCGTCAGCGGCACCTCGCCCCGGCCGATCTCCCGCGCACTGTCGAACAACACGACCCGGAGCCGATCGATCCCGAGCCTCGCTGGGAGCTGCTGGTACAAGTGGCTGAGGAGAAGGTCGGCGCCGCCGGGCTCGACGCGATAGGCGCTCAGGGCCGTCCGGTCGAGCTCCACCGCGTGCCGGAGCGCGCCGGCAGCGAGGTGCTCGATCCGAAGTCGCTCGAGCCGCCCAGTGTCGCCACGCACGCGAAGGCCGAAGTCCCAGTTCTCCGTCTCCAGGTCGCTCTCGAGCTTGAAGACGGTCCCCCCTGGTGGCTCGAACCGGACCTCGAGCGCTGTCCTCGGTCCGTCCAGCTGCTGCAGCGGGGGCCCCTCCGCGGTCCGGCACGCGGGAGCGACCAGGGCCACCCATCCAATGAGCAGTGCTTCACGCATGGGCACCCCTCTCGAGCCTCACGCCTTGAGCCGATACCCCGTCTTGAAGATCCACCCCACGATCGTCAGGCACAGGATCAGGAACACCAGGGTCATGCCGAGGCTGACGCCGAGGCTGACGTCTGCGGCGCCGTAGAAGCTCCAGCGGAAGCCGCTGATCAGGTAGACGACCGGGTTGAACAGGGTGATCTTCTGCCAGAGCGGCGGCAGCATGTTGATGGAGTAGAAGCTGCCGCCCAGGAAGGTCAGCGGTGTGATGACCAGCATCGGGATGAGCTGCAGCTTCTCGAACCCGTCCGCCCACAGGCCGATGATGAAGCCGAAGAGGCTGAAGGTCACCGCCGTGAGCACGAGGAACCCGACCATCCACACGGGGTGGGCGATCTCGTAGGGAACGAAGATCCGCGCCGTGGCCAGGATGATCAGTCCCAGGATGATGGACTTGGAGGCGGCCGCGCCGACGTAGCCGATGACGATCTCGAGGGCGGAGATCGGGGCCGAGAGGACTTCGTAGATGGTGCCCGAGAACCTCGGCATGTAGATGCCAAAGGAGGCGTTGGAGATGCTCTGCGTCAGGATGGCCAGCATGGTCAGCCCCGGCACGATGAAGGCGCCGTAGCTGATCCCGTCGATCCTGGCCATGCGCGAACCAATCGCCGAGCCGAACACGATGAAGTAGAGCGACGTAGAGATCACCGGCGAGGCGATGCTCTGGAACAGGGTGCGCCAGAAGCGCGACATCTCGAAGAGGTAGAGCGCCCGGATGCCGTGGGTGTTCATGTCCGTGCTCCCACCAGGGCGACGAAGATCTCCTCCAGCGAGCTCTGGGAGGTCCGCAGGTCCTTGAACTCGATCCCCAGATCGCCGAGCTGCCGCAGCAGGCGGGCCACCCCCGTCTGCTCGTTCTGGGCATCAAAGGTGTAGATCATCTTTTCTCCATCGGCCGACAGCTCCAGCGGCTGCCCGGCCAGCTCGGGCGGGAGCTGCTTGAGGGGGCTCTGCAGGTGCAAGGTCAGCTGCTTCTTGCCGAGCTTCTCCATCAGGACGGCCTTGTCCTCCACCAGGATGATCTCTCCCTTGTTGATCACCCCGATCCGGTCGGCCATCTGCTCGGCCTCTTCGATGTAGTGGGTGGTCAGGATGATCGTCACCCCGCGCTCCCGGAGGCCTCGGACCATCTCCCACATGTCCCGCCGCAGCTCGACGTCCACCCCGGCCGTGGGCTCGTCCAGGAACAGGACCTGCGGCTCGTGTGACAGGGCCTTGGCGATCAGCACCCGGCGCTTCATGCCGCCCGACAGCGTCATGATCTTGTTGTTCTTCTTGTCCAGCAGGGACAGATCCTTCAGCACCTTCTCCACGTAGGCCCCGTCCGGCGGCTTCCCGAACAGGCCGCGGCTGAAGGTGACGGTCTTCCAGACGGTCTCGAAGATGTCGGTGGCCAGCTCCTGCGGCACCAGGCCGATCCTGGATCGGGCCGCGCGAAAGTCCCGGGAGATGTCGTGGCCATCGACCCGGACCACGCCCGTGCTCGGGTTGACAATCCCGCAGATGATGTTGATCAGCGTCGTCTTCCCGGCCCCATTCGGGCCCAGGAGGGCGAAGATCTCCCCCTTGCGAATCTCCAGGTCGACCTTCTTCAGCGCCTGGAAACCCGATGCATAGGTCTTCGACAGGCCGGACACGGAAATGATCGACTGCAACGAGCCTCCCCTCATGAGCGGCGCGACATTGCCGAACTCACGCAGCGTTGGAAAGCGCCGCGGCGCTCTGCCGCCGCTTCACGCATGATATGAAAACCCGACGATAGCAGAAATGCGAGCATGACCCGTGAGACCCATGACCTACCAACGCAACCCGGTGAAGGCGCCGCGTCTCTCGGGCCTGGCGCTCAAGGCCTTCGTCAACACCCTCGAGAGCGGCATCGGGTCCGTGTTGCTGGACAAGCTGGTGCGGGACAGCGGCATCGAGCGCTGGCGGGAGCTACCCGCGGGAGATGCGCCCCCGCTCCAGTACCCGCTGCCGCACGGCGCGCCCGCGGCCGAGCTCCAATCCCCCCAGGAGCAGGCCGCGAGGGCCGTCGCCGCGTCACCCACGCAGCCGGAGCGTGAGACGGTGGCCGCCTACGTGCGCGCCTACCGCGAGGGCGGGGCGGATCCCGTGACGGTGGCGCGGCGGATCCATGAGGCCATCGAGCGGCTGGACAGCGGCAAGCAGCGCCTGGGCCTCTTCGTCTCGCGCAAGCCCGAGGAGGTGCTGCGGGCCGCGGAGGCGGCGGGCGAGCGGCTGCGCGCGGGCAAGCCCCTGAGCGTGCTCGACGGCGTCCCCGTGGTCCTGAAGGACGAGGTGGACCTGGCGGGCTTTCCCACGACGCTGGGCACGAAGTTCCGCACCCAGGTGGCCACGGAGGACTCGACGGTGGCCGCGCGCCTCAAGGCCGCCGGCGCCATCATCCTCGGCAAAGCCAACATGAACGAGATTGGCATCAACCCCATCGGGTTGAACCCGCACCACGGCGCCGCGCGCAACCCGTGGAACCCGGGCCGCATCACCGGTGGCAGCTCGAGCGCCTCGGGCGCCGCCGTGGCCGCCGGCCTGTGCCCCTTGAGCATGGGTGCTGACGGCGGCGGCTCCATCCGCATCCCCGCGGCCCTGTGCGGCATCGTCGGCCTCAAGGCCACCTGGGGCCGCATCCCCGAGACGGGCGTACCGCCGCTGTGCTGGAACGTGGGGCACGTGGGGCCCATGGGCCTCACCGTGGACGACGTCGCCGCGATGTACGCGCTGCTGGCCGGGCCCGATGGGCGTGACTTCGCGGCGCAGGCGCAGCCGCCGCATCACCTCTCGGGCTACGAGAGCGCCGGGCTGGCGGGCGTGCGGCTCGGCATCTGCTGGCCCTACTTCGAGGACGCCGACGCCGACGTGGTGGCGCGTTGCAAGGAGGCCGTGAAGGCGCTCACCGACGCGGGAGCCACGGTGGTGGAGCTCCCGCCGCCCGACCTGAACACCGTGCTGTGGACGCACAGCTGCATCATCCTGAGCGAGATGGCGGAGGCGATGCTGCCGCACGTGCGGGAGCGCTCCTCGGACTTCGCCCTCGACTCGCGCACCAACCTCGCCATCGGCCGGCACTTCCGGGCGACGGACCTGGTGCACGCGCTGCGGCACCGGCACCGGCTGACGCGCGAGCTGGTGGCGCTCATGGCGGACGTGGACGTCATCATCACGCCGACGACGGCCACCACGGCCCCGGCGATCCCGGAGGCGACGCTGCCGGATGGGGAGTCGAACCTGCCCGTGGTGGACGCGCTGATGCGCTTCGTCCGCCTGGCCAACCTGACGGGCTTCCCCGCGCTGTCCGTCCCGGCGGGCTTCGACGGCGAGGGCCTGCCGGTGGGCGTGCACCTCACGGGGCGGCCCTACGAGGAGCACCTGCTGCTGCGCCTGGGGCGCGTGGTGGAGCGCGCCGCGGAGCACCGCACGCCGTCCACCCACGTGAGCGTCCTGCGCTGAGCGCCCACCCCTCGTCCACGCCCCCCCGCGGTGCACGGGAACCCTCCCCATCCCCGGTGTTCACAGGTAGGGTGCGCGGCATGAATCGGACGCTGGAGTTGCGGGGGCGGTGGACCCTCGTCACGGGGGCCTCTTCGGGGCTGGGCGTGGAGCTCGCCCGCGCCATCGCGAGAGACCATGGCGGCAACGTGCTCGTGGTGGCGCGGCGGCGCGATCGGCTGGAGGCTCTGTGTGATGAGCTGCGCTCGCGCTACGGCGTGCAGGCCGCCTGCATCGTGGCCGACCTGTCGCGCACTGAGGAGGTGGAGCGCGTCTTCGTGGAGGCCACGCGGGAGCGGGAGCTCCACGGCGCCGCCCTCAACGCCGGCGTGACGTACTGGGGCGAGGCCTTGAAGCAGGACTGGGGCGAACTCCATGCCATGCTGAACACCAACGTGACCAGCATGGTGCGCCTGTCCACGCTCTTCGCGCGCCACTTCATCGAGCGAAGGACGGAGGGCGGGCTGCTGTTCGTCTCCAGCGTGGCGGCGTTCATCCCGGTGCCGTACCAGGCGGCCTACAGCGGCACCAAGGCCTTCATCCTCAGCTATGGCCAGGCGCTGGGGCAGGAGCTGCGGCCCCAGGGCGTGTCCGTCACCGTCTTCGCGCCGGGCGGCATCTCCACGGAGCTGCTGGACAAGTCCGGCCTCTCCAAGCGCTTCAAGGCGGGCGACATGGGGGTGATGAGCGCCGAGCAATCCGCCGCGCACGCGCTGCGGGCCTTCCTCCACCGCAAGGAGCTCTGTGTCCCCGGGCCGCTCAACCAGGCGCTGGCCCTGGTGGCGAGGCTGCTGCCGCGCGGCTTCCTGGCCCAGCGCACGGCCGCCATGTACAAGCCGAGCGCCGAGCCTCGATAGCCGCGCCCCGTGACTACTTCTTCGGGGTGCGCTTCTTGAGCCAGGCCTTGCCCTCGGCCGACTTCACGAAGCCCTCGTACTGCTCGATGCCCCGGAGGTCGGCGAGCTCCACCCCCACCTCGCGCTCGATGGCGGTGAGCAGGCGGGCCGTCTCCGCGTACTGCTTCTCCTGGAGCGACAGGCCGATCAGCGCCCACCAGGCGTCCGTGAGGGTGACGTCCTCGTGGATGGCCGCCTGGAAGTACTTCTGCGCCTCCGGCACGTCCCCCTTGCCCAGCACCACGCTGCCGCGCAGGAACTGCAGGTAGGGATCCTTCACCCGCTTGTCCAGCCGGTCGATGGAGCGCAGCGCCGCGGCGTAGTCCTTGCGCAGGATGTGGCCGTCAATGGAGACCAGGTCCAGCGCGGGATCCCCGGGGAAGGCCTGCTCGATCTCGGTGATGGCCTTCTGGTACTCGGCCTCGCCCACCTGCTCCGCGGCGATCCTCCGCATCAGCAGGATCTGCTTCTGCTTGCGGACGGAGGGCGCCATCTTCCCATAGGCAGCGAGCGCCTCCGGGAACTTCTTCTCCTGGATCAGGCGCATCATCTCCTGCATCTTGGGCAGGTCCTTGAGGAACTCCTGCTCCTTGCCCATCAGCTTGTCGAGCAGCCCCTGCTCGAGATCGGCCATGCTCGCCAGGTACACCCGGCGCATCGTCTCGCTCAGGTACTCCCCCGAGATGTAGGGGTAGATGTCGACGATGACGACCTCGCCCGTCTGGGTGCGCGCCAGATCGAAGTCGAAGTAGTTCAGCCCGGAGTCCGAGGCGGAGCGGAAGAGGGCGCGGGTAGCGCCCGGCACCGTGCGGACCCTGAGGAGGCGGAAGCTGGAGCTGTCGTCCATGGAGCCGACGAGCTGCTTGCCGAACTGCAGGCCCCGCTCGCGCAGCCCCTTCTTGAAGCCTTCCTCGAACTTCTTGGGCGCGGTGATGCCCTGGGTGGTGCGCGCGAAGAGCCGATCGGCGTCGACATGATCATCGATCGCGCCGCCCTCCCGGGCGGTGATGCCGCGCTCCAGCTCTTCAGCGAAGGCGTGGTAGACCGGATCCACCTTCGAGAGCGCGGGTGGAGGGGGGGGCGTCGTGGCCAGGACGAGGAGCAAGGGAATGAGCATGGCTCGGGAACCCTCTCACGAGCGCGCGTGGGTGACAATCACCCGACGGCGCCCACTGAACGGAATGCCTGGCCGCGGATCAATACGTCCAGGGGAAGCGCGAGAAGTTGCGCTTGCGCTTCTGGACGAAGGCGTCGCGGCCCTCCTGGGCCTCCTCGGTGCCATAGGCCAGGCGCGTGGCCTCGCCGGCGAAGAGCTGCTGGCCCACCATCCCGTCGTCCGGGAGGTTGAAGGCGTACTTGAGCATCTTGATGGCCGTGGGGCTCTTGGTGTTGATCTCGGCCGCCCAGTCCAGCGCGAACTCCTCCAGCTGCGCGTGCGGGACGACGGCGTTGACCATGCCCATCTGGAAGGCCTCCTCCGCGGTGTGGTTGCGGCCGATGAAGAAGATCTCCCGGGCGCGCTTCTGGCCCACCTGCCGGGCCAGCAACGCCGAGCCGTAGCCGCTGTCGAAGCTGGCCACGTCCGCGTCCGTCTGCTTGAAGATCGCGTGCTCCTTGCTGGCGATGGTCATGTCGCACACCACGTGCAGGCTGTGCCCGCCCCCCACCGCCCAGCCCGGCACCACGGCGATGACGGCCTTGGGCAGGAAGCGGATCTGCCGCTGCACCTCGAGGATGTGCAGGCGCCCCAGGCGCGCGGGATCCATCTTCCCCTCGTCGCCCTCGTACTTGTAGCCGTCCTTGCCGCGGATGCGCTGGTCCCCACCGGAGCAGAACGCCCACCCGCCATCCTTGGGAGAGGGGCCATTGCCGGTGATGAGCACGCAGCCCACGTCCGTCATGAAGCGGGTGGCATCCAGCGCCGTGGACAGCTCGTCCACCGTGCGCGGCCGGAACGCGTTGCGCACCTCGGGCCGGTTGAAGGCGATGCGCACCGTACCTTGCTCCACCGCCCGGTGGAACGTGATGTCCTTGAAGTTGAAGCCGTCGACGGCCTTCCAGCGCGCCGGGTTGAAGATGGCGGAGACCATGGAGTCACCCTCGGGAGAAGCAGGTTGGATCAGGCGTGAACCCTACCAGCCTCCCGTCCCCGTGGCTCACTTCTTCGCGGCCTCATGGCCGAGCTCCTCGGCCGCCTGCTCCTTGGGGTCTGGGCGCTTGTCACGCAGGGTGACGAACTCCTCGGCCGCCGTGGGGTGGATGCCCACCGTGGAGTCGAGCTGCTGCTTGGTGACGCCGCACTTGAGCGCCACGGCCAGCCCCTGGACGATCTCCGGCGCGTCCACCCCCACCATGTGGAAGCCCAGCACCCGCCCGGTGCCGCGCTCGACGATGACCTTCATCATCGCCCGCTCGTCCCGGCCGCCCAGGGTGAACTTCATGGGCCGGAAGCTGGACACGTACACGTCCAGCGCGCCGTGCAGCTCGCGCGCCTGGAGCTCGGAGAGCCCCACCGTGGCCACCGGCGGCTGGCTGAACACCGCCGACGGCACCCCGGAGTGATCCAGCTGCAGGGGGTTGTCGTGGAAGAGCGTCTCCGCCAGCGCCCGCCCCTCGGCGATGGCCACCGGCGTGAGGTTGAGCCGGTCCGTCACATCCCCCACCGCGTAGAGGCTCTCCACGGAGGAGCGAGACCCCGCGTCCACCACCACCGCTCCCCGCGCGTCCAGCTTCACCCCCACCTCCTCCAGCCCGAGCCCTCGGGTGTTGGGGATACGCCCGGTGGCGAACAGCACCGCCTCCGCCTCGAGCGTGTCGCCCATCTTGCTCAGCACGCTCCGGGTGCCGTCCGCCCGCTTCTCGATGTCGCGCACGAACACCTCGGAGCGGATGTCGATGCCCTTCTTGCGCATCTCCTGGGTGAGGAACGAGCGCACGTCATCATCGAAGCCGCGCAGCACCGTGTCGCCCCGGATGAGCAGGGTCACCTGTACGCCCAGCGCGTTGAAGATGCCCGCGAACTCCACGGCGATGTAGCCGCCGCCGACGATGATCACCCGGCGGGGCAGCTCCTTGAGGCTCAGCGCGCCGTCCGAGGTGATGGCGTACTCGATGCCCGGCATCTCGGGCAGGAACGGGTGGGAGCCCGTGGCGACGAGGATCCGCGCCGCGGTGTAGCGCTGGCCAGCCACCTCCACCGTGTGGGGATCCACCACCCGGCCGCGGCCCTCGATGAGCTGCACGCCCGAGTCCCGGAGCAGCCGCTTGTACACGCCATTGAGGCGGTCCAGCTCCTTGTCCTTGGCGGCCTGCAGCTTCTTCCAGTCGAAGGTCGGCTCCGGGACGGACCAGCCAAAGCCGGCCGAGTCCTCGAAGTCGTGGCGGAAGTGAGCGCCGTAGACGAGCAGCTTCTTCGGGACGCAGCCTCGGAGGACGCAGGTGCCGCCCACCCGATCCTCCTCGCAGATGGCCACCCGAGCGCCATGGGAGCCGGCCCGGCGGCTGCAGGCCACGCCCCCCGAGCCCGCACCGATGGTGAACAGATCGAAGTCGTACTGGGGCACGGAGCTCCTCCCTCCAACGGAACGGAAGCGGCGAGAGTAACCGAGCCTTCCCCCCCTGTACCGCACCTTCCGGCGGATGTTCGCTGGCAGTGCTCAGGCCCGCGCGCCGTCCCAGTCTTCCACCTCATAGAGGAAGCGGGAGCCGCCCATCAGCTTGCGGTTGTTCGAGGTGCTCTGGACGAAGACGACGTACTTCTCCAGGCTGGTGGGGCGGATGCGCACCGTCTCTCCCGGCGGCAGCCCGAGCAGCTCGCGCGCGCCATCGCCGCTGAAGAGATCGCCCGTCTTGCGATCCATCAGGACGATCTCCTTGCGGCCCTGGATGGTCTCCGTCTTGGTGAACTCGTAGAAGCCGCGGCCCGCCTTGAACTTGAGGCCGTTCTCCGTGACGAAGTTCTTGATGGGGATGTCCGCGTCCACCTCCAGGAACTGGAAGCGGCCCGGCGTCACGGCGCGCAGGTCCGTGTCCGCGTA
The DNA here is from genome assembly GCA_016926755.1 of Myxococcaceae bacterium. Taxonomy (GTDB): domain Bacteria; phylum Myxococcota; class Myxococcia; order Myxococcales; family Myxococcaceae; genus Hyalangium. The sequence continues at coordinate 24,709 of JAFGNZ010000037.1, read as the reverse complement.
GACGGAGGGCGTCGTGCGCTTGAGCATGGTGTTGAACATGGAGTTCAGGCCACGGCTCAGGCGGCCCTCCTTGGCCACCTCCGCCTCGTACGCCTGGAGCTTCATGTCCCCTGACTGCTTGTAGCAGATGGCCAGCAGCGTATCCGTGATGTACGCGAACTGATCCAGGCTCAGGTGGAAGCCGCCCGACTTCTGCGCCAGCTCCTTGTAGAAGGCCGTCGCGTGGCGGCGGTTGAGCGCCTGCACGCCGTACACCGGGACGCCCATCCGCCCCAGCGCGTCCACCTCCGCGCGCCAGTCCAGCTTGCGCGGGTTCTGGCTCGGCCCGTGCGGCACGTCATCGCCGATGAGCACGAACGCCTTCGTGTACCCGGCCGTCCAGGACAGCTTCTGTGCCTGGTGCAGCACCAGCTCATAGCACTCGGGCGCGTCGCCACCGCCCGTCGCCTCCACCCGGTCCACGAAGCGCACGATGGCGTCCTTGTCGTCCGTCAGATCGAGGCTCTTGGTGACATAGGTGGAGCCCTCGTCACAGTAGTCGCCATGCGCGATGATCCCGATGCGGATGCCAGGGATCTCCTTCATGAGTCGGGAGACCGTGTTGCCCAGCTTCTTCCGCACCTGCGCCAGACACGGGTACATGCTCCCCGTGGTGTCAAAGCTGAAGACGACCTCGACGCGGTTGTCGATCAAATCCGTGCTCATCGTTCCCCTCGTTTGAAAGCGGCTGAACGGGCACAGAGATACGTGGGAGGTCTGACAAAAAATGGGGCCCTGCCAGGGCGGATCCGCGCCTCACGCGGAGCCCCCGCGGCATGTCAGACCCCCCTCCCTGGAAAAATGCGGCGGCCAGCGGATCCGGAGAAGGGCCGGAGCTACAATGCGGCCCGTATGCCTCGACCCTCTCCGCTCTCGCTGGCTGTTCTGTTGCTTGGAAGCGGCTGCCTGCCGGATGCCGACGAGGCCGCTGTCCGGGTGGACGTCACCTATCAGTTCAAGGCCGGCTGCATCACCGTGCTGGCCCGGGACGCAGAGTCCCCGGCGCGAGAAACCTCCACCTCGCTTCCGGTTCTCGCGCGGGGGCCCTCGACGGTGCGCCTGGCCGTCTTCCGCGGGAAGGGCTGGAGCCACAAGCTCGAGCTCTCCACCACCGCGCATGAGCAGACCTGCGAAGGCCCGGTGGTGTCTCAAGAGGTGCGTGCCGTCGAGCTCCGGGAGCCGCGCGTCGAGCAGCTCGACGTCACCCTGAACGCGACGGACACGGACGATGATGGCTACATCCCCACCGCGAAGGGCGGCACGGACTGCGATGACGCGCGCGCGAACGTCAACCCCGGCACCCCGGAAGCATGTGATGGCCTGGACAACGACTGCGACGGTCCCGAGGACGAGGACTTCCCCTTGAAGGGGACCGCCTGCGCCGATGCCTGTCCCGGTGGGCAGTACGTCTGCAACGCCAGCCGCACTGACGTGGAGTGCGCCGCTCCCCCCAAGGTCGCTGTCTTCCCGGACAGCGACGGCGACGGCGCGGGGGATGAGCTCGCCGCCAGCTCGGGCTCCGTGTGCCCCGGCGAGACGCTCCCCGGCGCGGTGGCCAACCAGCTCGACTGCGATGATCTGGACAAGCACAACCGGCGTGGCCAGGCCGAGCTCTGCGACGGCCGGGACAATACCTGTGACAGCGCCTCGGACGAGGGCGACGTCTGCCAGGGCAAGGGGTGGAGAGCGCTGGACGATGAAGCCCTCACCAACGACCGCCAGTGGAAGACGGTGGCGCTGGGCGCAAACGGGTTCCCCGTGTGGGTGGCGGGGGATGACGGCGCGCTCGCGGTCCGCGAAGCCGCGGGCGAGCCCTTCAGGAGCCTGGACGGCAGCTGCGGCTCCCACGACTGGACCGTCGCCTGGGTACGCCCCACCGATGGCGTCGTCTTCCTGGGGGGAGCCGGCGGACCGCTCGCCCGGCACGATGGCACGAGCTGCGTCAACCAGCCGGAGCTCGTCCCCCCCGCGACGGCTTCCGTCACCGGCATCATCGGCTTCCCCCCCGCGACGATGCTCTACGTGGTGAACACCGCGGGGCGGCTGTCCACCTGGGAACCGCCAGCCGCCGCCCTCGAGCAGTTCAACCTCGGTCCCGAGTCCTATACCAGCCTGCATGCGCTGGACCCCACGTACCTGCTGGGCGTGGGGTACACGGAAGAGACCACCTCGAGGCCGCACGCCACCAGCTATCCGGGGACGGGCACCGACGTCACCCGCCACACGCTGCGGGACACGCCTTCCCCCTATGACGGCGGCCTGCGCGGGGTGTGGATGGGGAGCCCCACGTTCTCCTATGCGGTCGGAGACGATGGCCTGGTCATGCAGTGGGACGGGCAGACGACGTGGACGCGCGTGCCGCCCCCCGAGGACAGCCCCACCGTCGACTTCACCAGCGTGGTGGTGCTGGATCCCTCGTCCATCTACACCACCGACGCGGACGGCGTCGTCCGCAGGCTCACCCCCGGGGGCTGGATCACTCCCGCTCCCCATGACGCGCCCCATCCCCTCCGAGACATCGCGGCCACCGCTCCCAGCAACATCTGGGCGGTGGGTGACAACGGGCTCGTGCTGCACTTCCCGGAGTAGACGCGGAGGCCTCCGCTCAGGAGACCCCGAGCTGCAGCTCGCCCGGCAGCATCCGCCCATCCTGGATGTGGAGGGCCCGCCGCGCGTGGGAGACCACCCGCGGATCATGCGTGGAGAAGAGGAAGGTGACGCCCTTCCCCCGGTTGAGCTCCAGCATCAGGTCGATGATCTGCTCGCTGGTGGCCGAGTCCAGGTTGGCGGTGGGCTCGTCGGCCAGCACCAGCCGAGGCTGGGTGATGAGGGCCCGGGCGATGGCCACGCGCTGGCGCTGGCCGCCGGACAGCTCCTCCGGCCGGTGGCGCAGATAGGGCAGCAGGCCCACCGCGTCCGCGAGCGCCTCCACGCGCTTGCGCAGCGCCGCCCTGCCCTCGCCGTCCTTGCGCACCACGCAGGGGAACTCGATGTTCTCCGCCACGTCCAGCACGGGGATGAGGTTGAAGCTCTGGAAGATGAAGCCGATCTTCCGGTTGCGCACCTCGGCCAGCGCGTCGAAGTCTCGATCCCCCACCTCCTCGCCCTCGAGCTGGTAGGAGCCGCTCGTGGCGCGATCCAGGCAGCCGATGATGTTGAGCAGCGTCGTCTTCCCGCTGCCAGAGGGCCCTGTCACCACGGTGAACTCGCCGGCGCTCACGCCCAGGTCCACCCCGCGCAGCGCGCTCACCTTCGCCTTGCCCAGCACGTAGTCCTTGGTGATGCCCTTCAGCTCGATGAGGTTTCGAGGCGACATGGTGCGTTCTCAGTAGAAGAGGCGGGCCTGGAGCAGGAGGCGGTAGGAGGTGGGGAGCAGCTCGTACTCGCTCACCTGCTCGCCTGTCCCCGGCACGGTGGCGGCGAGCGACGAGGGCCCGGAGAAGGGCACGAAGCCGGACAGGGTGAGCGTCATCCACTCGGTGGTGGACCACGTCACGCTCGGGGCCAGCAGCCCGGACAGATCCTGCAGGTTGGCGATCAGCGTCGCGCCCACCGTGAAGTCGTCGCGGAGCTTCGGCTTCTGGAAGGTGACGAAGGCGTAGTGCCGGGCGATCGGCAGGAAGCGGAACCGCCGCGGCAGCCCCTCGTCCGTCCCGCCCAGGAGCTGCTCCAGGATCCGGGAGGCGTCCACCCCGAGCTCGCGCGCCACGGGCAGCAGCGACAGGCCATTGACGATCTCCTGGAACTCGGAGCGCTTCAGCCCGTCCGCCTGGTACAGGTACTCCACGGACAGCAGCGACTCGTCGGAGAACATGTAGCGGGTGCCCAGGAGGAGCTGCGGGCGCAGCCTCCGCTCGTCCAGCCGCCGCTGGGAGATCAGCGGCTCGCCGCGCATGAAGCAGTCCACGGCGGCCTCCCGGCTGTCCAGGCACCCCGGGGTGGCGTAGGTGCGCGCCGAGCCCCTGCCCACCAGCGCCTCCGCGTGCAGCTCGTAGTCGTCGAAGAAGTAGCGCGAGAAGGAGAACCCCAGGCGCGTCTTGTCCTCGAAGGCATCGCCGTAGAGGTTGGAGTGGAAGAGCATGAGGTTGAGGTCCGCGTCCGCCACCAGGGCGTAGGCGCGCGCCGCCAGCAGGTAGTGCGCCTCGTTGTCCCGCGCGTTCCACGCCGGGTGGATGAGGAGCGCGCGAGGCAGCCCGCTCTCCTGCGCCAGCACCGCGGGGCTGGCCACCAGCGTGAAGGTGTACTTCTCCAGCGGCACCTCCACGCGCACCATGTACGCGCCCACGCGCTGCGAGCTGGGATCCGTCGGATCCTTGGGCGGGTTGAGCAGATCCGTCGGGTTGTAGGCCCAGCCCGTGCCCCAGAGGATGCGCTTCCTCCCGGCCAGCAAGTGGAGCGCGGGCACCACCTCGTGGCTCACGTACACCTCGCTGAGCGACACGAAGGGGCGAGCCGCGAAGTCCTGGCGCACGGGCACGCCGACCTCGCGCCCCTCCTCGTCCAGACCCCGGTAGCGCCACGCCCCCCGGAGGAAGAGGGACAGGTCGGCCGCGACGAAGCCGCCAGGCCGGTACTCATGGCGGGGCTGCGTGTTGAGCTCCAGGAGCTGCTGCACCTCGGGCTGGGTGTCCGTGGGGAGCAGGCCGTGCACGTGCGAGCGCGTGTATTGAGAGCGGCTCTCCACGTAGCCCGTCACCTCGGCGGCCGGGGCTGGCGGGGCGGCGAGCAGCAGGACGCTGGCGATCAGCAGGCGCATGGCGCTTGTCCCATCCTCCGGATTGTGCCGCATGGGACCGCGGGTGTCTCTCACATGGAGGCCCGGCCCGGCCATGCCCTCGGCTACATTCAGCCCCTCGCCCCCCATGCCCATCCTCGACGAGCTCGCAGAGCAGCTTCGGCACACCGGTCACCTTCCGGCCGGAGTGTCCCTCCCGGAGTCACTCGGCGCGCTCACCCAGCTCCAGCAGCTCGTGTGGACCCTGCGAGGATTCCTGGTCCGACCGACGTGACTTACCGACAATCCGGATGAGCAGGCGCTCGTGGACGAGGCGATCGGCGATCACGAAGGCCGCCGCGCTGGTTCGGGACGCTGAAGACCGAGCTGGGCGAGACCTTCCTCAGCGCACCGCCGGCTCCGCAGCGCCCCCGCGGACCAGGCGCATGGGCTGCAGCCGGCCGTAGGTGAGCGTGCGCCACAGCCACTCGGCGGGGCCGAAGCGGAAGCGCGACAGCCACCAGTGGCTGAAGGGCACTTGGAGCGCGAAGACGGCCAGCGTGAGCGCCACACAGTGCGACGGCGGCAGCCGGCCCACGAGGCCCAGCCCCCAACCGTCGTAGAGGCAGATGCTCACCACCGACTCCAGCAGGTAGTTGGTGAGCGCCATGCGGCCCACGGGGGCCAGCACCTGCATCCACCTGCGCCACCGCCCGCGCTGGAAGAGCAGGGCGAAGGCGGCCACGTACACCGCAGCCAGTCCCACGTAGCCTACCTCCTGGATGGCAGGCAGCACGACCATCCAGTCGTCTTTCGCCGGGTCCACCAGCCCCGCGGTGCCCAGGCGCTGCACCACGAGCGACGTACCATGGCCCAGCACGCCTAGGAGCAGCCCCCAGACGAGCAGCCGCCGGTGCCAAGGGCGGTTGCGCTCCACGTCCTGCAGCAGCAGGTGACGCCCCGCGAGGAGGCCCAGCAGGAAGCGGCCCAGGCTTTCCACCACCCAGAGGAGGCGGTTGACCTGCAGGAGCATCGCCGTGAGGAAGAAGCGCGCGTTCTCCTTCTGCGACGTCCAGAAGGAGGTGCTGGAGAGCCCCTCCAGGAACCGGGCGCGCAGCTGCGCGACGTGCGCCTCACGGGCCTTCGCCGCCTCGGCCGCGGCCTCTGCGCCGTACAGCAGGATGGGGCCGAAGTGCCGGAGGGCGGACACCACCAGCGGCACTGCCACGAGCAGCACCAGCACCCAGGCGAGCACCGTTCGGTCCGAGCGCTGCCGGAAGAGCAGCAGCGCGAAGCCCGCCAGCGCATAGACGGAGAGGGCGTCACCCACCCATACACCGAAGATGTGCATCAGACCGATGGCCAGCAGTGCCAGCAGCCGCCGCGAGTACAGCGGGACGATGCGCTGCCCCCGGGCCTCGGCGCGCGCGAGCTGGATGGAGAAGCCCAGCCCGAAGAGGAAGGCGAAGAGGGTGAAGAACTTCTGGCTTACGAGGAGGTCGTAGACAGCCTGCGTGGCGGCCTCGAGCGGAGGTGCCGCCAGTGCCTGGGCCTGCTCACGCGGCAGGAAGTTGCGTCCACTAAACCAAGCCAGGCTGTTGGAGATGAAGACGCCGCATAGCGCGAAGCCGCGCAGCGCGTCCACCAGGACCACCCGCTCGGAGACATCTACTGGAAGGATAGGGACCTTGGGAAATGGCCCACCCGTGGTCCGCGCTGCATCCGATGCCTGCGATGCCTCATTCATGAATACCTCCACGAGAGTGCGAGGGAGAACTCGACTCACTCATGCCACGCGCGCCCAGAACGCGCGCACGATCCGAAGCACCTCCTCGGGCTCCTCGACGTGGGAGAACGAGCCGCTGCGCTCGAGCACATGAAGCTCGGCGTTCTTGGCATGGGCGAGGAACTCGCGCTGCAGCGCAGGATAGAGCGCCCGGTCGAAGAGGCCCGCCAGCACCATCAGGGGCACGGCGAGCTCGCGCAGCCGCGAGCGAAAATCCGGAACGGCCGGGATCTGTCCGCCGATGGCGAAGTCGACGTCCTCGCCGCAGAACACCGGGTAGAGCGCGACGTTGCGCGCGCCCGGCTCCGTCGCGACGAGCCGTGCGTTATCCGGGTTGAAGAACCGCACCAGCCGCGCCGCGCCGGCGAAGAGTGGCACCATCCGCGGGTCGGTCGACCGCACGCCTTCGCTGCGCAGGCGCTGGATCTCCCCCCACACCTCCGGGCACTGATTGGCGATCTCGCGGTTGATGTTGATGTGGTTGAGCTGCCACATCTCCGGGCTGAACAGGCTGTTGGCGAGCACCACGCTCTTGACCAGCGCGGTGTGCTCGAGCGCCAGCGCTTGCGATAGCAGACCACCGTAGGAGAATCCGTATAGGTGCACCGGTCCGAGTTCGAGCTGCTGCAGCAAGGCCGCGACGTCGGCGACGTCGTCGGCGAATGTGATCTCTCGCAAGTCCTTGGGCATGTCGGACCGGCCGCGCCCATGAAGATCGACGTAGATGACGTGGTGGTCGGCGGCGAGCGGATCGAAGTGCGGGTGGAAAACGACGTGCGAGCCGGCCGGGCCGAGACCTGCCAGGAGGACCACGGGCTTGCCGCTGCCGTGCTGCTCAACCCACAGGCGCTTGCCGCGGACTGTGACGTGCTCGCCCGGGGGATGGGTGAAGGTAACTCCAGGGTTGGTTGATGTCGTCGCCATGCACTTTCCTCGTATTAGGTCCTGGTCCTCAACTCGTCAGTTCCACCAGTAGGAGATCTTGAGCCATAGCGCATCCGCGGCCCGGCCGTCGCGCAGCGCGCCCAGGTCGAGCTCCGCCCGCTCGCCCGCCGCGAGCACTCGCGCGGGCGCTTGCGAGCGCGTGTAGACCAGGAACATCGTGGAGCCGGGCAGAAACTCCCAGCGGAGGACGGCATTGACGTCAAGCGTCGCGAACTGGCTGTCGGGGTTGTAGGCGGGTGCCGCCGCTTGCGTCAGATCGGCCAGCCGGATGATCGACCGCGCACGGCTGGGCAGATACAAGGCGAAGTCGTGATAATGCCTCGCGATCAGCAGTGCCTGCATGAAGAGCTGCAGGGTGAGGCGGGTCGTCAGCGTGTAGTTGGCGCGCAGCGTGGCCCCGATACTGCGCGCGTCGAGCCGACCCAACAGATACCCGCCCGCCTGAGGGCCGGCTTCAATGTAGCGCACCTCGCCGGTCGTGAAAGTGGCCTGTGGCAAGAGCTGCAACTCAAGCTGTGGCAGCACGTGAAAGCCAAGCTGCCCGCTATAGCTGAGATTGTGGCCGTCGTTCCGGATCATGCTCGCGCTCGAGAATGAGCCCGAGATCCGTCGGCCTGGATCGCTCTTGATGGACAGGTCCCAGCCGACACTGGCCGCGCGCTCGACGGCGGTGCCGTCTCCGATCTCGCGATCATCGAACCGACTGCCAAAATAGTACAACATGGTACTGACCCTCCACGAGCTCTTGAGTTGCCACTCGGTGAAGGCGTAATAACCGCGAAATAGATTCAACCCGTCGACAGTGTTGCGGAAGGACGTCGAGAGCCGTACTCTCGCCTCGGCGACCGGGCCAAACGGCTCAACCGCCCGGTACTCGACGGTTGGCAGCAGCCGCAGGTGATTCTGGCGCAACATGAAGCCCAGGTCGTTGAAGTCGAGCCGTCGCCCAGCCACCTCGGCCTCGATGGAGCCCAGCCAGTGGCCGCCCTCCTTGGCGGCGAACACCGTGCCTCCCGCGCCGACATCGCCCGACGAGATGACCGTGCCGTCCAGCAGGGTGCGCGAGGGGCCGTGTTTGATGGCGCTCACCACGGCCTGCCCGCTCACCACGTAGTCCCCCGAGCCCGAACGCCAGTAGCCGTCAGCCGACACGACGTAGCTGTCGTGGAAGCAGCGCGCGCGCGCGGCGAGGAGCTCGCCACTTGGGCACAGCTGCATCGCCGGCGCACCGTCCGGAACCGCCACACGCGGGTAGTCCTCGGTGGGCTCGAACCGCTGGGTCGCGGTGGCAAGCAGGCCCAGCTGTGCCCGCTCACCCAGCGCTGCGCGCACGCGGGCGACATGGAACCAGCTGGGTGGCGCGGCCAGCGCGTCGCGCCGGGTGCGATCAGCTCGCTCGACGTGGACGTCGTTCTGGCCGGTGAACGCCGACAGCAAGCTCCAGTTCAGGCGGGTGCCGAGGGTGCCGCGCAGCTTTGCCGCTCCGTAGATCGTGGCCGGCTCCGGGATCGACACGACGCGCTCGGACTCGGGTGCCTGATCGAGAACGCCTGGCTTTCTCGGCACCGCGCCGATGCGACGCGTGTAGAACAGTCTCCGCGCCGTCGGAAAGTACGTCATTCGCGGCGTCTGAAACATGTCCATCCCGTCGAGGAAGAAGGGCCGCTTCTCCGGGAAGAATGTCTCGAACGTGGTGAGGTTCAACACATTCTCGTCGGCCTCGACCTGGGCAAAGTCGGGGTTCACCGTGATGTCGAGCGTGACATTCGGGGTCACGTGCAAGCGGGCGTCGAGCCCGGCGGTGGCGCCGTAGCGGATCTCGCCGTCCGCGCCACGCGACCCGCGCACGAGGGCGAACGGACGCAGCTCGAACGGATTGCCGCGGCGCAGCCCGTTCAGCCTGGTCAGCCGACCGTACTGCGAAATCTCGCCGGCCATGGTGCGCGGGATGTAGGCCCACTCGTGGGTCTCCTGCCCCACGGATAGGTAGCGACGCGCCTGCAGCCCCCAATCTTGGACCTTCTCCGGTTCCAACCGGAAGATGAGCAGGGGGATTCGCAGCTCGGCCGACCAGCCATTCGCGTGCTGGCGCACCCGTGCGTCCCACACCCCGTCCCAGTCGGACGAGGACTCGGTGTCGTTGAAGCGAATGCTGTCGCCCATCACCCCGGCCGCGCTCACCCAGAACTCGAAGGTGCGGGCGCCATCGCTGAGCGCGACCTCGACGCCATCGTCGCCCACCTTGCGGTCGCGCCGCGCCAGCCGCGCAACCAACGGCGTCTTGACCTGCTCGCACTCGAACGCGACGTAGAGCGCGTCGTCATCGTAGATAACTCGAAGGAGCGTACGCTCGCTCGGTCGCTGGCCTTCGTTCGGGAACTTCTGGGTGAATGCGTCGGTCGCTGGCGCCGCCTTCCACGCCGGCTCGTCGAGCACACCGTCCAGCCGCAGGCTGCCGCTGGCGCGTACTGCCTGCAGGCTCGGCCGCGCCAGGTGGGGCGCCTTGACCGCCGTCGCTCGATCGAGCGACGGCCCGCTCCCGGCTGGCAGGGGCTCGGGAACCGGGTCGGCCACCACCGCGCGCGGCGCGAGCAGTGCGACAACGAGGGCGAGCCGCGCCGCTTTGCTCGCGGCGCACCTGTCACGGCTTCGTTCGCGCATCGTCGGTCAGCTCCGCCGGCGGGTCGATGCCTCCGGCACCAACACAACCTGCTGCTCGAGGTCACGCATCCGCCGCGCGTCCTCTTCGATGTGGGCGAGCTCGGGGTGGGCGAGCACGACGAAGCCAAGATCGAGGCTGCCGAACAGATCCTTGGTGACCTCGAGCCGCTCTCCATCGCGGATCGCGAACTTGGAGAAGTAGTGGCTCTCGAGCTCTCTCACGCCATCGAGCACCGCGGCGTTCTGTACGTAGCCGGCGCGGCGAGCGATCAGGAACAGCACACGCACGTGCTGGCGCAGCACGTAACTCGCCGGCATCGGCTCGTCGCTCACGAACCGGCGCACCACGCGGTCGAGCTGGCTCTCCCCCGTCGCGACGCGGCAGAACCGGGGGTGACCGCCACCATGCGGACGAACGCCGACCTCGATGAGCCGCGGGCCCCGGTCGGTGAGCATGATCTCGATGTGGGCTGCGCCGAACCGCATGCCTACCGCGTCGAGCACACCGAACGCGTAACCCACGAGATCATCATGTGCCGGGATCGTCGGCGGCATCCACGACATTGACTCGTAGACGGCCATGTGACCGCCATTGTCTATCTTGTGATAGCGGCAGATATCACTCACCGAGTGCACGCCGGCATAGCTGGCGGTGTCGACCACGTACTCGGTGCCCTCGCAGTACTCTTGGACCACGAGGCGATCGTTGAGCAGCCCGAGGCGATTGCGCCGGCCCAGCATGGCCGCGAAGATGTCGCGCCAGCCCTTGCCGCCCGAGACGCGGGTAACCCCGTCAGTGCTTGCGCTCTTGGGGGGCTTGATCACCAGGTCGCGACCGCGCAGGCCGGCGCGCTCGATCCACGCCTCGACCTCACCCGGATCGTCGGTACAGATCTGCTCGATGATGGGCAGCCCCGCACGCGCCACGGCCTCGGCCATGACGCCCTTGTGCCGGCGCGCGCTTGCGGTCTCGGGCTCGTTGGCAACCCCGGGGACCACCTGCGGCGCGACGATGTCCGCGAGTTCGACCCCCGACTCGCATCCGGCCAGCACGCAACGCGGGCGCAGCGCGCGCAGCCGCTCGATCGCCGCCGTCAGATCGCTGGACGCGACGATGACCTCGCTGAAGTCTTCCGGCCGGTATGATGATGCGTATACGTCGGGCGGGGTCGGGGCAGTCACCAAGGCGATCGTGGGCACGCCCGCCTCTCGGAATGCCGGGGCGTAGAGTGCGCCTGACGAGTACGGGTCCACAATCACCGCAGGTCCCGACGGATCTCGCGCGTCCATGGCTCAGGCCTCTCCGGTGCGCGCGAGCCGCGCCGCCGCAGCGCAGTAACGCCGCCACGCGTCCGCCACCTGTGGGCTCAACCCGCGGGCGCGCACCGCCGAGTGGACCAGGCCAGGCTCGACGACGAGCTCGACCGGGATACCGTTCTCTCGCAGGCGCTGCGCATACGCCTGGGAGTCGACGAGCAGCGAGTCCATCTCGGCGCCCATGACGTAGGCTGGCGGCAGGCGGTCGAAGCGCCCGCTCACCAGCGGCGACACGTACGGATGGGCCACGTGCTCGGGGAGCGGAGCGTAACAGGCAGTGTAGTATTCCATCTCGCCGCCGGTCAGGAGTGGCGCGTCCGCACCGCCGGAGCGCCAACGGGTGAAGTCGAGCACCGGGCTGATCAGCGCCTGCCCGCGCAATGCCGGACCGCCGCGGTCGCGAGCCATCATCGAGACCACGACTGCCATGTTCCCGCCCGAGCTGTCGCCGCAAATGACGATCTTCCTCGGGTCGATCTCGAGCGAGTCGGGCCGGCTGGCGAGGCCGCACACGACGTCGTAGCAGTCCTCGAGCGCGGCAGGGAACGGGTGCTCGGGCGCCAGGCGGAAGTCTGGAGCGACTGCGACGAGGCCGGTCTTGTCACACAGCTCGGCCAGGACCGTGTTATGGGTCTCGAGCGAGCCGACCACGAACCCGCCACCGCGGATATAGATGAGCAGTCCGTCATCGCCCCGCTTCGCTGGCCGATAGATGCGCGCCGGCACGCCGCGGCCGCCGTGCTGGATGATCACGTCCTCGGTGGTCACGCCAGCGGGCACTTCGTAGAAAAACTCGAGGGTCAGTCCGTGGTAGAGCGCGCGTTGCTGCTCGTTCGGCAGCTTGAAGAAATCAGGCGGCATGGCCGCATTGCAGCGGTCGATGAACTCTTGGATCCCAGGTGCGTGATTTGCCATTTCATCCTCCGGCACTGAGTCAGGTGGATTCGATCCGCGTCGCGGGAGCGCGCTCGCCGCGAGGCTGCCGGATCGCTTGCAGGATGCCTCGGCGCAGCAACATGGGCAGGCACAAGGTCGTGCCAATACCTCCCACCCACAGCGCGACGCGCAGCCCCCACAGATGGATGCACGCCGCCGCCAGGAGGCTGCCGATCGAGCCGGCGCCCCAGATGAGGAATCGCTGGACCGAGTTGACCCGGCCGAGCATTGCATCGGGAGTCTCGGTCTGCCGCAGGGTCAGGGAGGTGGGCCCGAACACCCCCTCGCCGACGCCGTGGATCACGCCACTGGCGACAAGGCCCACGACCGAGCCGAGCGAGCAGGCGACGGACGTCAGCACGAGACCGAGCACCGCCACCGACGCGCTCGCCGCCAGGGTCCGCGCCACGCCGAGCCGCGCCGCGAGCTTGGGTGACAAGAGGTTCCCGATCGGGAAGCCGACACCGGCCGCGCCCACGACCAGACCGATGCCGGTCGCGCCCAGCCCCAGCACGTTCCTGCAGTAGAGGATCAGGCTGGACTCGATCATGGCCAGGAACATCACGTAGACCACGCCGCACGCGATGACTGGCTCAAGGCGGTCATGGCGGAATACGAACGCCATTCCCTCGCGGATATCGCGGACCAGCCAGCCGCGCTCGCGTGGTTTCGGCGAAGGGCGCACGGTGCTCGGACGAATGGCGAGCAGCGTCCCCAACGAGGCCATGAACGTGATGGCGTTCGCCCAGATCGCGGCGACCGCGCCGAACGCGGTGATCACGGGCCCGGCTGCCATCGGGCCGAAAGTGCGTGAGACCGACTCAGAGAGGAACAACCGCGAGTTTCCGACATGGAGCTCATCCTTCCGAGTCAAGAGCTCCGGCAGATACGAGGTGTAGGCGACCTGAAAGAACACCACTGCACAGCCGCTGATGGCGACCAGCGCCATCAGCGCGGGGAACGAGAGCGCATTGAACAGCGCGAGCGACGCGATGATGGCGAACGCCACCGTCTGCAGCGCGTCACACGCCAGCATGGTCAAGCGCCGCGGCAGTCGATCCACGATCGCGCCGGCCGGAAGGCCGAGCACGAGGAACGGAGCGGACAGGGCGAACGGCAAGAGCGCCGCCTGCGCGGCCGAGGCGCCCACCACCTCGAGCGCCAAGAGTGGCAGGGCGACGAGCGCAAATTGATCGCCCAGGAGGCTCAGGGACTGACCGGCCCATAGAAGGCGGAAATCACCGCGGCGAGAGGGTTGGTCGGCATGGGGAGAGGTCGGTGTCATCGGAGGGGGCTCGAGGGCTCAACGTGAAGTGAAGAGGCTTCGCGCGCTAACCCGCGCCCACGGCTGTGTCGGCCGGTGCGACCGAAAGCTCGAACGCACCTTCCGCGGCCCGAGCGACCGCATCACACGCGTCGGCGCTCTCACCGCGCACGACCACATAGCCGTAGCGGCACGACACGTGATCGTTTGGCGGCAAGACCAGCCGCTGCCCCGGCGATGCGAGGGCCCGCGCCATGTTGACCGACGACGGCAGCCGAGCCTCGTCGATGCGCACGCCCGCCACGACCGCATCGTGCTGCGGATAGAAGAACCGGATCGCTGCGACGTCGCGCCGCCCGTGCTCGATCACCGGGGTCCGGCCGCAGGCGACCTCCACGGCGATGCGGCCGGGGTCGATGCCCGACGCTAGCCAGCCGACATAAGGGATCATGTCGCCACCGAGGCGGGCGTTGATCTCGACGATCTTGGGACCCGACGGAGTGAGGCGCAGCTCGGTATGTGTGATACCGGTCCTGAGCCCGACAGCCTTGTGCGCGCCGACGAGCACGCCGCGCAGTTGTGGATCCTCGAGCAGCGGGTCTGCCGCGTCGACCACGTGGCCGATCTCCTCGAAATGCGGGAAGAAGCCCGTCACCTTGCGTGCCACATACATCGGCATCATCACGCCGTTGGCGAAGGCGGCATCGACGCTGATCTCCGGGCCGTCCATGTACTCCTCGATCAGCACCCCGGCGTCGAAGACGGGGACGCCGTCCTCACGCGCATCACGGGCATGAGCGTAGGCGGCGGCCAGCTCGCTTGGCCCGTGAACGAGGCTCACACCGAAGCTCGCGCCGAGGGCTCGCGGCTTCACAATGACCGGATAGCCAATGGTCTGGGCGGCAGCCTCGGCCGCGGCGGCGGTCGATACCGCGATTGATTGGGCCTGCGCGACTCCGGCAGCGGCAAGGGCAGTGCGGGTCCGATGCTTGTCGCGACAGCTCGCGATCGCCTCCGGCGGCCCCGAGGGCAGACCGAGCGCATCGGCGAGTTGGGCAGCGCTGACGATGCGGATCTCGTCCCAGCAGATCACGCCGTCGAACGCGAGCTCGCCGCGCAACGCGCGCGCTGCCTCGATCATGGCCGGGACGTCCAGCGTATCGACCTTCGTGCTGCCAACCACGTATGGCCGCTCCCACTGCGGCTCGCGGTCGAGGAACAGCCAAACCCGCGCCTGGTTCGAGATCAAACGGAGCAGGTACTCCCGGTACAGGTGGTAGCCGCTGGAGATCAGCAGCACGGTCCGGGGAGACGTCGTGTCAGGCTTGAACGGGTTGGTCATGGCTCAGCTTCCTGTTTGAATCGCGTGGCGAGCAGCGGTGAGAGTGCCGAGATGAGGAGTGTCCGCGGCACGGTATGTGGCGGCGGACTAGAGGGAGCGCGCCAGCCAGGTGTCAGTTCCCCTCGCACCGCTGCTGCGCGGGAGGCACCGCCAGCAGGACGCGCCGCTGGGCGCGGACCGGCACGTCCCCGGCGCCGGGGAGGACCACGACAGCGCTGTCCCGTCTGACAATCAGGGGCATCGCGCTTCGGCGCAGGTGACGCAGCGCGATTCGCTGGCAGTGCCAGGGGCAATGGAGCTCCTCGGCTGCCACGTCCAGCTGCCCCAGGTGGAGGGGGCCGCCCCGATGCGGGCATTCGTCCCGGACCAGCAGGGGCGCTTTCCCCTCCAGCGACAGCAGGAAGTAGCGGTTTCCATCCGCCTCCATGTAATTCACAGAGCGTGGGTCGAAGCCGAAGACAGGCATTTTCTGTGATCTCCAATGGAGTGGATGGTGTAGGTGCATTGCTCGGAGTCGATGATGGCGCCATGAAGGCGGTTGCGCCGGATCACGATGCCCTCTCCCGCGTTCAGCACGGTATGGCGCTCATGCCCCGTGACGAAGTGCATCACCCCGGAGTTGATGTGACACAGCTCGTCCCCATCGTGGACGTGAGTCACCGAGAGCTCCCCCCGAGGCTCGATGAACTGCTGCCGGGAGGGCTGGAGCTCACCGCTCAGGATCTTCGCGTGGATGGGCGGATGCAGCGCCTTGAGAGCCTGATTGTCATCCGACCAGCTCACCTGGTCGCAGAAGTCCTGCTCCGCGAGCTGTCCGAGCAGCGCCGCCTCTTCGAAGCCGCGGAGGATCTCGGGGATGATTCCCTCTCCATGGGTGGCCAACGCCGGCGCGATGAGCTTCTCGAAGACCATGCGGCTGTGGTGATGGTCGATGTGCACATGCTCGGTGAAGTACCTGACGTCCACCTCCCTACCGAAGACCGCTCGCATCATCTCGGCCATCCGGGCGCAGGAATGGATGAACGTCGTCTCCGCCTGGAAGATGGCGCCGAGGTAGCGGAAGAACTTCGTGTGGTCCCTCCCGAGCCAGTTGTAGTAGTTGTTCACGAGCAGCGATGACGTCAGGTAGAACTGCCAGTAGGCGTGCGGCGTCTGGGCCAGCCCGCCGGCCGACAGCACCTTGCGGAACAAGGTGCTGTGCTTCGTCTCGTGCACGCCATAGCCATACTCGTCGATGACGATCTTGAAGAGCTCGGACTGGAGGGGGCCATAGTGGCCGAGGATGTTCCTCCCCATGGCTGAGGCCTCGAGCAGGAAGTCTCCCGCGAGCTGGATGAGGAAGGTCCGCGCGGCGTGCTCGCGGTTCGACGAAGCCAGGATGGCCTCCATCGCCTTGTTCGAGGCCGAGCGGCGCAGCGAGTCGGCGAAGTCCTGGAAGTACGCCTTGAGGGTGTCGGCGGTCCAGCCGCCGGTGATGGAGATCTCTTTATCGAGGAACGAGAAGAGGTAGCGCTCCAGCCAAGGCCGCACCACGGCGCCCAGGGCGATGGAGCGGTTCGAGTAGAACTCCTTGAAGTCCGTCTGCTTGGCCTCGAAGTCGCGGTCTGGCAGCAGGACGAAGTCCTGCTCGTAGATGGTGAGGAGCGTCCGGTTGGCGCTCAGGCTGTTGTAGGTGAGGAGGTCTTCCCGGCGCAGCGGCCTGGAGTAGTCCAGGTGCTTGAAGACGTGCGGCCGCAGCGTCCGCCGGTAGGGGTTATCATGGCTGAGCCACTCCTCCGTGTCGGTGAATAACTCGCTCTCTCCGTACTGGATGAGGCAGCGCCTGAAGAGGTTGTAGTCCTCCAGGTCGATGGCAGGTGGGCTGGATTTGACGGGCGAGTGTTTCACGTCGGGTTCCTTTCGGTCATGACGAGCAGGACGGGCCTTCCGTGTGTGTCAGCAGGGCTCAAGGGGTGAGGGCAAAGTGGATGCTGGTCAGGTCTTGGGTGACCTCGGCGCACAGCGGCTGGCCGCCCTCGACCCGCAGCGGCGTCTCGAAGCACTGGACAGCCTGCATCCAGTGACTCGAGGCGTTGTCGGGTGAGTTGGACAGCAGGACACCCCCGCCGAGGTCCAGCTCGAACCAGAAGAGAACGCCGTGAACGACGCCGCTGCGCAAGGGGGTAACGGGGACGCGGACGGTCTGCGGCCCCAGCGCGTCGCGTGCGAAGTCGAAGGCCAGGGCCTGGACTCGCGGGCTCAGCAGGGCGTGGCTCCACGTCGAGATACGGACCGGGAAGTACTCCCGGGTCGAGAAGCGGTTGAACAAGCTGACGTCGAACCCACTGGCCTCTTTCGTGAAGTTGATGCGATGGATGACGCTGCTCTCCAGCAGGGAGAAGAAGACGCGGGCCTTGGCTGGGATGATCCGGGCCCCCTCCTTGAGGAGCTCCGCGCGCGCGTGGCGGATGATGGGGAGGATGCCTTCTCCCACCAGGCCACAGTCGATCGTCTCGGTCACCAGCAGGTCGGCCCGAGAGGGCAGATCCTGTCCGAGCGTGAGCAGCGAGGACAGCTTCGGGACGATGGAGATTCGCGCAGAGAGGCCATTGGCCTCGATGATTCGCCGGGCGATGTGGGCGACGGGCTCGATCACCTCGCAGGAGATCACGGCCCGGGCGCCAGCCCTCACGGCCATCATCGCCAGCACCCCGGAGCCCGCCCCCACATCCAGGACCAGGTCCTCTGGCCGTACCCATGCCTGCAGCGCGGAGGAGAACGCCTGATTGCGTTCCGTGTCGTTGAGCATGGCGAAATGCCAGCGGGGGACCATCTTCCGGTAGATGCGGTTGATGGAGTTGCCTGGGAGCCCGGCGGGGACATGGCGTGCCAGGGCCGCCTCGAACGCCTCGAGGGACTCGTGCGGGGGCCCGGCGCTCGCGAGGCGAACGGCATCATCAAGGACGTCGGTCATCGTGGCTGGCTCCGGGAGTGGGCTGGGGAGGCGTTGCACAACCGCGGCTCGGCGCAGGCATGGCGCGGGAGGGGCTCCGCCCGGTGCTCGTGGCCCGGCCAGGACTCCCTGGGCACCGCGGCCGGGCCGCACGAGAGCGGGCCGACCTCGCGCGGGGAGGCCGGCGCCTGCGAGATGTTTTGCAGCGCCTTGCGAACCTTCCTCTGGAAGGCCGTTCCACGGAGCGAGTGCGAGAGGTGGGGGCTGCTCTGTGGGCTGTCGACCAGGTCGATGATCCTGGGCAGCACCATCGTGAACTCCGGATGGGAGCCGACGAGCTTCGCGCCAGGGAAGCGCGCCATCAGCTTGTCCATCAGCTCCGATGAAGAGTCCCCGAACTCGATCATGCAGGTCCCCCTCTCGGTCATTGCCACGAGGAGCTTGCCGAGCGGAGACTCGACGACCGCGTAACAGATATTCAGGCCGCTGCCACCTGACTTGAACTTGGCAGGTGTCATGCCCAGTTCCCTGCCTGTCTTTTCATAGATCCGGCTCGTGGAGCTGAAGCCCGCGTCGTAGATGGCATCGAGGATGGGCGTGCCACGCTCGAGCAGCGCCTCCAGCCGCCTGAACTGACACGTCGCCGAGTATTCCTTGGGCGTGATACCTACGTATCGCTTGAACAGCCTGTGGAAGTAGAAGCGGCTGAGCCCGACCCTGCGGGCGACATGCTCGAGTGACAAGGGGGCTTCCGTCTCCTGCAGGAGCTGGCAGGCCCGCTGGATCATCAACAGGTGCTGTCTCTGGAGTGATTCCGTGTCTGGCTTGCAGCGGCGGCACGCGCGATAGCCTGCCGCCGCGGCCGCTGCGCTCGTCGGGAAGAACCGCACCTGGCTCCGAACAGGCCTGCGCGCCGAGCAAGTGGGACGGCAGAAAACGCTGCTCGACCGCATGGCATAGACAAACATGCTCTCGGAGCTGGCGTCCCGCGTCGCCACCGCTTTCCAGCGCTCATCGTCCGTGCAAAATAGAGGGAGATCGGAGGAAGACACGAACGGCTCCAGAAGTGGAAACGTTCGCCAGACTCTCCTAACGGCTCGCGGCGGCTCTATCCGGATGTTGCCATCGTGTTTTGATGCTTCTGCGGGGACGATCTTCAGGAAGCGCGGCGTAACGATCGCGGCGACGAAGATCGCTGGAGGCGAAAAGGGAGAAGCCCGCAGTCCCTCGGGCGCGGGCTACGGGCTCCTCGAACGATCTTCTCGGCGCGGGCTGGTTTCAGGGTACCGGGAAGTCGGGCGGCTTGATGCGGGCGGGTGGAGGTCCATCAGCGAGCGTAGTCGTCGGCGCGCACGCCCTTGATGGAGATTGAGCGCTCAGTCCATGACCATGTGACGACGCCCGGGTCGAACGTCTGCCTATGACAGTGCTCCCAATCAGATGTGCTGTTCTGCGCGCAAGAACGCGAGCGCCGTGCGGACAAACGAGTCTCTCTCCTCGCCGAAGATGGGACCGTGTCCGCCTCAGTGGTTCGGCCGATCGTCGAGGACGTCTTCATGTGCTGCTCCTTTCTCGATGGCCGTGTACGGGGATCCTCTTTGCTTTGATAGCTGTGCTCTTTTTTGCTAGCGTGCCGGTTCTCTTCGCAGGGCTGAGCGGGGGATGAAGCTCCTCCCGGCCGCGCGACAACCCCACGTACCGAGCGATCTCCCATGCCAAGACGACGTGAGCGTGACATCGAGAAGGGCTACCCGCGGAAGGACTTCGTCGCCAAGCTCCGGCGCCTGGCGGACGCCCTCGAGGCGGGAAAGGCCTTCCCCATCCAGGTCGCCGGCGAGCGGCTCCACATCCCGGCGGACGCCGTCTTCAACATCGAGCACGAGCGCACAGCGGGGGTCGACGAGCTCGAGTTCCAGCTTCGCTGGAAGAAGGAATGACCCGGCCCCTCTCGAACCCGAGTGATCGATCCTACATGGAGCGCGCAGTCGAGCTCGCGCTCCCATCCGAACGAGCTGGCAACCTGCCTATCGGCTCGGTCCTCGTGCTCGGCGGCGCCATCATCGCGGAAGGGTCGTCCTCGGGGCGAACGACGTCGAAGGTGGCGCGGGGCGGGTGTTGCCCCACCTCCCGCCGTACTACGCCGGCAAGCAGGTGTTCGAGTGGGTGGGCCCGATCATGCCCGAGGTGAGTGATCCGCTGTCCGTCCTGCCTAACGTCCCAGGTCCGCTTGCGTGAAACGCTGCGCGGGCGCGGACACCCCTCGCTTCAGGGACTTCACCACCAGCTCCGAGCGGCGGCTCTTCACCAGCTCGTTGCGCATCACCACCTTCGCTGGCCGCGTGTAGCCCTTCTCGAACTCCTTGTAGTCGCTGAACTCGGCGCTGCGCAGCATCTGCCCGCTCGTGCCGAAGTACTGCGCCTTCACCGGCAGCCCGTCCGACTTGCGCAGCCACAGCTTGATGGAGTCGTACGCTGTCTCGGCGGACTTCGCCTTCAGCTCCAGCGCCCAGGTCTCCGGCACCTCCGAGGGCACTTGCTTCCCCGCGTAGTCCTTCGCGTAGCTCACCCGCAGGATGTCCGCGTTGTTGAAGTCCCCGCCCTGGAAGCTGTCGCGGTTGGCCACCCGCGTGGCCCGCTTGAGGTTGGGCAGGTACACCCACGTGTTGTCCCCCACGCGCAGGATCTCCTGCCCCTTCACGCTCGCCGGCGCCTTGAACCAGACGCGGGACTTGTCGTCCTCCGCCTTCAACATCCGCAGCGCGTAGGAGCGGCTACTGCCGTCCTCGCGCCAGGCCGTCATCTGGGACTCCGCCTCGAAGGTGTGCGGCCCCATCACCGCGTCGTAGCGCTCCAGCAGCTCCTCCGCCGTCGGCTCCCCCGCGAGCGCGGGGCCCGCCACCAGCAGCATCAGCACCGCGAGCATGAAGGCTCTCATTCCAGTCCCTTTCCCTAGTTCGAGCGCAGCGCGTCCACGGGGTTCAGCCGGCTGGCCTTCCAGGCCGGCCACGCCGCGGCCACCACCGCCCCCAGCACCGCCACGGCGAAGGTCATCCCCGCGAAGGACAGATCCACCTCGGGGCGCAAGATGATGGGGCCGCCCGTGCCAAGGTTGTCGATGGCGATCCCCCACCTCCCCAGCGCGCTCACGAGCACGCCGCCGAGCCCTACCCCTCCCACCCCGCCACCCAGCCCGAGCACCATCGCCTCCAGCAGGAAGAGCCCCAACACCTGCCGCCGCCGCACTCCGACCGCCAGCAGCGTGCCGATCTCCCGCACCCGCTCGAACACGCTCATCAGCAGGGTGTTGATGATGCCCGTGAGGATGATGACGAAGAGGATGGAAGAGATGACCGCCAGGATGAACTGCTGCCGGCGGATGACGTCGCGCACGAAGGGTTGGAGCTCCTGCCAGGTGTGCACCTCGTAGGCAGGCCCCAGCGCCGCGCGCAGCCCCTCCGCCACCCGCTCCAGCTCCCCCAGGTCCTCCACCGCCACCGCCAGCTCCGTCACCCGCCCCTCCATCCCCAGCAGCTCCTGCGCGAGCTTCAGCGGCACCGTCACCACGCGCTTGTTCTCGAAGGGGAGGCTCGACTCGGTCAGCCCCTCCACCGACACGTCCAGGGAGTTGGCCCGCCCCCTGGGACTGGAGGCCGCCAGCGTCACCCGATCCCCCTGCCCCTCCCCCTCCTGCCCGGAGGGCACCACCTGGAAGGAGCGCGCCAGCTCACTGCCCAGCAGCGCGTGGGCATGATCCCCCGGCGCCAGCACCCGCCCGCCGGCGCGCACCTCGAAGCCGAAGCGAGGCACCGCCTGCCGCTCCCGAGCCGGATCCAGCCCGCGCCCCAGGAACGTCGTCTGCGACACGCCGTTGCTCACCAGCCCCGAGAAGATCAGCCGCCCCGTGACTCCAGCCACTCCGGGCACCGCCTGGATGCGCGCCCGCAGCGCCTCGTCGTACGGCAGGCTCGGCGCGAGCGGCAGCGCCTCCACGCTGGCCAGGTACCCGGCGGGGTGGATCTGCAGCGCGCCCGTGCGGCCCTGGACGACGTCCTCCACCATCAGGCGCAGGAAGCCGTCGGTGATGCCGCGCGCCACCAGCACCGCCGTGACGCCCAGCAGCACCGCCGAGAGCGTGATGAGGCTGCGGCGCCGGTTGCGCGCCACGTTGCGCACCGCGAGCCGGAGGAAGGAGCTCATGTGCTGGCCAGCGCCTCCACCGGCCGCAGCCGAGACGCGCGCCACGCCGGCCACAGCGCCGCCAGCCCCGCCCCCACCGCCGCCATCACCACCGCGCTCCCCAGATAGCCCACCGAGACGAAGGGCCGGATGACGCTGTCCGCGTTCGCCCCCGGCGACGGCAGGAGGATCCCCCGCTGGTGCAGCCAGAGCGTCACCGCGCCTCCCAGCAGCGCGCCCAGCGCACCGCCCACCAGCCCCAACACCCCCCCCTCCAGCAGGAAGAGCGCGACGATGCTCCGCCGCCGCATCCCCACCGCCAGCATGGTGCCGATCTCCCGCACCCGCTCCAGCACGCTCATCAGCATCACGTTGACGATCCCCAGCAGCACCGCCAGCAGGAACACCGTGCTCAGCAGGCCGAACAGGAAGTCCTGCTGCCCGAGCACCTGCGCGATGAAGGGGAACACCTCCTCCCAGGTGTGCACCTCGTAGCCGGGCCCGAGCGAGGCCCGCAGCGCGTCTCGCACCCGCCCCGCGTGCTCCAGGGGCTCCACCGCCACGGAGTACTCGGTGACGCGGCCCTCCATGCGCAGCAGGCGCTGGGCGGTGGCCAGCGGGAGATACCCCACCCGCCGATCTCCCGGTGACGCCGACACCAGCGTCCCGGCGATCCGCACGCCCTCGCCGTTGAGCGCGCCGTCCCGGTCCGCCGCCAGCAGCGCCGGCCACTGCTCGGCAGGAGGCGCCGCCCCCGCGTCCACCACCCGCGCGCCCAGGCTGCGCGCCAGATCCGCGTTGAGCATCAGCTCCGGCGCGCCCACCTCCGAGAGATAGGCCCCCTCTCCCACCCACGTCATGCGCTTGGGCGTCACGCGCGGCTCGAGCGCCGGATCGAACGCCAGGAGCATGAGGAAGGCCGTCCGAGGCTCACTGTCCGCCGCGCCCTCGGGCTCCGGCATGGACAACATCCCCCCGAAGGACAGGCGCGGAGAGACACCGGTGACGCCTGGAACCGCGGCGATCCGCTGACGCACCGCCTCCGAGTCCTCCATGTCCAGCGACAGCGGCGAGCCCTGGACGTGGGCCAGGTAGCCCGCCCGGTGCACCTGCACCCCGCCGAGCTGCCCGAAGACGATGTTCTCCAGGATCAGCCGCTGCTGCCCGTTGACGAGCCCCCGAAGCGCCACCATGGCCCCCACCCCCACCACCAGCGCCGCCAGGGCGATGGCGGTCCGCCGACGGTTTCGCATCAGGTTGCGCGTAGCCAGGGCGAGGAGCGTCACCGCCCCTCATCTTCATGGACCGCCTCCCCCAGGGGAAGTCGGAGGTGCGCACGTGCCACACCCATCCGAAATACAGCAACAACGCGATTTGACAGATAGGTCGAAATCAGGCTTAATCAGTTAGTAAAGAATATCTGAGTTTCCAGTCCAGGCAGGCTAAACGCTTTTCCCCCGGAGCCTCCGATGATCGAAGTCCTCTCGAAGATCTCCGAAGCCACCAAGCTCCTGATGGAGACGGGGTTCACGCCTACCCACGTCACCGCGTCGCTGGCCCAGATCGGCACCGCGCTCGGGGTGGATCGGGCCTACATCTTCGAGAACCAGTCGTTCCCCATCAAAGGCCGGGTGGTGGCGGACCTGAAGTACGGGTGGGGAGCGCTCTCGGTGCAGTCCCCCCAGCAGCTGCCGGCCCTGCAGCAGATCTCCCTGCGCGAGCTGGCCCCCCTGTGGGCGGACGCGCTGGCGCAGGGCCAGACGATCTCCAGCCTGGCGAGCGCCGCGCCCCCGCGGATGCGGCTGTTGCTGGCCGAACAGAAGACGCTGTCGCTCGTGCTGGCCCCTATCAAGGTGAGCAAGGAAACCTGGGGCTTCCTCGGCTTCGAAGACTGCAAGAGGGCCCGGAGCTGGAGCGCCGAGGAGCTCACCCTGCTCAAGGCCCTGGCAGGCGGGCTCGGCACGGCGCTGCGCCACCGGCAGATGCGCTCCTCCCTCTCTCAGACGCGGACGCAGCTGGCGGAGATGATGGCCTTGGCCACGCCTCGCTGAGCCACTTTCCAGAAATGGCGGAGGCAGGGAGGGGTTCCGCACCTGGGGCTTCGTAACGCCCCAAGGTCTGCTAGCCTGTGCGCCGCTCCTCCATCATGTCATCCCTGGACACCACCGCCATCAGCCGGCGCCCCACCGATTCTGAAACCATCAACGGCTACCGCCTCGAGAGCCTCGTGGGCATGGGCGGCATGGGCGAGGTGCACAAGGCCACCCAGCTGTCGCTGGGGCGCACCGTGGCGGTGAAGCTGCTCAACCCGGAGCTCGCCAAGGACGCCGCCTTCGTGGCGCGCTTCCAGAAGGAGGCCGCGGCGCTGGCCGCGCTCTCCCACCCCAACATCGTCTCCATCGTCGACAAGGGGCAGACGGACTCCACGTATTACCTGGTGATGGAGTTCGTCGAGGGGCCCTCGCTGCGCGAGCAGGTGCGCTCGCCGCTGCTGACGCCCAAGGACGCCCTGCGGATGATGATGGAGATCTGCCGGGCCGTCTCCTACGCGCACGAGAAGGGCATCATCCACCGCGATCTCAAGCCGGAGAACATCT
>JAFGNZ010000245.1 GCA_016926755.1 Myxococcaceae bacterium | reverse complement strand
GGCGCTCAACGCCGCCATCGAGGCGGTGCGCAGCGGCGAGCACGGCAAGGGCTTCGGCGTGGTGGCGCGGGAGATCCGCGCGCTGGCGGATCAGTCCATCCAGGCCACCAGCCGCGTGCGCGAGCTGCTGGACGACATCAGCGGCTCGGTGTCCGCGGCCGTGCGCATCACCGAGCGCGGCGCCGAGCGCATGGAGTCGGGGCTGGCGCAGGTGCGCGCCTCCGGGCAGAACCTGAAGGAGCTGTCCAACATCGTCCAGGACAACGCGGCGGCGGTGCGGCAGATCGCGGCGGCGGTGAACCAGCAGAACGTGGGCATCAGCCAGATCACCCAGGCCGTCAACGAGCTGTCGAAGATGATGGACGAGACGGTGGCGCGCATCGGCTCCACGGGCGAGGCGGCCACCACGCTGCAGATCATCTCCGAGCAGCTCAGCAGCGCGGTGAAGAGCTACCGGGTGGAGTAGGGCGCCGGCCGCGGTGAGGCTCGGCGCCCCCGCGGCGGAGCGTGTCCACCGCGGGCGGGCGTCCCTGCTCAGGGCGTCGTCGCGCCCTGCTCCTCCTGCGCGGCCGCCTCGGGAGCGCTGGCGGGCGCCGGCTTCTCTGCGCTGGGAGGCTTCTTGGCGCTCCCCGCGGCCTGTCGCGCCTGCTCGCGGGCCCGCTGAGCGACCTTCGGCGTGGGCGCGAGGATCATGTACATCAGGCGCCCTTCCATGCGGGCCGGCTGTTCCACCACGGCCACATCCTTCAGGTCATTCGCCACGTCCTCCAGGATGGCGGTGCCCTGCCCCCTGTAGGTGATCTCCCGCCCTCGGAACTGGATGACGACCTTCGCCTTGTTCCCCTCTTCCAGGAACCGGCGCATGTTGCGGACCTTGAACTCGTAGTCGTGCTCCTCCGTCTTCGGACGGAGCTTCACTTCCTTGAGCTGGACGGTGACCTGGGCCCGCCGCGACTCGGAGGCCTTCTTCTTCTCCTCGTACTTGAACTTGCCGTAGTCCATGATCTTGCAGACCGGCGGGGCGGCCATGGGGCTGATCTCGACCAGGTCGAGCCCCTCGGCCCGGGCTCGCTCCAGCGCTGCCTCGATGGGCATGACGCCGAGCTGCCCACCGTCGGGTCCCACGACGCGGACCTCGCGAGCGCGGATACGGCGGTTGGTTCTCTGGTCGCGCGTACCGCCGCGGCTGCTTCTCTGTTCGCGAATGATGTGATGCTCCTTGGAAGTGAGGTGTCGAGCCTGTCCCCCCAAAGGTGGGACAGGCCCCTTCGGTACGACAGGGGGTAGGTACGAATGGGAGGCAGGAGTGCCCTGGGGTGCCCGCTCGCTCGGCAGACGGAGACCCACGAGGCACTCTCCCTCACTGTGAGCGCTCAGGCCAGGGATAACGCCCGGCCTCGACAGATGCAGGGTGGGTATCCCCCTCTCCTCGACAGGGAGAGGGCAAACCCTCCAGGGTAGGGAGCGCTACGCCGTCGCCACCGCGGCGGGCTCCACCTTGAGCTTGAGGCTCTCGCCCTCCACGTCGAAGAGGGCGGTGCCGCCGTTCTTCAGCTCGCCGAACAGCAGGGACTCGGCCAGGGGCTTCTTCAGGCTGTTGTCCACCAGCCGCGCCATGGGCCGCGCGCCGAAGGCCGGATCGTACCCGTGCTCGGCCAGCCACGCGCGCGCCCGCTGCGTCAGCTCCAGCTTCACCTTCTTCTCCACCAGCATCTTCCGCAGCAGGCCGACCTCCTTATCCACCACCTTGAGGATGATCTCGGGAGACAGGCCGCTGAAGAGGATCCACCCGTCCAGCCGGTTGCGGAACTCCGGCGTGAAGGTGCGCTCGATGGACTTCTTCGCCTTCGTCGCGTCCGCCGGCGCCTGGGTGTCCCCGAAGCCGATGGACTTGGTGCTCATCTCCCGCGCGCCCGCGTTGGTGGTGAGGATGAGGATGATGTTGCGGAAGTCCGCCTTGCGGCCGTTGTTGTCCGTCAGCGTCGCGTGGTCCATCACCTGGAGCAGGATGTTGAACAGGTCCGGGTGGGCCTTCTCGATCTCGTCCAGCACCAGCACCGCGTAGGGGTGCTTGCGGACGGCATCCGTGAGCAGGCCGCCCTGGTCGAACCCCACGTAGCCCGGGGGCGCGCCGATGAGCCGGCTCACCGTGTGCTTCTCCGAGTACTCGCTCATGTCGTAGCGCAGGAACTCCACGCCCAGCACCGCCGCCAGCTGCTTGGCCAGCTCCGTCTTGCCCACGCCCGTGGGGCCCGAGAAGAGGAAGCTGCCAATGGGCTTCTCCGGCGAGCGCAGCCCGGAGCGCGCCAGCTTGATGGTGCTGGTGAGGTTCCGGATGGCCTCGTCCTGGCCGAAGATGACGCCCTGCAGCTCCTTCTCCAGGTTCTGCAGCTGGACGCCCTCCTGCGCGGAGACGCTCTTGGCGGGGATGCGCGCCATCTTCGCCACCACGGCCTCCACGTCCGCCATCGTCACCTTGCCGGTGCGCTGGCCCTCCACCTTGAGCTTCTCCGCCGCGCCCGTCTCGTCGATGACGTCGATCGCCTTGTCCGGCAGGAACCGATCATTGATGTGCTTGGCGGACAGCTCCGCCGCGGCGCGGATGGCGTCCGCGTCGTACTTCACCCCGTGGTGCTCCTCGTAGCGGCTCTTGAGCCCCTCGAGGATGAGGATGGTGTCCTCCACCGAGGGCTCCGGCACCTCGATCTTCTGGAAGCGCCGCGACAGCGCCCTGTCCCGCTCGAAGGAGGCCTTGAACTCCTGGTACGTGGTGGAGCCGATGCAGCGCAGCCGCCCGTTGGCCAGCGCCGGCTTGAGGATGTTGGAGGCATCCATGGAGCCGCCGCTGGTGGCCCCCGCGCCGACGATGGTGTGGATCTCGTCGATGAAGAGGATGGCGTTGGGGTGCTCCTGCAGCTGCTTGAGCACGCCCTTGAGGCGCTCCTCGAACTGGCCGCGGAACTTGGTGCCCGCCAGCAGCGCGCCCATGTCCAGCGAGTACACCGTGGCGCCCTTGAGCACGTCCGGCACCCTGCCCTCGGTGATGTGCAGCGCCAGGCCCTCGGCGATCGCCGTCTTGCCCACGCCCGTCTCGCCCACGTAGAGCGGGTTGTTCTTGCGCCGACGGCACAGCACCTGGATGGTGCGCTCCAGCTCCTTCTCGCGGCCGATGAGCGGATCGATCCGCCCCTCCTTGGCCTCCTTGTTGAGCTCGGTGGTGTACGCCTCCAGCGGGCTCTTGCGCGGGGACTCGCCCTCCTCGTCATCCCCGGCCGGCACGCCGCGCGGCTCGCCACCGCCCTCGGACGGGGAGCCGTCCTTGGCGATGCCGTGGGAGATGTAGTTGAGCAGGTCCAGCCGGGTGACGCCCTCCTGCTGCAGGAAGTAGAGCGCCTGGCTCTCCTCCTCGCGGAACATGGCCACCAGCACGTCCCCGCCGTCGATCACCTTCTGCTCGGCCGACAGCGCGTGCATGGCGGCGCGGTGCAGCACCCGCTCCACGCCGATGGTCTGCTGGGGCTCGGCCTCTACGTCCTCGGGCAGGCGCTCGACCGTCTCCTCCAGGAAGGCCTCCAGCCGCTCCTGGAGGCGCTTGACGTTGGCCCCACACCCCTTGAGCACCTCGCGCGTGCGGGCGTCCTTCGTCAGCGCGAGCAGCAGGTGCTCGAGCGTGAGGTACTCGTGCCGCATCTTCCGCGCCTCTTCCAGCGCGTTGCGGAAGCTCGTCTGCAACTCCTTGGCAATCAGCGGTCCAGCCACGATTCAACCTTCCTCTGGTTCCATCGAGAGGCGCAGCGGGTACCCATTATCCCTGGCCGCGGCCTCCACGGTCCTGATCTTCGTCTCGGCGACCTCATAGGTATAAACGCCCGCCACGCCGATGCCGTTGTAATGAACGTGGAGCATGATCTGCACGGCATCCTGCTCCGACTTGTGAAACACTTCCTTGAGGACAGCCACCACGAACTCCCGCGTGGTGTAGTTGTCGTTGTGCAGCAGCACCTTGTAGAGCGTGGGCTTCTTGAGCTTCTTCTCGGGCTTTGTCTCGGTGACGACGTTCTCGTCGTTTTCGAACTTCTGGGCCATGGGCTCTCTCTAGGATGCTTGAACGAGGCGGGCGCTTCAGCCCTCCTCCTTGAAACCAGTCTCCGCCTGCCACCGGGGCAGGCCGGCGCGCACGGCCGCCTGCTCCTGGAGCAGAAAGGCACGCACCGCCCTGTCGAGTCCAGGGTGAAGGAGCAGGTGCGCGCTGTAGGTGATGCGGGGCTCGAAGCCCCGGGTCAGCTTGTGCTCCCCGCCCGCTCCGGGCTCGAAGCGCCGCAGGCCCTGGGAGATGGCGTCCTGGAGCGGGTGGTAGAGGCAGACGTTGAAGTGCAGGAAGGGGTGCTCCTCGAGGCAGCCCCAGTAGCGCCCATAGAGGACGTCGGGGCCGACGAGGTTGAACGCGCCAGCGACGCGCCGTCCTCCCCGGAGGGCCTCCACGAACTCGCAGCGGTGGCGGAAGGTGGCGAGCAGCCGGGCGAAGAAGGCGGGGGTGAGCAGGCGCCGGCCCCAGGGGTACTTGTCCACCGTGCTGGCATACAGGCGGAAGAGCTCGTCCGGATCCAGCTCCGCCAGCGCCTCGCCGCGCAGCGTGCGGAGGGTGATGCCCTGAGTGGCGGGGGCGCGCAGCTCGCGCCGCAGCTGGTTGCGCCGCTTCGAGTGGAAGCGGCCGAGGAAGTCCTCCAGCGTGCGGTAGCCCTCGTTGCGCCACTGGTATTGCACCCCCAGGCGCAGCGCGAAGCCGGCGGCCTCCAGGCCCGCGGCCTCCTCCTCGGTGTGGAAGAGGACGTGCAGGCCGGACACCCCCTCGGCGCGGGCGTACTCCAGGGCGGCGGCGTACAGCTCCGCCTCCCGGGTGGCCCGGTCCTCTCCGGGCGCCACGAGGACGCGGCGGCCGGTGGCCGGGGTGAAGGGGACGGCCAGGACGAGCTTGGGGTAGTAGCGCAGGCCCACGCGCCCGGCGGCGGTGGCCCAGGCCCCATCGAAGACGAACTCGCCGTCGCTGTCGTCCCGCAGGTACGCGGGCGCGGCGGCCACCAGGCGCGAGCCCCGCCACAGCGTCAGGTGGCGCGGGTGCCAGCCCCGCTCCGGCACCGCGCTCCCGCTCTCCTCCAGCGCCGCCAGGAAGGTCCACTCCAGGAAGGGCGTGGCCGCCTCGTCGAGCAGCCCATCCCAGGCCCCGCGAGGGAGCTCGGAGATGGCGCGGTGGACGCGGAGGGTGAGCGGCAGGGAGCTGGACATCGGACGCGCGGGGTAGAGCGAGCCTACACCTACTCATGACCCGGGCAGGTGCTCGCCAGGGCCGGGGCCGGGCGACTACCAGCGCAGGAAGAGCCGGTAGCCCTCGGAGGTCCGCTCTTCCACCGTGACGGTGGGCTTCACGTGGGCCCGCTCCAGGGCCACCTCGAGGCAACCCGCCAGGAACTCCGGGCGGTTGTAGATGTCGCCGAAGTAGATGCG
The DNA here is from genome assembly GCA_016926755.1 of Myxococcaceae bacterium. Lineage (GTDB taxonomy): Bacteria > Myxococcota > Myxococcia > Myxococcales > Myxococcaceae > Hyalangium. Next base: position 1,289 of record JAFGNZ010000245.1, on the reverse strand, counting down.
CCGCGCCGTGTCACCCGCGGGGGTGATGCGCACCTCCATCTCCCCGCGGCCCATCATCGCGCAGTAGCGCGGCAGGCGCTCAATCACGCGCGCCGGGCCGATCATCGGCATGGCCACGGCGACCACCTTGCCCACCAGCGTCTCCAAGAAGCCGTCCACCAGCTTGCGGCCGAGGAGCCTGTACGCCTCCTCGTCTCCCAGGTGGCCGAACACCTCATGCCGAGCCGCGTTCACGCAGCGCTGGTAGGTGAGCACGGAGTAGCTCACCTCGGGCTTCTTGACGTCGTAGCCATAGGAGAGGAGCCGCTCCACCAGCCGTCCCTCGGCCTTGAGGCCGCGCAGGAACAGGCCCTCCATGACGCTGACCGGAATGCGCGGCAGGGCACGGAGTGGCTCGGTGGCAGCACGGGCTGGAAGCTTCGGCTCCATACGTGGAATTCCTCGGGACGGGCTGTCATACACCGATCTCCAGCCCTGGCACTACCTCCTGAAGTCCAGATGTAACCCACTGGACCGCGGGCGCCTTGGGGAGGTGGGGGGCGTTTGCCTCCCAGGGTTCCGGGTTGCTATGGGGCCACTGGCGCCTTAGAGGAGAGGGATACAGGAGATTCCTATGTCGGTGAACATCCAGCTCGAGTGGACCCCGAACCCCAGCACCCTGAAGTACGTGGTGGATCGGCGCCTGCTCGCCAGCGGCGCGGTGAACTTCACGAACCGGGAAGAGGCGGAGAAGAAGTCCCCGCTGGCGCGCAAGCTGATGGACGTGAAGGGCGTGACGGCGGTGATGGTGGGCCTCAACTTCGTCACCGTCACCAAGGGTGATGAGGGCGAGTGGGACGAGCTCAATGACGCGGTGATGGCCACGCTGGACTCGCACCTGGGCGCCAACGAGCCGGTGGTGGACGAGGCGGCGGTGGCGGCCTCCCGCGCCTCCGCGGGTGGCAATGGGGGCTCGGTGGAGCAGCGCATCCAGGAGATCCTCGACGCGGAGATCCGCCCCGCGGTGGCGCAGGACGGCGGGGACATCACGCTGGCTCGCTTCGAGAACGGCGTCGTGTACCTGCACATGCAGGGAGCGTGCAGCGGCTGCCCGTCCTCGACGGCGACGCTGAAGATGGGCATCGAGGGGCGGCTGCGCGAGCTCATCCCCGAGGTGGCCGAGGTGGTGTCGGTCTGAGGCGCAACGTCAAGGCCTCCCAGGTCCGGCGCGAGCTGCTGCCGGACCAGTCCCCGGCGCTCCTGCGCGAGCTGCATCTGCTCACGCGCGAGGGGCACCTCAACGCGGATGC
>JAFGNZ010000244.1 GCA_016926755.1 Myxococcaceae bacterium | reverse complement strand
CGCGCTCACCGGGCTGCGTCAAACCCCTGAGCCGTCATGAAAACCGTGGTGCACACGGCAGCCCACGGAACCTGCAGGAGGTCCCGAACTGTTGGGGTACATCGCCGCCGCCTCCGCCAGCCTCTGGTAGTAGAGCCGCCGTGCCTGCTCCAACACACGCGGCGCTGGTGGTCGGCTCCTGTTGACAACCGACAGGAGCGGGAGGAGAACAGGGCCTGCTCTTGTCGACATTCGAGGGGAGAGCCGTGGCCACTCCGAAACAGGACCTGCTGCAGGGCACATTGGATCTGCTCATCCTCAAGACGCTGAGCCTCGGGCCCCAGCACGGCTGGGGCGTGGCCCAGCGCATCCGGCAGATGTCGCGTGATGTCCTCGAGGTGAACCAGGGCTCCCTCTACCCCGCCCTCCACCGGCTGGAGGAGCAGGGCTGGATCGACTCCGAGTGGGGCACCTCCGAGAACAACCGCCGCGCCCGCTTCTACAAGCTCACCGCCACGGGCCGGCGCCAGCTCACCCGCGAGGAGCAGAGCTGGGTGCAGTTCGTCTCCGCCGTGGGCCAGGTCCTCCAGAACGCCTGACGAGGAAGAGCGCCGATGTCCACCTGGCTGGCACGCACCGCACGCCGACTCCGCCTCCTCACCGGCCGGCGCTCCTTCGAGCGGGAGCTCGAGGAGGAGGTGCGCTTCCACCTGGAGATGGAGGCGCAGCGGCACATGGAGCGCGGCGTCACCCCGGAGGCGGCGCGCGCGCTGGCCGAGCGCGAGTTCGGACGAGTGGAACGCTACAAAGACGAGGTGCGGGACGTGCGTGGAATCACCTGGATGGATGACGTGAGTCGGGATGTCCGCTTCGCGCTGCGCACCCTGCGCAAGAGCCCCGCCTTCACCCTGGTCGCGGTGCTCTGCCTGGCGCTGGGGATCGGCGCCAACGCGGCGATCTTCAGCGTCGTGGACGCGGTGCTCCTGCGCCCCCTGCCCTACGCGCAGCCGGAGCGGCTCGTCCGGATCTTCGAGACGCAGCCGGGGCGTGGCCCGGGCTGGAAGGGCTCGGTGTCCTGGGAGAACTACCGGGACTGGGCGGAGCAGATGCAGGGCCTCTCGGGCCTCGCCGCCTACACCCAGCAGAGCAGGAACCTGAGCGGCGCGGAGGGCGCGGAGCGGCTGAGGGCCATCGCGGCCACGGCCAACCTCTTCGACGTGCTGGGGGCGCACCCGCGGCTCGGCCGAGGCTTCCAGGCCGGAGAGGACGAGCCCGGCGCCGCCCCCGTGGTGGTGGTGAGCGAGGGGCTGTGGCAGCGCCGCTTCGGCGCGAACCCCTCGCTGGTGGGCCAGACGCTGACGCTCGACGGCCAGCCCCACACGGTGATCGGCGTGATGCCGGACAAGGCCCGCTTCCCCGCCGGCTCGCAGACGGACCTGTTCATCCCCTTCCTCCGAGAGGCGGACGGCACCGACCGCCGGGGCAGCCACTTCCTGGCCGTCATCGGGCGGCTGCGCGACGGCCTCACGCTCGAGGCCGCCAACACCGAGCTGCGGCAGGTGGCCCGGCGCATCGAGGAGGCCTGGCCCGCGCAGCAGACGGGGCGGAGCGCGGAGGCCGTGGCGCTGGCGGAGACCGTCGTCGGCCAGGCGCGGCCCGCGCTGCTCATCCTCCTGGGCGCCGTGGGGCTGGTGCTGCTCATCGCGTGCGCGAACGTGGCCAACCTGCTGCTCGCCCGCGCCGCCACGCGCCGCCAGGAGGTGTCCATCCGGCTGGCGCTCGGGGCCAGCCGCGCGCGGATCGTCCGGCAGATGCTGGTGGAGAGCCTGCTCCTGTCCACCGCGGGCGCGGGGCTCGGGCTGCTGCTGGCCGGGTGGGGGCTGAGCGCGCTGGAGACGCTCGTCCAGCGCGCGCTCCCGCTCACCGACGGCGTCCCGCTCCAGGGCCGCATGCTCGGCTTCCTGCTGCTGGTGGCCACGGGGAGCGCGGTCCTCTTCGGGCTCGTCCCGGCGCTGCGGGCCACGCGAGGGGAGCTGCGCGCGGGCCTCACCGAGTCCGGGGCGAGGGCCTCCGCCTCGGGCTCGCACCACCGCTTCCGGAGCGGGCTGGTGGTGGCGGAGATCGCGCTGTCGCTCATCCTGCTGGTAGGCGCGGGCCTGCTCATGCGCGGCTTCTACACCCTGCTCCACACGGAGCCTGGGCTGGACGCGAGCAACGTGCTCACGGCCCACCTGCCGGTGCCCGCCGGCAAGTACACGCCCGAGCAGCTGGCGCCTCGCCTGTACGAGCCCGTCCTCGAGCGCGTCCGGAGCCTGCCCGGCGTGAAGTCCGCGGCGCTCATCTCGATGCTGCCCATCCAGAGCGCGTGGACCAACGGCGGCTACGCCGTCGACGGTGAGCCGCCCCCCGAGCCCGGCAAGGAGCCGCTGGCGGAGTACCGCATCACCAGCCCGGGCTTCTTCCGCACCCTGGGCATTCCCCTGCTGGCCGGGCGCGACTTCACCGACGCGGACAGCCGCCAGGGCGAGATGTCCATCATCATCAACCAGGCGCTCGCCCAGCGGCACTTCAAGGATCAGCGCGCGGTGGGCCGCCGCCTGGTGCTGGACAACGAGCCGGCGACCATCATCGGCGTGGTGGGGGACGTGCGCCAGGCGGGCCTGGATCGGCAGCCGCTCGCGGAGATCCACATGCCCTACAACCACCCCGGGTTCGGCGGTTGGATCCAGGACGCCACGCTGGTGCTGAAGACCCGCGTCCCCCCCGCCAGCGTGACGTCGGCGCTGCGGGAGGCCGTGCGCGCCGTGGACACGGATCAGCCCATCTACGAGGTGCTCACCATGGAGGAGGTCATCTCCCGCTCGGTGGCGGGGCGGCGGCTGAACCTCCTGCTGCTGGGCACCTTCGCGCTCATCGCGCTGGTGCTGGCCACCGCGGGGCTCTACGGCGTCATCTCGTACCTGGTGGCCCAGCGCACGCGGGAGATCGGCATCCGGGTGGCGCTGGGCGCGCGCACCCGCGACGTGGTGTGGCTGGTGATGCGCCAGGGCGCGCTGCTGGCGGCCATGGGCATCGGCGTGGGGCTGGTGGGCGCGCTCGGCCTCTCGAGGCTCGTGGAGAGCCTGATCTACGGCGTGAGCGCGAGGGATCCCCTCACCTTCGGGGCGCTCGCGGCGCTCCTCGGCTGCGTCGCGCTGCTGGCCACGTGGCTCCCCGCCCGGCGCGCCGCGCGCGTGGATCCCGTCATCGCCATCAAGAGCGAGTGAGCACCGCCTCGGCCCGGAGCGGCTCCTCGCGCGGAGCCTGCGGGAGCGCCGCCTCGATGAGCTGGTGGCACGCCGTGGACGCCGCCAGGGCCGCGTCATGGGTCTGCTCCAGCGGCCCCATGGGGGGGTGGATGAGGACCTGGATCTCCCCGCCTCGGCGGATCAGGGCCCGGTGCCGAGGGAGGAGCTCGAAGGAGCCGGAGAGGGTGACGGGCAGCACGCGCACGCCCGCGCGGGAGGCGATGTGGAAGGCGCTGTTGTGGAACGGGCGCATCTTCCCGTCCGCGCTGCGCGTCCCCTCCGGGAAGAAGACGGTGGAGCAGCGCCGCTTCACGCCCTGCTGGGCCTGCTGGAGCCCGGGCAGCGAGGCGCGGATGCTGCGCGGATCCACGGAGATGTGGCCGAACAGCCGCATGCCCCAGCCGATGAGGGGGATCCGGAACGCGCTCTGCCGGGCCACCATGCGCACGGGCGTGAGCGGCTGGAGCACCGCCACCATCACCATCGCGTCCAGCACGCTCTGGTGGTTGGCGACGACGATGTAGCGCTCCTCCCGGGAGACGTGCTCCGCGCCGCGCACCGCCAGCCGGGCGCCCACCAGCGCGAGGATGCCGCGCGCCCAGAGGGTAGAGCACACGTCATGCACGCGCTGCCGGCGATCGAAGGGCAGCGCCAGCAGCGCCAGCGGGATGAACACCCCCAGCGAGAGCATGGCCCAGCTCCAGGCCAGCGTCGTCCGCAGGAGCTGGACGGGGTGAGAGGGGGAGCGCTCGGACATGGGGGCTTCTACCCTTCGAGGAACTGGCGGCTCCACTGGCGAAGCATGGGGATGGAGCGGTCCCCCGCCGAGAGGAGCGGCCGAGGCCGGTAGAGCTTGTTCTCCCAGATGGGGATGTCCTCCTCCACCTGCCGGAGGATCTCCGCCACCAGCGCCTTGCCGACGTTGTTGCTGGCGCCCGGCTGCGAGGGCGCGCGGATGAAGAAGGTGTGCCGCAGCGCGACGTGCTCGGGCCCCACGGGGGTGGCGGCGGAGATGAACGTCACGTCGGCGATGCCGGAGAAGCGGATGGCCCAGTAGCCGAGCCCGTGCGCCTCGCTGCGGATCCTCCCGTCCACCGGGCCGCGGGGCGTGGGCTGGCTCACCTTCGCGTCCACCCGGAAGACAGGGCCCTCGGCGTCGAACGTGGCCTCGGAGATGGAGAGGATGCCGTGGACGTAGCGGAAGTGGGTGGGGTCCGCGATGTTCTCGGAGATCTCCTGTGGGTGCGTGCGGATGCGCCACTGCTTCTTCTGGAAGAGCACCCAGCCCTCGGCGCTGGCCTCGGGGAGCGCCGGCACCTGCCACGTCGGGGGCACTCCCTCTGGCGCGTGGTGGACGAAGAGGGCGCCGTCGAGCTCCTGCACGGGCCAGGCGCCGAGCACCGCGCCGGGAGGAATCCTCCCCGCGTGAGGGATCTCCACGCAGTGGCCCTGGCCATTGAAGCGCCAGCCGTGGAACGGACACTGGAGGATGCCCTGGTGCACCTTGCCGCCATGGCCGAGGTGGGCGCCCAGGTGCGGGCAGTACGCATCGAGCACATGCGCCACGCCCTCCTCGGTGCGGAAGAGCACCAGCTCCTTGCCGAAGCAGGACAGCGGCAGGACGCCACCCGGCGGCAGCTCGTCGGACCAGGCGACCTGGAACCAGCCGCGCGGGTAGGAGGTAAAGGGGAAGCGCGTGTCCATGGGCTCTACCGTCGCTGGGACTTGCGGGCCCTGGGGGCCGCCTTGGCCTTCGAGGCGGGGCGGGCCCTGGCCTTCGTGGACCTGGCGGCGGCCGTGTCCTTCGAGGGCGCAGCGCCCTCGGGCTTCACGAGCTGGCGCCGTATCTGGAGATCCCGGATGCACCGGGCGCCCACGCGGCGGGTGAGCGTGTGGTTGACGGTGGAGTTGACGGCGATGCCCACCACGGGGAGCGCGCGGGCCAGCAGGCCTCGGGAGAGCTTGAGGAGGGCGATCTGGGTCATCACGCTCAGCAGCAGCTTGGAGACCTCGCGCGGGGTGTAGTTCCAGATGGCCTGGCCCTGGGCGCGGGCGATGTCGACGAAGAAGTTGCCGCCGCTCTTGGTGTCATAGGTGCCCACGGAGGCCATGAGGAAGGCGAGCTGGCGCTCCTCGGGGCGGGTGATGTCGAAGCCGTGGAGGTGGCTGAGCACCAGGGCCATCTCCACCTCGAACTTGAGCACCATGCCCATGTCCGCGAGCGTCCCGCCCACCAGGGAGACGAGGCTGCCCATGCCGGGGAGCAGCGAGGGGGCGGCGGCCAGCCCGCCGGTGATGGCGGTGCGCTGGGAGAAGTGGCGGACGACGCCCTCGGCCGCGGCGTGGAGCGTGGCGTCCTCTCCGTCCAGGTCGCGCGCCTGGGCGCGGCTCAGGTGCTGCTGGGACAGGGCGATGAGGCTGTTCGTGTCGGCGATGATGCGCTCGACGGCGGTGAGCAGCTTGCGTCCCTGGCTCTGGCCCTCGGCCTCGGTCATGGCTTCCTCGCGGGTGGCGCGCCCCGGGCCACATGCCCGAGCCTACCTCGGGACGCTGGTCGACCTGCTCCGAGCCTGTCAAGCCACGCGCCGTGCGCCTCACGCCTGCCCGGGCCCACCTGTGCTCGTGGGAGCGGGTGGCAGCACGGGGAGCCGGGAGGGCTTGAGGTGGCGCTCGTGATCATAGAAGCACTCGGGCCCGAGGTGTTCGATGAGCGCGCGCTCGCGAGCGATCCCTTCTTCTGTGCCGGCCAGGGTGGGGAGCTCGTAGGGCTGGACGAGGACGATTCCGCCCCCCAGGTCCTCCTTCGTGCAGCCTGGCGGCAGGGCGGCGAGGCGCTCGCCGAACAGGCGCACGAAGGGCGGGCCGAAGTAGTTGCGCCAGTACACGCCCGTGAGGCCTTCAGAGTAGTCACGAACCGTGAAGACGAGTTGCTGCCCTACTCCGTCGGGGCTGGGAATGGTCCGCCACTTCTTCCTATCGTAGTCTTCATCGGCTCCCGCCTGCGCAAGGGGTGAACCCACTCTTTGCATTACTTCCGCCACCTGTCGCAGGTGCGCCGCCCGCCATCGAGGCTTCTCTGCCTCTCTCAGGGATGTATCCCATGTAATGCGCCCAGTATGGGGAGGCTCGTCTGCCTTTGCTGACGAGATCATGACGAAGTCCCGATCCGTTCGAGCGGCCACCGTGATGGCTTTGAGGCGATCATAGTAGGCAAGGAGTGCTTCGTAGTCGATGTCATCTGGGTCAACCTCCCTCTGCAACGAGGCATACCCATATCGCATGGGACGAAACCACTGATATCTCTCGAAGATGAGTTGCAAGAGATCATGCACCATCGTCTTTAATAGCACCCCTGGCGGCAGATCAATTCTTGTCGTGAAATATTCCATCCACCGATCTCTTTCTCACCATCCCTGCTGCTGACCAACGCATTTGACTCAGGGGAAATACTTCACATCCGCCATGCCCCGCTCGATGAGCTCCTTCATTTTTCTCAGCAGGGGCTTTGTGAGCTGGGTCTGACCCTTGGCGTGCTCGGCAGAGCGAAGCCACACCTCGATGTAACCTCCATGCGTCCCCACGTACTCGAGCATGGCCTCCAGGTTGCCGGTGAGGGCCATCTTCTCGCGCCCCTTCACCTCTACGAACCGGTAGGGCTTGCCCCATACCAGCTCGCCAGGATTGCCCGCCACCGAGTCCGCGATGAAGCCCTGCGCCTCACTGCCGGGCGGCGGCATCATCATCACCGTGTTCTTCTCGGAGCCTCGCGCCTTCAACACCGCCTGCTCGAACTCGCTGCCCGCTCCCTTGTTCTCCAGGATGCTTCGGTACTGCCGCTGCCACTGCGCCTGCGGCGCGTAGGTGAAGCGCCCGTACTTCTCCGGGTGACGGAACTGGTAGTCCACCCACGCCTGCGACATGTGCTCGGCGCTGCCGGGCACCAGCCGCGCTCCCGCCGCATTCGTGCGCGCCCCCACCAGCGACACCTTGCCACCCTGGCGAAGGCTGCTGGCCGCCTCCGCCAGCGGCTTCTCCAGCCTCTGCGCAATGCGCTCCAGCAACCGCAGGTTCTCCTCGCTCAACCTGCCCTCTCGCGCCGCCGCCTGCAGCACCCGCTCCACCTCCTTCACCTCCTGGGGGGCCAGGTGCTGTGCCACCCGCTGCAGCACACGCGCCTCCTCCAGGCTGCGCCCGCTCAGCAGCGCCACCCGCTCCAGCAGCTCCTCCCCGGAGTTCAGCAGGCGCGAGGACAGGAAGGGCAGCATCACGCACAACAGCGCCAGCTTCTTCTCCTCTTCGCTCAGCCGCCGGCCCGTGAAGCTGTATCCCGTCGCGGCCGCCTTCGCGTCCGCCAGCTCCCCCACTCCCGGCACCAGCCCCACCATCAGCTCCAGCGCCAGCTCCTCCGGTGGCGCCTCCTCCCCATCCTCCAGCGGCGTGTAGTCCAGGTGCGGCCTCGCCTCCTGCCCCAGCCGCACCACCTGCGCCAGCGCGCTCCTCTTGGCCAGCAGGTAGAGCGCTACCTCGCTGGGGCTCCTACGCAAAAAGTCCGGGTCGCTCGTGTGCGTCCACGCCCAGTCCAGCACCGCCCCCGCCAGCACCTCCAGCGACTTCTCCCTCAGCAGGCTCTCCGTCAGCAGGTACTCCCGTCCCACCCTCCGGTAACGCTCTCCCGAAGCGCTGCGCACCTGCCGCGCCCACTCGTCGTACTCCTCCAGCTTGCGCTCCACCGCCTCCCACCGCGCCGCCTCCCTCCTCTCCTCCTGCGCCTTCTCCGCCTTCCTCCGAAGGTACTCCTCCTCCGGCGCTTGCCGCCTCAGCTCCGCCTCACTCCGCTCTCTCAAGCTGACATACATCTCCCGCAGCGCCCTCTGCCCAGTCCTCCGCTCCTGCTCGGGCACCCCGGCCTGCCGCAGCTCCCGCTCCTTCCCCCGAATGAAGGCCATCCACCGGCTCACCTCATCCACCTCCCCCGTCGGGCCTCCCCCTGCTCCACCCTCCGGCGAGGACACAAGCCCGGATTCCCACCTCTGCGCTCTCAGCACTCCTCTCGCCGGGCCCCCACCCGCGCACGCCACCTGCACCGCCAGCAGCAACAGCGCCCACCGCATCAACACACGACTCGGTGCTCGGGGGTTTCGCGTGGAGTCTCCTGGGTTCATGCCCCCAGCATAGCGAGCCGTCTGCTCGCCACACCCGAGACGTGGCGCAGCGCGATGCCACCCACCAGCACGAGCACGTGCCTCAGGGGTGCAGCGACCTGCCTGTTCAACCGAGAGCAGGCAGCCCTCAGGCGCCGCCGGGCGCTCCGGTCCCCTCAGCGCTGGGGAAGGAGACCCGCACCCGCAGGCCCCTCGGCTCCCCCGAGCGCAGCTCCACCCAGGCCCGGCTGCGCAGCGCCAGCCGCTGGACGATGCACAGCCCCAGGCCCGCGTGCCCGGGCTTCGTCGTCATGAAGGGCTCGAACACCCGAGGCCGCAGCTCCTCGGACACGCCAGGGCCCGTGTCGGTCACCTCGAGGATGACCCGGCCGTCCTCCGCCCGGAACGTGCGCACCCCGAGCGTGCCGCCGCCGGACATCGCCTCCACCGCGTTCTCCAGCAGGCAGCGGGTGAGCAGCACGAGGTTCTCGGCGTCCGCCTCCACCAGGGCCTGCTCCTGCCACGTGCGCTCCACGCGGATGGAGGCGGAGATCGAAAAGTGCGCGAGCGCCCGCTCCGCCGCGTCGCACAGCCTCAGCCGGCTGCTCGTCCCCTCTCCGGGCCCTGGCCCGTGGGCCGCCAGCAGCTCCTCGGCGGAGGACAGCTCGCTGTCGATCAGCTGGAAGAAGCTCTCCATGCGCGGATCCGTCTTCCACAGCTCCACCTTCTGCACCTGGCGCATCAGGAAATAGGAGGCGTTGCGGATGCTGGAGAAGCGGTTGCGCAGATCATGCCGCAGCACGGAGGCCACCACCTCCGCGATCGTCGCGCGCTCGCGGGCCTCCACGCCCAGGGTGTGCTCGTCCATGTCAGCTCCTCGGCGAGGCGCTCCCGCGCCCACCTCGCCCAGCGCTCACAGCGCCCGCTTCCGCGCCCCCAGCTCCGAGCTGAGCGAGCTCATCACCCGCTTGAGCCGGGCGGACTCCGCCGCGCGCTGGACCATCTCCACCAGGCGCGGGGGCTCATAGGGCTTCATGAGCAGGTAGTAGAGCCCCTGCGCGTCGTACTGGTCGCGCTTCTCCAGGTACTCGGCATGGCCGGTGACGAGCACCCCGGACACGTGGGGCTGCAGGGCCGTCGCCTCGCGCAGCAGCTGGATGCCGTTGCGGCCCGGCATGTTGAAATCCGTGCAGACCACGTCCACCGGATGCTTCTCCATCAACCTCAGCGCCGCCGTCGCATCCAAGGCTGTCAGCACGCGGAAGTCTTCGGACAGGACGGCGGCGGCGGTGATGAGCACCGGGCGCTCGTCATCCACCACCAGGACATGGAGCCTCTCGTTCATGGTGTCCTGCGCCTCTCGCTGCTCCGAGGCATGTAGGGTCAAGTAGAGACAGGTATCCGCACCTCCGGAACCGTCCGGAACCTGTTGCTGCAACGTAATGCCGATGGATCTTCGGGGCTGCCCAATGAGGATATGCGAGGTCGAGCCGCGAACAGAGTGTTACGCCGGGGGCGGCGGCGTGCCCGCTTTTCCATGCTCGCCCATTCGGAAGTGAACGCTCCAAGGCCCTGAGCGCTGATAGGGTCGGGGGGAACGCAGGGGGTTTCCAGGGATGGACGTCGAGGTCCGCTTTGTCCGCACGGAGGATGAGCGTGAAGCCGTCTACCGCCTGCGGTACGCGACCTACGTCGAGGAAATGCACCTTTATGCCGGCCAGGCGGACCACGATCGCCAGCGGCTGAGCGACGCGGACGACGCCACGGCGCACATGATGTATGCAGAGGTAGGTGGCGAGGTGGTGGGGACGCTGCGGGTGCACCTGGGCAGCGAGGGCGCCCTGCCCGAGTCCCTCGTCACGCGGTTCGGGCTGGAGCGCTTCCTGGGGCTCGTCCCGCGGGAGCGGCTGTGCGTGGTGGGCCGCTTCATGGTGCGGAGCGACATGCGGGGCACCTCCGTGCCGTACCGGCTCATCCAGGAGAGCATCCGCTTCCAGCTCGAGCAGGGCCTGGAGCTGGCCTTCTGCGATTGCCAGCCGCACCTGCTCAACCTCTATATGTCGCTGGGCTTCCGGCCCCACCTGGGCACGTATGATCACCCGGAGTTCGGCGTGATGGTGCCGCTGGTGCTGGTGCTGAGGGATCGCGCGCACCTGGAGTGGGTGGGCTCGCCGCTGAGCTCGCTGCTGCCGGCGGACGCGGCGGCCTCGGAGCTGCCCGCGCGCGTGGCGCCGCTGCTGGAGCGGGCCCGGGACGTGCTCAGCCAGGAGCTCAGCGATCCGGAGCACTACTGGCAGGAGGTGCACGAGCTGCTGGGCCACTCCCGGCCCACCATCTTCGCCGGCCTGTCCGAGCAGGAGCTGCAGGCGGTGCTCGCCAGCAGCCACGTCATCCAGTGCGCCCCGGGGGACTATTTGATCCGCCGGGGGCAGATGGCGCGCACGGTGTTCGTGGTGCTCTCCGGCACGCTGGAGGTGCGGGACGGGGAGCACGTGGTGGCGAAGAGCCGCGAGGGCGAGGTGCTCGGGGAGGTGGCCTTCCTGCTGTCCACGCCGCGGATCAGCGACGTGTGCGCCACCGGCACGGGCGCGCGCGTGCTGTGCCTGAGCGAGAAGTCCCTGCGCGCGCTGATCGACTCCAGCTCTCGGGCGGCGGCGCTGCTGCTGCTCAACCTCTCCCGAGCGCTGGCCCACAAGCTGGTGCAGCGCGCGGACAGCCCGAAGTGAGGGCGGCCCGCGCGCGGCCTGGAGCCCGGCTCAGCGGTAGTCGTGCCGGTCGTCCGTGTAGTGCAGGAGCTGGTGGCGGGCCGCCTCGAAGGCATCATTCACCGCCTGGTAGGGATCCTCGTGCGAGCGCCGCTCGGCGTGCTCCTTCCCGACGACGATGTCCTTGCCAGGCACGTGGAGATCGACGCGGACGTGGAAGAGCTTGCCCTGCCGCTGGTGCTTGTGCGGCTGCTCCACCACGACATGGCAGCCCACGATGGAGTCGCAGAACTGCTCCAGCTTCTGCGCCTCGTCCCGGATGTGCTCGGACATGGCCTCGCTCGACCCCATTCCGCGGTACGTGATCTGCAACGCTCGGTTCATCTGCCGCCTCCGCTGTGGCCCGGTGGGCCGGTTCACCCTCTGTCCATTGCAGGCGCGGGGCCAACGCATTCCCCAAGCATTTCAAGGGGATATGCCCCTCCCGAGCGCATCCTTTGCGGCGCATGGCGCCGGGGCACGCAGCCGTTGCGCAGGGCCAGCGCACCCGCCCGGCGCCCGAGCGAGCGAGCAGCGCTGGAGGGTGCGTGGGTGCCTACCTTTTTATGTTGGGAGCCCTTGCGGCTCCGAGGAGGCGGCATGATCCGGTTCGGGCCCGCGGGGTGGACATACAAGGACTGGGAGGGGGTGGTGTACCCGAGGCCGCGGCCGAAGGGGTTCGACCCGCTGGTGGCGATGGCCTCGCTCTTCGACACGATCGAGCTCAACACCTCCTTCTATGCGCCGGTGACGCCGCACAACGCGCAGCTGTGGATGGAGCGCACGGCGTTCAACCCGCGGTTCCGGTTCACGGCGAAGCTGTGGAAGCGCTTCACGCACGAGCGCGACGAGCCGTGGACGGAGGAGGACGTGCGGTGGGCGCGCGTGGGGCTGGGCCTGCTGCACGAGGCGGGGCGGTTGGGGGCGGTGCTGGTGCAGTTCCCGTGGTCGTTCCGCAACGTGCCGGAGAATCGGGATCACGTGGACGCGATCGTCTCGGCGTTCGAGGGCTTGCCGCTGGTGCTGGAGGTGCGGCACGCCTCGTGGAACGAGCCCTCGTACTACGCGGAGCTGGTGGAGCGGGGGCTGGGCTTCGTGAACATCGACCAGCCGCTCTTCAAGAACTCGATCAAGCCCAGCGCGCGGGCCACGGCGCCGGTGGGCTACGTGCGCGTGCATGGGCGCAACTACAAGGAGTGGTTCCGGAAGTCCTCGCCGGTGGACCGGTATGACTACCTGTACTCGGCGCGCGAGCTGCGGCCGTGGGCGGAGCGGACGAAGGAGATCGCCTCTCACCCGCGCGTGGAGGACGTGTACGTCATCACGAACAACCACGCGCGGGGCAAGAGCCTCGCGAACGCGCTGATGCTCAAGGCGATGGTGACGGGAGAAAAGGTGGACGCGCCCGCGACGCTGCTGCGCGAGTACCCCGAGGCGCTGGGCCCCTACGCCCGCCCGGTGGACCTGCGCGAGCTGGAGCGTGACGCGTCCATTCCCTGAGCGATGGCAAGAGGGCGCTTCTCGTCACCCACGAGCACAGGCGCGAAGACAATCTCGGCAAGGGATTTCCCGGCTGACCTTTCAGCGCCAATCCATCTTTCGTCAACGAGGGCTGACTGCAAACTGGGCCTGGAAGTGGAGCCTTCCTTCGGCTTGAGCGGCGACGCGGTTCAGCAGATCGTCGAGGCGCATGAAGGCGCTCCAGGGCTCGTCTCCAGTTGCGGTGACGATGCGTTGGACGAGGAGTTGTTCAAGGTCTTCTTGACGTCGGCCCTTCCAGATCTTGTCAGCAAGGGCGACGAGCTGATCTTCAGTCGTCGCGCCTTCCTCATCCCACCGGGCGTGGGTGCGGGCAAAGCGAGCTCGCCGTTCGGGTGCTCCATGTTCGAGCAACAAGGAGTAGCCGCCTGACTCGTGCTGGTTGCCTGGGCCCGTGAGTTCATTCGGGTAAAGCGCCTTGCCGATGTCGTGGGTCGCGGCGCCATAAGACACGGCGTCTGCGTCGAAGCTCAGCTGAGGCCACGTTGTCGTGAACTCTTCGATAAGTTGTCGGGCCACTTCATGCACAGCACGCAGGTGCGCAGCGAGACGAGCAGGAGCACCCACTTTGATGAGCAGTTGGATGACCTCGTCGGGCAACGGGCGGAGGTGCACCGACGGATCAGTAGGGCCAGCAGTGGCTTGGTGGAAAGCAGGATTCACGATTCAGGCCACCTTGTCCCTCTTCGCTCCCATTCTTCACGGCAACCTGGGTCTGAGCTGGAGCCAGTTCTCCAACTCGGGATGCTTCTGCACGACCCCTGTTCCAGAGATGAGGGACACGACATTGAGCGCACTCTTGATGTAGCGCAACTTGAGAAGCGTCTCAATCGGGATGGTGCGCCAGTCCTCCGAGGACAGCAGTCTGGCTGCCTCCTCAATGGGCACGGTAGCGAGACTCCGGAACCACGCCACAATGGTTTCGGGGTCCAAAACCGCGTCCCCGTCCCGTGGACCGAGGTCCACGATCAACCCTCCGCGCAGGTTCATTGCTGAAAGCATGATCGAGTGCTTCTCATCAGCGGACGCGCGCTCCGCGAGCACTCCGTACACCACCAGTGCGATGTGTGCCCACGGCAGGCTCCTCTCTTCTCGGGCCCGTGCCGCGGCGGTGGAGGCGAAAAGCTCCCAGTTGAAGAACTCGCCTCCCACCAGCTCACCGATGTGCTGGCGCCAGCGGTTCCGGGTGCCTGGCGCCAAGCGGACGCGGCGACGATGGCTGCCGTCCTGGCGCGTGCTCCGGGCCGAGCTGGAGCTGTCGGACGCGCGCGCCCCCGGCTCAAGCTGTCAGCGCTTGCTGGCAGACTCCCGAGCGGAACTGGCCCAGCCTTGACACGCACCGCTCCCTCTTCGATGAAAGGACGTGGAATGAACTTCCGAACTTGCAGCGCACTCCACCGAGCCGTTGCCGTTGCCGTAGTCGTAGCTGGGTGCGCCACTTCTCAAGAGGCGCCTGAGACTCAAGAGGCGCCTGAGACCTACGCTTGGCGGCCTGTGCGCCCACCCGCTGTGCCCGGCACGGGCCTCCCCACCCCCGG
>JAFGNZ010000243.1 GCA_016926755.1 Myxococcaceae bacterium | reverse complement strand
GAGCAGCAGGCGCGGGCGGAGGCGGAGGCGCGGGCGGAGGAGGAGGCGCGAGCGCGCCAGGAGGCGGAGGCGCGGGCGGAGGAGGAGGCGCGAGCGCGCCAGGAGGCGGAGGCGCGCGCGGAGGCGGAGGCCCAGGGGCGTGCCGAAGCGGAGGCGCGGGTCGAGACGGAGATCCTCGCGCGCGCGGAGGCGGAGGCGCAGGCTGAGATGGAGTCCCTGGCTCGGGCCGAGCTGGAGACACGGAGCAAGGCAGCGGCGCTGGAGCTCGCCGAGGCGGAGGCACGTGCGGAGGCCGAGGCGCATGCTCGCGCGGCGGCGGAGGCGCGCGCGGAGGAAGCGGCGCGTGCCCATGCCGAGGCGGAGGAGAGGCTGCGGGCGGTCCTGCAGTCCCAGGCCGAGGTCGAGGGCCGGGCAGGGACCGAGGCGATGGCGCGGGAGGAGCTGCAAGCGCGCCTCTCCGCCGAGGTGAAGGCGCGGAGCGAGGCCGAGGCGCGTGCCACGCAGGAGCGGCAGAAGCGCCTGGTCGCGGAGTCCCGCCTCGAGGCCGAGCTCCAGGCTCGCTCCGAGGTCGAGGCCCAGGCCCGGGAGGAGCTGGAGCGCCTGAATGCGGAGGCGGAGGTGGAGGCGACCCGCGCGTCCGAGGAGCTCGTCCGCTGGAAGGCCCAGGCGCGGCAGGCGGCGGCGGCGGCGCTCCAGGAGGCGCAAGAGGCGGCTGGGAGAGAGCAGCAGCTCCGGGAGCAGCTCGCGCGGCTGGAGACGGAGCTCGCCCAGGCGCGAGAGGAGCGCGAGCGGCTGGCCCAGGAGCTGGAGCGGCTGAGCGCGGAGCGGACGCGGATGGAGGCCGAGGCCGCCGAACGGCTCGCCGCCGCCGAGCGTACGCGCCTCGAGGCCGAGGCAGCGGCGCGCCGAGAGGCCGAGGCCGTCGCGCAGGCCCGGGCGGAGACCGAGGCACTGGCGGCTCGCATGCAGTCCGCGGTCCTCCAGCTCGAGGCGCCGGGGCAGCCTCGGGTGTCCGTGCCTCGGAGCGGCAGCGTGACGCAGGAGGGGCTCGCGCACCTCCTCCTCCGGCTCTGCGAGGGCCGGGCCGAGGTGCGCCTGGAGCTCAAGGCGCCCGATGCGCTGCGCATCCTCTGGCTGCGAGCGGGGCGCCTCGTGGGGGCGCTCTCCTCGGCGGAGGGGGAGACGCTCGTCGATCGCGCGCGGCGGGACGGGCTCATCGACGCGCGCCAGGAGAACGAGCTGCGCCTGGTGCGCGCGGCCTCCACGGGCGCGCTGCTCGACTCGCTGCGCCGCCGGGGCTACCTGCGCGAGGCCGAGGCCGTGCCCCTGGTGCAGCGCTACACCGAGCAGATCTTCCTGGAGGCCTTCTCCGAGGCCTCCTCTCTCTACCGCGTCACCGAGGAGCCTCCGCCGCACGAGGTGGCGCTCGCGGCCGCCACGCGCCCGCCGCTGCACCTGCTGGCCGAGGCGCTGCGCAACTCCCTCTCCGTGGAGTCCTTCCTGGTACAGGCCGGGGGGCTGCGCGCCGTCGTGGCGCGGGGCAGCGCGGGGCTCGAGCCTGGGGCGTTCGGGCTCTCCACGCGCGAGCTCCAGCTGCTGGCGGGGGTGGACGGGGAGCGGACGCTGGAGGCGCTGCTGCTGGGGGCGGGGCTGCCACAGGAGACGACGCTCAAGACATTCGCCGTGGCGCGAGCGCTGGGGCTCGTGGCGCTGCAGCCCGTGGCCGAGGAGGAGCCCGGCGAGCTGCCGCCGGAGCTGGACATCCGCCGGCTCGAGGCCAAGTTCGAGGAGATCCAGGACGCGGACTACTTCACGGTGCTGGGGCTGGCGCGCACGGCGGGGGGCGAGGAGGTGAAGCGCGCCTTCGAGCGGCTCTCCACGGAGTTCCACCCGCTGCGCTTCGCGGGGCACCCGGATGTCTCGCTCCAGTACCGCGCCCAGCAGATCCGCGACGTGCTGGCCGAGGCGGCGCGCGCGCTCGCTGACGACAAGCTCCGGGCGGACTACGCCCGCAACCTGCTGGACTGATGCGCGCCCCCGCTCCCTCCTCCGCGCTCCCGGGGCTCCCGCCAGAGCCCGAGGTCCTCATCGAGTCCCCGCGCTGGTCCCTGGTGAAGCGGCGGGGGGACGGGAGCATCGACTTCATCTCCCCGCTGCCGTGCCCCTACAACTACGGCTGCATCCCGGGCTTCCAGTCGGAGGACGGGGATCCGCTGGATGTGGTGGTGCTGGGCCCCCGCCTGCGCCGCGGCGAGCGCCTGCGCGTCCCGGTGGTGGGGGTGGTAGACTTCATCGACGCGGGCCGGGGCGATCCCAAGGTCATCTGCAGCGCCCGGCCGCTGGGGGAGCGGGAGCGGGCGGGCGTGGAGCTGTTCTTCCGCGTCTACGCCCGCTTCAAGCAGGTGCTCCACCGGGTGCGCGGTCAGGTACCGGACACCCGCTTCCGGGGGTGGCTCGCTGGCCCGCCGGAGGACCTGCGGGGCGGGTGACACCCGGGCTCCGGCGCGGGTTGCCCGCCCGCTCCGGGAGGGTTAAGACGGGACCCATGGTTCGCGAGATCCTGATCTGGCCTGATCCCATCCTGAAGCAGAAGGCAAAGCCCGTCACCCAGGTGGACGACTCCATCCGCGCCCTGGTGAAGGACATGTTCGAGACGATGTACGCCGCCGACGGCGTGGGCCTCGCGGCGCCGCAGGTCGGCATCCTGCAGCGCGTCATCGTCCTGGACACCACGCCTCGCCAGCCGGAGTCCAAGCCCATCGCGATGATCAACCCGGAGATCATCGTCATGGAGGGGGAGACGACGTACACCGAGGGCTGCCTCTCCATCCCCGGCGAGGCCGAGGACGTGGACCGCGCCGCGGTCATCACCGTGAAGTTCCTCGACGTGGAGGGCCAGGAGCAGACGCTGAAGTGTGACGAGCTGCTGGCCATCGCGGTGCAGCACGAGACGGACCACCTGAACGGCACCGTCTTCGTGGACCACATCTCCACGCTCAAGCGCGAGATCATCCGCAAGCGGATGAAGCGCCTCAAGGCCGAGCGCGAGGAGCATCCGTCGGCCTAGCCCGCGGGGCGCGCACGCCGCGCTTGGGGCACAGGTCGGCCACGACGCAGCGCTGACAGGCCGGGGAGCGGGCGAAGCACGTCCTGCGCCCATGCCAGACGAGCAGCTGGTGGCCCTTCATCCACCGCTCCTGGGGCACCAGCGCCTGGAGCTCCCGCTCCACCTTGTCGGGGTGGCTCTGCGTCGTGAAGCCCAGCCTGCCAGCCAGTCGCTTCACGTGCGTGTCCACCGGGAAGGCCGCATCTCCTCCCAGGTGGATGCACACCACGCCCGCCGTCTTGCGCCCCACGCCCGGCAGCTTCTCCAGCGCCTCCCGGGAGCGGGGCACCTCGCCGCCATGCTCGGCCACCAGCGCCTTGGCCGCCGCGACCAGGTTCTTCGCCTTGGCGCGGTACAGGCCGCACGTCTGGATGTAGGGCTCCACCTCCTCGGGCTTCACCGCGGCATACGCCCGCGCGTCGGGGAAGCGCTGGAAGAGGGCGGGGGTGACCAGGTTCACCCGCTTGTCCGTGCACTGCGCGGAGAGGATGACGGCCACCAGCAGCTGCAGGGGAGTGTGATAATCGAGCTGGATCCGCACCTGCGGCATCTCGGTCTCCAGCCGGTCCAGCACCTCGATCGCCCGCTTGCGCTTCGCCTCGATTGTCTCGCGTCCCACGCCTCGGTTGTATGACATAACCGCCCTCATCCTCAAAGAGGGAACCCACCCGGCAGGTAGGAACCACCATGAAGCCCATCGACTTCCGCTCCGATACCGTCACCAGGCCCACCCCCGCCATGCGCCGCGCCATGGCCGAGGCCGAGGTGGGGGATGACGTCTATGGAGAGGACCCCACGGTGAACCGGCTCGAGGAGCGGGTGGCCGAGCGGTTGGGGCTCGAGGCCGCGCTCTTCGTCCCCTCGGGCACGCAGGCGAACCAGATCGCCATGGGGCTGCACTGCCGCCCGGGGGACGAGGTCCTCACCGAGGCGGGCAGCCACATCATCCAGTACGAGGGGGGCGCGGTGTCGGCCCTCTGGGGCATCCAGCCTCACCCGCTGCCAGGGGATCGCGGCCTGTTGACGCCGGAGCAGGTGGCGGAGGCGGTGCGCGCGGAGAACATCCACGCCCCGCGCTCGCGGCTCCTGTCGCTGGAGAACACCCACAACCGCGGGGGCGGCACGGTGTGGCCGCTGGAGCGCTTCCGGGAGGTGGTGGAGGCGGCCCGTAAGGCCGGGCTGGCCGTGCACCTGGATGGGGCGCGCCTCTTCAACGCCCAGGTGGCCGCGGGCACCCCGGCCGCCTCCTGGGCGAGGCTGACGGACACCACCTCCGTCTGCTTCTCGAAGGGGCTGGGCGCGCCGGTGGGCTCGGCGCTGGCGGGCTCCAAGGCGCTCATCCTCGAGGCGCGGCGGCTGCGCAAGCGGCTCGGGGGCGGGATGCGCCAGGCGGGAGTGCTCGCGGCCGCGGCGCTGCACGCGCTGGAGCACCACGTGGAGCGGCTGGCCGAGGACCACGCCCACACGCGCCGGCTGGCGGCGGGGCTCGCGGAGATGACGGGGGTGAAGGTGGAGCCCGCGCGGGTGGAGACCAACATCCTCCTGGTCGAGTTTGCGCGCCCGGCGAGCGAGATGGTCTCTCGGCTGACGGCCCTGGGCGTTCTCCTCAATGCCACGGGGACGCACACCGTGCGGCTCGTGTGCCACCTGGACATCTCGGCCGCCGATGTCACCGAGGCGCTCACCCGGATCCGCCGGGCCCTGGAATCTTGACGCGGGGGCGGGCGTGGTAGGCTCCAGGGGCCTTGCTTCGCCTTGCCTCCCTCTCAGTGCTCGCCCTGCTCGCCGCGTGCGCCACGCCGCGCTCGGAGGGCAAGGTGAGCTTCGAAGAAGCGTTCGCGCCTCGCTCGGAGGCGCCCGCGCCTGAAGCGGCGGCTGCCCCCGCGCCCGTCCGGTTGAAGCGCAAGCCGCGCACCATCACCGCGCCAGGCAAGGAGCTGCCCACCGCGCGCACCTCTCCGGAGCTGCAGGCCGCGCTCACCGCGTTCGTCAACCGGGCCCGGGCGTACCGCCGGCAGGTGGAGCGGGGCAGCCCCATGCCTGCCGAGCAGGTGAAGAACTGGGAAGGGGTGAATGGCTCCCTGGAGGCCTTCCTGAGCCGCCCGGCGGAGAAGACCTCCGCGCTGGACATCGTCCGCGCCCGGGTGACGCTGGAGGCGGAGCTGGAGGAGGACGCGCGGCTCTACGGTGACATTCCTCAGGCTCTCGCCGAGACGGTGATGACGCAGGTGGGCGAGCTCACGGCGCGGATGTCGGATGTCCGGCGCCTGATGGTGCAGACGATCCGCCAGGTGCCGCGCTTCACCTGGCCCATCGCCCCCGTCTCCGTGACGAGCCACTTCGGGGCGCGGGAGCACCCGATCCTGGGAGAGGCCAGGGATCACCTGGGCGTGGATCTCGCCGCGAGGCGGGGGCAGGCCGTGGCCGCCTCGGCGGCGGGCGTGGTGCTGAACGCCGGGTGGAACGGCAACCATGGCTACCAGGTGGAGATCCAGCACGCGCCGCGGGTCTTCACCCGCTACAGCCACCTCTCGCGGGTGCTGGTGGCGCCGGGCGAGATCGTCGAGCGAGGGGATGTGGTGGGGCTCGCCGGTGACACCGGATTGGCCACCGGGGTGCACCTGCACTTCGAGCTGTGGAAGGACGGCAGGCCGAAGGATCCGCTCGACGAGGTGAGAGAGGATGATGGGGTGGTGGAGCTCGGCCCCGTGTCCGCTCAGGAAGCGCCGCGGGCCGGAAACGCCAAGGGGCGCCGCCCGGTAGGACGACGCCCCTGAGGGTGCTGACCGCCGCTCCAGGGGCGGGCTTCGGGTTACAGCGAGCCCTTCAGCTCCTTGGCCGGGCGGAAGCCGATGGTCTTCGAGGCCTTCAGCTTCATCATCTCGTTGGTCTGGGGGTTGCGGATCTTCCGCGCCTTGCGCGAGCGGACCGACCAGGTCCCGAAGCCGGGATAGCTGAAGCGCGAGTCCTTCTTCACCGCCTTGCCGATGTTGCTGAAGACGATGTCGATGATCTCGGCTGCGGATTTCTTCGTCAGCCTGGACTGCGCAGCCACCGCCTCCACGAGCTCTGCCTTGGTCATTCGCCCCTCCGTCCGGGTTGTCTGGCTTGAACCGGAATCTGGTTGTGGTTGGTAACAAATCGCTCTTTTCCCTGTCAATGATAGACCTCGAGCGCGCGGCTGAAAATCGGCCCCTGATCGGAAAATTGACGACTGAGACATCTGGCGTAGAGGAGAAATGATCGCGAAATCCGATACAGCGTCACACGCGGCCTGTGCCATTCATTGAGAGGGATTGTGATCGCGTGGGCTGGATTTGTTGTGTGGTTTCGATCGCTTGCGCGCCAGGGCTGATCCGTTGGCACGGCGGACGTGGGGCTAGAGTGGGGGCCCCATGAGCCCGCGCCCCCTCCTCTTCGTGCTGCTGCTGATCGGCGCCTACCGAGTACCCGCCTCCTCGCCGACCCCACCGGTGCGTTCCCCTCCGGGCGCCGAGGTGTGGGTGGATGGAGCACGGTGGGAGTCCGGGGACGGCACGCGGGAGCGGCCGTTCCGGACCCTGGGGGAGGGGCTGGCCGTGCGTCCTCTGCCCACCGTGCACATCGCCCCCGGGCTGTACCCGGGGCCCTTCGTGCTGCCCAAGGGGGCCCGCCTGGTGGGGGTGGGGGCGAGCACGGTGCTGTACGTGGAGGGGCGGGAGCCGGTGGTGCGGACGGAGGCGGGAGCCACGCTCGAGCAGCTGGCGCTCCAGGGCGGGGGCTGGGGAGTGGAGGCGTCTGGCGGGCTGAGGCTCGAGGGGGTGGCGTTCAGTGGGCAGCGAGAGGGCGCGGCACGGCTGACGGGGGGGCGGCTGGTGGCGAAGGGGGTTCGCTGCGAGGCGAGCCTCTCGGAGACGGTGGGGGTCTCCCTGGAGGGGCGGGCCACCGCGGAGGTGAAGGAGAGCACCTTCACGGGGCCGTGGCGCAGGGGGCTGCGCGTGAGCGGTGGCGCGGAGGCGGAGCTGGAGGGGGTTCGCTTCGAGGGGGCGGTGATGGGGCTGGACCAGGAGGGCGGGCGGGTGCGGCTGCGGCGGGTGACGGTAGCGGGGGGGCGGGGGGCGGGGCTGCTGGTGCGTGATGGGGCGCTGGAGCTCGAAGAGGTGTCCGTCCACGGCCACGAGTACGGGCTGGCGAGCAGCGGCGCGAAGCTGCGGGTGCGGGGGTTCACCTCCGTGCGCGCGGAGCGGGCGGGGCTGGGGCTCACCCGCTCCACAGGGCGGCTCGAGGAGCTCCAGGTGCGCGAGAGCGGGAGCTTCGGGGCGCTGCAGCTCGTGGGCTCGGATCTGGAGGTGTGGGGCTTCCGGGTGGACAGCGCGGACGGCTATGGGGTGGTGGCCACCAACGGGCGGCTGCGCGCGCGCAACGGGAGCATCACGCGGATGCGCTCGTCGGAGCGCTTCACGGGGGATGGCCTGCATCTGCGCGGGGTGAAGGCGGACATCGAGGCGGTGGAGGTGCGCGAGGCTCCAGGTGCGGGGGTGCTGGCGGCGCAAGGCGCGGAGGTGGAGCTGCGCGACGTGACGCTCATCAAGTGCCAGCAGGCGGGGCTGGCGGTGGAGACGCTCGCGCGGGTGAAGGCCGTGGGGCTGGAGGTGCGTGACACGGGGGGCGCCGCGCTGGCGGTGCTGAGGGACGGGGAGGTGTCAGCGGACGTGCTCACCGCGAGCGGGCTGTCGGAGGGCCTCGTCTGGGCGGAGTGCGAGGGCGCGACGCGGGTGCGCCTGGGGCGCTTGAAGGCGGAGGATCTCCGGGGCCTGTCAGCTCCCTGCGTCGAGAAGTCCCCCTGACTCTACGCGCTCCCCGTGCGCGGCCGTGGGGTGGCGCCGTGGCGTCGCGCGAGCCTCCAGCCAGGTGCGGATGAGCGGGTAGACCTCCAGCGGCGCTCCCGTGCCGAACATGAGATCCCCGTGGCCGTAGTCCATCTTGTCCCCGCGGTCGCGGCCGAAGACGTGGAGCGTGCGGTCCGAGGAGGAGGTGAGCAGCTCGTACTGCTTGCGGACGTTCTCCGCGGTGGCCAGCCGGTCGCTGCTGCCGCCCATCACGAGCATGGGGAGGGTGAGGCGGGACATGCCGGCGCGCCAGTCCACCTTGCCGTCGTAGGAGCGGAACGTGTCGTTCTCGATCCAGTCGCGGAACTGGAGGAGCACCTTGCGGCTCATGGAGGACAACATGTTGGCGAACACCTGCCGCTGGATGGCGGGGGGAATGTGCTCGGGGTTCACCAGCAGATCGGACAGGGGCAGGGTGACGTAGCCGAGCAGGGGCGCGAAGGTGGCGCTCATCCACTCCTGCCGCAGGCGCGCTGGCCACGCGGCGCGTACCCCCAGGCCCACCAGCGAGCGCAGGAGCGGCTCGGACTTGAGGAAGACGGGCGCGCCCAGCGCGAGCAGCCCCGCGAGCTGGTGTCCGTGGGGACCCTGCGCCGTGGCGTACCCCACCAGCGCGCCCAGCGAGTGCCCCAGCCAGAAGGCCCGCTTCGCCCCCGTCTCCTTCAGCGCCAGCTCCAGCAGGGCGGGCGCGTCCTGGAGGATGTGATCATCCACCGTGAAGTCCGTGAACCGCCGGTCCTTGGGTGGGCGGCGCGAGTGCCCCGTGCCGCGCCACTCCACGCTGAAGCAGTCGAAGCCCGCCTCGGCCAGGTAGTGGGCCACGGAGTACGGAGGCGCGAAGTCGAAGGTGAAGCGGTTGGCGGCCAGCCCATGGCACAGCAGCACGGGCTCCTCGAAGCGCCGCTGGGGGGCCCGGCGAGCATGAACGGCAAGCTCCCACCCATCCTGGCAGCGCGCGCGCAGCAGTTGCGGTGGGGCTGTACGCGGACGGTAGAGGCGGCGAACCCCCAGGACCCAGAGGACATTTCCAAGAACGAAGGCCAGGAGGAGCAGCAGCCCCCAGAGCATCCATGGGTCCAGATCCATCCAGCCCTCCTTGGCAGCAATAAAACCTTGCTATGGTCCGTTCACCCCGCCGTGCAAGCGCGAACGGGCATCAGGAGAGAGAGGCACCCGATGAAGCTGCGGAAACTGATGTTCGTGCTGCCCAACCTCTTCACGGTCACCTCCATCTTCTGTGGCTTCTACGCCATAACGCTGTGCGCCGGAGAGGCAACGCCTGTCCACCTCTATCAGGCGGCGCTGGCCATCCTCTTCGCCATGTTCTTCGACGGGTTTGACGGTCGCGTCGCCCGGCTGACCAAGACGCAGAGCGACTTCGGGATGCAGCTCGACAGCCTGGCGGACGTGGTGTCCTTCGGCGCGGCGCCTGCCCTCCTGGTCTACAAGTGGGCGCTGGCGCCCCTGGGCTTCCTGGGCCTGCTGATCTCCTTTGCCTTCGCGGCGTGCGGCGCGCTGCGGCTGGCGCGGTTCAACGTGCTGGCCATGCGCAACCCCCATGGCGGCGGCGGGAACTTCTTCGTCGGCCTGCCCATCCCCCTGGCCGCGGGCGTGCTGGTGTCGATGATCATCACCCACCACGCGCTCTTCGAGGCGCCGCCGGTGCACTCGGTGCAGGGGCCCGTCGCGGCGATGGTGGTGCTGCTGTCGCTGCTGATGGTGTCCACGGTGCGCTACCGCACCTTCAAGGACCTGCGCCTCTCGAAGAAGTCCGCGCTCGCCTTCATGCTGGTGGTGATGAGCGGCCTGGCCATCGCCATCCAGCTCCGCCCGGCCTATGTGCTGGTGGCGTACTCCGCCGCATACCTGGCCATGGGGCTCATCGAGTCCGCGTTCCTGGTGCGCAAGCGGCTGGTCGCGCGGAAGGTGGGAGCCAGCGCCGGGGTGGCGGCCGCCGCCGTCGTGCTCGCCGAGGAGGACGACGACGAGGATGACTCGGAGGACGTGGAGCAGGAGGCCTCTGGCTCCTGAGTCGGGCCGGGGCGCCGCGGCGCTTCTCCTCAGGACGTGCCGGGGCAGGGCAGTGCCGCTAGGATGCTGCGCCCATGCGCGTCGAGCTGCTGTGCACCGGTGACGAGCTCGTCACCGGCCTCATCACGGACACCAACAGCCCCTGGTTCGAGGCTCGGCTCTTCGAGCTGGGCGTGAAGGTGGAGCGTATCCTGCTCGTCGGGGACGTCCGCCCGGACATCACCCATGCCCTGTTGGAGGTGGCCTCCCGCGCGGATGTGGTGCTCGTCTCGGGTGGGCTGGGCCCCACGAGTGATGACTTCACGCTGGAGTGTGCCGCCGCCGCGGCGGGCGTCCCCCTGGTGGAGCACCCCCAGGTGGTGGAGTGGCTACGCGCGCGCTACGCGAAGCTCACCATCCCCCTGACGCCGGCGGTCTTCCGCATGGCGAGGGTCCCCCAGGGCGCCGAGGTGGTCCAGAACCCGATGGGCTCCGCGCCCATGGTCCTCCTCCGGCTGGGGCGCTGCCAGCTCTTCTTCGTCCCGGGCGTGCCGCGCGAGTACAGAGCCCTGGCGGAGGGCGAGGTGCTGCCGCGCATCCGTGCGGCCCTGGAGCGCGATCCGGAGCGCGTGTACCGGGCCTTCCGGCTGCTGCGCACGGTGGGCATCCCCGAGTCGCAGCTCGACGCGAAGGTGTCCGGGCTGGTGGCGCGGCACCCCCGGGTGGTGTTCGGCTTCCGCACCCATGCCCCGGAGAACCACCTCAAGCTGATGGCGACCGCTCCCACGCAGGCCGAGGCCGATTCAGCCCTGGCCGCCGCCGAGGCCGCCAGCCGGGAGGTGCTGGGCACGGCCATCTTCGGTGCCGATGACGAGGAGTACGCACCAGCGCTCGCGAAGCTGCTGACACGGACAGGGGGCACGCTGTCCACCGCGGAGAGCTGTACGGGAGGACTCATCGCCCAGCAGCTCACCGCCGTGTCGGGGGCGAGCAACTTCTTCATCGGGGGGGCGGTGACCTATTCGGAGAAGATGAAGATGGCCTGGGCGGGAGTGTCCCCCGAGCTGCTTGCCCGCCACACCGCCGTGTCACGCGAGACGGCCATCGCGATGGCCGAGGGCGTGCGCGTCGCCGTCGGCACCACCCATGGCATCTCGGTGACCGGCTATGCGGGGCCCACCGGCGGCACGGCGGAGGATCCGGTGGGCACCGTCTACTGCGCGCTCGCGTCGGAGGGGCGTTCCACCGTCTGCGGGCGCTACTCCATCTCTGGTGATCGTGATCGCGTGCGCCTGTTCGCCGCCTCCTACGCGCTCGAGCTGCTGCGCCAGCGCCTGCTCGCGGAGCCCTCCAGTCCATGAGCCGCAAGTCCAAGCGCTCCAAGAAGGCCCCTTCCTCCACCGAGGCTCCTTCGGCGGCTCCCGCGGCGCCACCCGCCGAGCCCGCGTCGCCCGCGGCTTCCGCCGAGGCCACGCCCCAGACGACGGAGGCCCCGCGGCCCACGCAGCCTGTCGAGCTGCCAGACAGGTTGAGCCAACCCGTGCCCGCCCCGGCATCATCGGGGCAAGGGGCGTGGGCAGCCGTGCGCATCTGGCTCTCCGCGTACCGGGTGGAGGTGGTGCTCTTCCTGGTGAGCTTCGTGGTGCTGGCGAGCTTCAGCTCCCAGCGCTTCCTGCGCCAGAGCGCGGCCCCGCACTTCATCTATCAAGCCCAGTCGTGGCTGGAGGGGCGGCTGGACGTGGACCCCGAGGTGCTGCCCAACCTGGAGGACTGGGCCTGCGTGCGCAGGGTGGGGGGCGAGAAGGTCCGCTGCGAGGGTCGGCCGCTGCCGGGCGATCGCTGGTACGTGAGCTTCCCGTCATTCCCCGCGGTGGTGATGCTGCCCTTCGTGGCGCTGCACGGCTACCAGTTCAATGACACCTCGTTCGGGGTGATCATCGGCGCGCTGGCGGTGGCGCTCTTCTACTCGCTGCTGCGCTCCCTGGCGAAGGAGGGAGAGACGGCGCGGGAGCGCAACGAGAACATCGCGCTCTCGCTCATCCTCGCCTTCGGCACGCTCTTCTTCTACTGCGCCATCCGCGGAGAGGTGTGGTTCAGCGCGGAGGTGATGGGCGTGGCGCTCACCTTCCTCTACGTGCGCAACGCCGTCCGAGCGCACCGCCCGGTGCTCGCGGGAGTCTTCTTCTCCATGGCCACGCTCACGCGGACGCCGCTGCTCTTCGCGGGCCTCTTCTTCGTGATGGAGGCGCTATGTCCGGGCCCGAACCGGCGCGAGCAGCTCCGCGCCCTGGTGACGAGCTGGAAGCCGGCGGCGCGCAAGCTGGGCCTCTTCGCCCTGGGCGCCGCGCCGCTCGGCCTGCTCGCCGCGGCCTACAACCTCTACCGCTTCGGCAAGCCCGGCGAGTTCGGCCACGCGTTCCTCTTCAACAACCGCGTCAACGCGGACATCGACCGGTACGGGCTGTTCGACTTCTCCTACCTCCAGCGCAACCTGGAGGCGGCCTTCCTCAAGCTGCCCCGCGTGTCCCTGAACCCGCTGGAGCTGGGGTACGACCCGCATGGGCTGACGCTGCTGCTGACACTGCCGCTGCTCGTCTTCCTCCTCATCCCGAAGACGCGCCCGCGGCTGCACTGGCCGCTGTGGCTCACCGTGGCGGTGTGCGCGCTGCCGGGGCTCTTCTACCAGAACACCGGCTACATGCAGTTCGGCTTCCGCTTCAGCCTGGACTACACGCCCTACCTGCTGCTGCTCTTCGCCATCGGTGGCTGGTCGCTGCGCAGCCGGCTCGTGCTGTCCGCCGTGGCGCTCGGCGTGCTGGTGAACGTCTGGGGCGCGGTGGCCTTCCGCGGCTACACGGAGTACGTCCGGAACTGGTAGCCGCCGGCCAGTGGGCTTGATTCCGCCGGCCGGTGCGCGCACATAAGGAGTGTCATGCAACCGCCCACCGGTCAGCCCCCCTTCGGCAAGCGCTGGCACACGCGCGAGGACAGCGGCATCCGCCTCGACAAGGCCCTGCGCTGGTGGCACGACGAGGAGCCCATCGAGCACCCGAAGATCATCGAGCTCTTCAACACCTCCCTGGTGCTCGAAGACGACGGGCGCTACCAGCTCCGCATCGGCAAGGACTGGTGCTACGTCCAGGTGGAGGACGCCGCCTATGAGGTTCGCACGGTGGATGTCACCCCAGACGAACGCGTGTCCATTCGCCTGAGCGACCGCACCGCCGAGGCGCTCGAGCCGGCCACGCTCGTGGTGGAGCCGGACGGCGTCTTCTCCTGCCGGGTGAAGCGCGGCCGAGCCAAGGCGCGCTTCTCCCGGGATGCCCACTACCAGCTCGGTGAGCTGCTGGAGGAGGGCGAGGGAGGCCGTCTCTTCCTCCGCGCCGGACAGCGCCGCGAAGCGCTGCCCGTGTCGCTCGAGCAGCCCCAGGCCTAGGCCACCGCCCCCGCCGGCTCGGGGGACGGCGCCGGGACGGGCGAGGCGGCGCCGATCAGCTCGCTGGCCAGCCCCTCCAGCGCGGCCGGGTGCTCGCGCAGCCACTCGGACGCCCGCTCACGCCCCTGGCCGATGCGCTCGCCGCGCAGGCTGAAGTGGCTGCCGGACTTCTCGATGAGCCCCGCCTGGACGCCCAGATCCAGCACCTCGCCCGCACGGTGGATGCCCACCCCGTACAGCAGGTCGAACTCCGCCTCCTGGAACGGCGGGGCCAGCTTGTTCTTCACCACCTTCACCCGCGCGCGCGTGCCGATGACGCTCTCCCCATCCTTGAGGTTGCCGGTGCGGCGGATCTCCAGCCGCATCGAGGAGTAGAACTTCAGCGCGTTGCCGCCCGTGGTCGTCTCCGGGTTGCCGAACATCACGCCGATCTTCATGCGGATCTGGTTGATGAAGATGATGCACGTGCCCGAGCGGCTCACCGCGCCGGTGAGCTTGCGCAGCGCCTGGCTCATCAGCCGGGCCTGCACGCCCATGTGCGCGTCGCCCATCTCGCCCTCGATCTCCGCCCGCGGCACCAGCGCGGCCACCGAGTCCACCACGATCAGATCCACCGCCCCCGAGCGCACGAGCTGCTCGGTGATCTCCAGCGCCTGCTCACCGGTGTCCGGCTGGGAGACGAGCAGCTCCTCCACCCGCACGCCCAGCTTGCGCGCGTAGTTGACGTCCAGCGCGTGCTCGGCGTCGATGAACGCCGCCACGCCGCCCGCCGCCTGCACCTGCGCGATGGCATGCAGCGTGAGCGTCGTCTTCCCGGAGGACTCGTTGCCGAAGATCTCCACCACGCGTCCGCGCGGATAGCCGCCCACTCCGAGCGCCCGATCCAGGCTCACCGAGCCCGACGGGATGATCGCCACCTTCTGCTCCTGCACCTCCCCGCCCAACGGCATCACCGCCCCCTTGCCGAACTGCTTCTCGATCGCCGCCACCGCCGCCGCCACCGCCTTCAACTTCTCCGTTACCTTGTTCATTGCTCCTCCAACGCCGCCCTTCATGGGACTCGAGTGCTGCGCCCGGGGCCGGAGCCTTCGAGCGCATCGCGGCGAGTCATAAGCAATGAGCGTGCCGAGCGTGCTCCCTCTGGGAGCGGGGGCAAGGGGCGTCCAGGAAATGAACGCACCGTCCACGGCGGTGGAGTCTGCGGGGCCGATGCGCGCAGTCAGCTGGCCGGGGGAGGAGGGCGGCCCTCCTGGCCTCGCTCGACAATGGCCTCGGACACTCCGCCCGGGCCGCCAATCTCCTGGTGGAGCTGGATGATGGCGTCACGTACCCGGCGCAGCAGGGCGTCGCGATCCGCGCTCTTGAGGCCCTGCGTCTCGATGGGGTGGCCCACCTTCACGCGGATGTCGTGCTTGCGCAGCGAGATGCCTCCGGTGGGCAGCGCCTGCAGCGAGCCGTGGATGGCCACGGGGATGATGGGCACCTGGGCCTCGATGGCGAGCGCGAACGGGCCCTTCTTGAAGGGGAGGATGAGCCCGTCACGCGAGCGCGTGCCCTCGGGGAAGGCGAGCACGGACTTGCCCGAGCGGATTCGCTCTCCGGCGAGCGCCAGGCTCTTCACCGCCTCCCGGTGGTTGGAGCGGTTGATGAAGATCATCCCCGTCATCGCCATGTACCAGCCCAGGAATGGCACGTACTTGAGGATGTGCTTGGCGACGAACCGGACGTTCACCGGCAGCGCCGCGAACGCGCAGGGGATGTCCATCGCCGACTGGTGGTTCATCAGGAAGATGTAGGGCCTGTTCCAGTCGTTGTCCGGCAGCGGCTCCACCAACATCCGCGCTCCGCCGATGCGCCAGTGCATGGGCGCCCAGAAGCGCCGGGCCATCATCAGCGGGACATTGCCATTGAGGGTCAGCAGCGCCATCACCCCGGCCAGGGTGATCCAGAAGGCGCCCCAGAGCGACAGGAAGAGGAGCTGGAGGACGTTGATGAGCGGGTAGAGAGACTTCATCACCAGGGGCCTCTCGGGCGGTGGCGCGCCCTGCCAGGGGCCCCCTTACCATGCCTGAGTCACATGTGGGACATCCCCTCGAACAAGGCGAGCAGGGAGGCGTTGACTTTGCCCGGGGAGGCAGGAAGTTCACCCTGTGAGCGCGAACCCTGACTCCCGTCCCCATGTGGTCATCCTCGGCGGAGGCTTTGGCGGCCTGTACGCGGCGCTGAAGCTGAAGCGCGCCCCGGTCCGCGTGACGCTGGTGGATCGACATAACCACCACCTCTTCCAGCCGCTCCTGTACCAGGTGGCGACGGCGACGCTGAGCCCCAGCGACATCGCCTCGCCGCTGCGGGGCATCCTCGGCAGGTACGGCATCTCCGTGCTCCTGGCCGAGGCGACGGGGGTGGACGTGCCGGGCAAGCGCCTGCTGCTCGCGGACGGAGCGCTTGCGTACGACTTCCTCATCCTCGCCACCGGCGCGACCCACTCCTACTTCGGGCGCGACGAGTGGGCACGGTACGCGCCGGGCCTGAAGACCATCGAGGACGCGGTGGAGATCCGCCGGCAGCTGCTGCTCGCCTTCGAGCTGGCCGAGCGCGAGCCGGACCCGGCGCGCCGCCGCGAGCTGTTGACCTTCGTCATCGTTGGCGGAGGAGCCACGGGCGTGGAGCTGGCGGGCGCGCTCTCGGAGATCAGCCATCACGCGCTGGTGCGGGACTTCCAGAACATCGACCCGTCCCAGGCGCGCATCATCCTGGTGGAGGGGGCCGGCCACGTGCTGCCCACGTACCCGGAGAAGCTGTCCATCGCGGCCCGCAAGTCGCTGGAGAAGCTCGGGGTGGAGGTGCGCACGGGCGTCCGAGTCACCCGCATCGACGAGAAGGGGGTGTACATCGGCGAAGAGCACATCCCGGCGCGCACGAAGTTGTGGGCCGCGGGGGTGGCGGCCTCTCCCCTGGCGCGCTCGCTGGGGGTGGAGCTGGACCGGGCGGGGCGCGTGCCGGTGACACCAGAGCTCACCCTGCCCGGCCGGAAGGACGTCTTCGTCGTCGGGGACCTGGCGCTCTTCAAGGAGAAGGACCAGCCTGTTCCGGGCGTGGCGCCCGCGGCCATGCAGGAGGGGAAGCACGCCGCGCGAAACATCCTGCTCCAGCTCGAGGGCCGGCCCATGGAGCCCTTCAGCTACTGGGACCGCGGCATGTTCTCCGTGATCGGTCGAGGCTCCGCGGTGGGGATCGCCCTGGAGCGCTTCCGGATGTCGGGCTACCTCGCTTGGTTCGCCTGGCTCTTCGTTCACGTCCTGTTCCTCATCGGCTTCCGCAGCAAGGTGGCGGTGCTCGTGAACTGGGCCTACTCGTACCTGGCGTTTCGGCGCTCGGCTCGCATCATCACGGGCGGGGTGCCCCTGCTGGGGCGCTCGCCGGGCCCTACCGGCCTCCCTGCGCCCGGAGGACACGCTGGCGAGCCGGGAGGCGCTCGCGAGCCACAGCCCGCCTCCCAGGCTGGCGCCTCCTGAGCGCCGGGGGCTCGCCACGCTCAAGGCTCCTCGGGAGCTCGTGAGCGCGCGTCGGGCCGCAGCAGCCGGGAGAAGGCATCGGGCCGCGAGGTGCCGTAGGTGTTCGCGTGGAGCCACCCTCGGCGGTCGAGAATGCGGCAGTCGATGGCGATGTGCATGTCCGTGTCCTCGATACGGGGGTGCGCCTCCAGGTCCGCGCGGGTGAGGGCGAGCTTGAGGATGCGGTCGTGCGCGCGGGCGGACAGGCCATGGTGGCGCACGGCACGCTCCAGCATCTGCTCGGCCCGAGCGCTCAGCGCGCAATAGCGATGCAGGAGCCGGGGCGGCATCTGGGCATTGCAGTGCACTCCTGGCTCGTCGCGGAAGCGGGCCCGCTGGCGCTCGCGCGCGGCCTCCACCCGGTCCCGGTAGTAGCTGCTGGGCGGCTCTTCGGCGCTGCCCCGGGCGATCTGGTGGTACTCCACCGGGCGCGTCTGCAGCGTGATGTCGATGCGATCCAGCAGCGGGCCGCTCACCCGCGCGTGGTAGTCGAAGATGCGGTGCTCCTGGCACTTGCAGGTGTGGCCGGGGACGTTGAAGTAGCCGCAAGGGCAGGGGTTCATCGCCGCCACCAGCATCACCCGGCAGGGGTAGGTGACGTTCTGGTTGGCGCGCGCCAGGTGGATGAGGCCTTCCTCCATGGGCTGGCGCAGCACCTCCAGGACGTTCTTGCGGAACTCCGGCAGCTCATCCAGGAACAGCACCCCGTGGTGGGCCATGGACAGCTCCCCGGGGCGCGCCGCCGGGCCTCCTCCCACGAGCCCCGCGTCCGAGATGGTGTGGTGCGGCGAGCGGAACGGGCGCTCGCGCATCAGCGCCTGGTCCTCTCCCAGCAGCCCGAGCACCGAGTAGATCTTCGTCACCTCCAGCGCCTCGGTGAACGTCATGGCCGGCAGGATCCCCGGCAGCCTCTGGGCCAGCATCGTCTTGCCCGAGCCAGGAGGGCCGCACATGAGCACGTTGTGGCCACCAGCGGCCGCCAACTCCAGGGCCAGCTTGAGCTCGGGCTGCCCGCGCACGTCCGCCATGTCGAGCGACGGCGGGCCCCGCATCGCCACGGCCGCCCCAGGTGCGCGCTGGAAGGGGGGGATGAGCTGGACGCCGGTGAGGTGATCGACGGCGGCGCGCAGGTGGCTCACCGGGAGCACCTGGATGCCCTCCACCAGGGCCGCCTCGGCCGCGTTCGCCGAGGGCACCATGACGCCCTGGAAGCCGCCATTCCTGGCGGCCACGGCCAGCGGCAGGACGCCCTTGATGGGCTTGATCCACCCATCCAGCGACAGCTCCCCTCCGAAGAGGTAGCGCCCCAGCGGCTCCTCCTCCATCAAGCGCGCCGCCGCCAGCACGCCCAGCGCGATGGGGAGCTCGAAGGCGGCCCCCTCCTTGCGGATGTCCGCCGGGGCCAGGTTCACCGTGATGCGCTTCTGGGGCAGCTCGAAGCCCGTGTTCTTCAGCGCCGAGACGACCCGCACCTTCGACTCGCGCACCGCCCCGTCGGGCAACCCCACGACGTTGAAGTAGGGCAGCCCCAGGGCCATGTCCACCTCGCACTCCACCACCACCGCGTCGATGCCCATCAGCGCGCCCGACCTCACCCTCGCCAGCATGCCCACCCTCCCGGTTGTCTCCGGGGCTGGGAAAGCAATGGCCGTACCAGGGCTTGCGCCAGAGGGAGGAGCGGCGGCACCGTCCCGCACGCGAGATGGTCCCGTCCACGCGGCGGGACAAAAAACAAGGAGCTCGCCGGCCACGTGGGGCCAGACGAGCTCCTGGGGGGACGCCGAGGTGGCGCTACGGGGCCGGAGGGGCCTCGGGAACCGGCGCTGCGCCCTCGGTACCCGGGAGCACCGCGCCCTGCGGCAGCTCCTCGGTCGTCATGCCGAGCACGACGGCGCCGGCCGACTTGGCGCCGTCCATCACGCCAATGAGCTTGCCGTAGTTCGCCTTGTCGTCAGCCATGAAGAAGACGACCCGCTCTTCCCGGGCCTTCGCCGCCAGCATCCGCTTCAGCCGGTTGATGAACTCCTCCAGGTTGGGCATCTCCTCGGCGTTGATCTTGATGTCGCCGTTCTCGGACAGCTGCACCACCAGCTGATCGTTCGTGTCGGGAGGCGTGGCCTCCACCTCCGTCTCCGGCACGCGCACCTCGATGTCCTTCTCGAGCAGCGGCGTGAGCACCATGAAGATGATGAGGAGCACGAGCACCACGTCCACCAGCGGCGTGACGTTGATGTCCGAGTTGGGCGGAGTCTGGGGCTTGACCCACTGACGTTTCTTGTAAGCCATGGCTATTCCTTCAGCTCCTCGACGCCGAGCGCGATGCTCTTGGCCTTGCCCTTGCGGGCGATGTCCATCGCCTTGCGCACGTCGATGACGTTCAGCGACATGTCGCCCTTGAGGAGGATCCGCCGCCCCGGCTTGGCCTCGAGCTCCTCGCGGATCTTGTTCTCCAGGCCCGCGGCGTCGAACTCGTCATTCTCCAGGAACATCTTCTTGTCCGGAGTGACCGAGAGGATCAGCGGGTCCTGGTCAGCGCCCTTCTTCTCCTTCTCGATGTTCTGCGCCTTGGGCAGCGTCACCGACTTGCCGCGCTGGAGCATGGGCGTGATCACCATGAAGATGATGAGCAGCACCAGCACCACGTCCACCAGCGGCGTGACGTTGATCTCGTTCTTGATCCCACCACTGGGACCTGTTGCCATTCCCATCGCTGTACCTGGAGCTCGAGGTGACTTGAGTGAAGCAGCCCGCCTCGGGTGAAGGGGAGATCCCCGCCAACGCCGAGACGGGCTACTGGCTGGCTAGGAAGGCTGTGCTCAGCCCACCTGGGAGTGGGACGCGCCACCGCCCAGGTGCCGGGCCACTACGTCCAGGAACTCGTTGGACGACTCGGAGATGTCCACCGAGCGCGCATCCACCCAGCCCTGGAAGAAGTTGTAGGCCATCACCGCGGGGATCGCCACGAGCAGACCGAACGCCGTGGTGATGAGCGCCTCGGCGATACCGGCGGAGATGGTGGCCAGACCACCCGAGCCCGCCACGGCCATCTGCTGGAAGGCGTTCACGATACCCATCGTGGTGCCGAGCAGACCGACGAACGGCGCCGTCGAGCCCACCGTGGCCAGCACGCCCAGGCCGCGCTTGAGGCTCTGGACCTCACGCTGGGCCTGACGCTCCAGCGCGCGCGCCACGGACTCCACAGCGACTTCCTTGTTGCTGGGGCTGATGCGGTACGCCGTCAGACCCGAGTTGATCACGCGCCCCAGGTGACCCACGTCCTTGCCCAGGTTCGTGTTGGCCGCGGTGGTCAGGTCCCCCTTGGCGAGGATGGCCCCCATCTTCGACGCGAAGGTCCTCGAGTCGGCTCGCGTCT
The DNA here is from genome assembly GCA_016926755.1 of Myxococcaceae bacterium. Taxonomy (GTDB): domain Bacteria; phylum Myxococcota; class Myxococcia; order Myxococcales; family Myxococcaceae; genus Hyalangium. Next base: position 29,837 of record JAFGNZ010000243.1, on the reverse strand, counting down.
TACGGAAGACCACCATCCGCTCCGCCATGACGACCAGCGAGGCGACCGACATGAAGCCCAGGGTGAAGATGATGAAGCGGGCGAAGAGGCCCGTGTGCGCCCAGATATCCGCCAGTGTGAATTGCATGGTATTATGAGCGCTCCTCCTCGAGCGCGGGGGGTAACGGCAGGTTATGACAAGGGCCGAGGCCGTCCGCGTACTACCGCGGCAGGCTCAGCCTGACGTTGAAGGTGTAGTCCACCTGGACCGGCCGTCCCTGGAAGGTGACCGGCTTGTACCGCTGCGCGTACAGCGCGTCCAGCACTGCCTGCTCCATGTGGGGCAGGGGCTTGATGATGCGGCACTTCTCCACGTTGCCCTCGGTGGTGATGACGCACTTCACGATCATCAGGCCCTGGACGCGGGCCTCGAGCGCCTCGCGACTATATTGGGGAGCGGGGCCGGAGAGCTTCTCCGGGCGCGTCATGCCCGCGCCGAACGGGAGCACGTCCGTACCGGTGCTGCCCACCTGGCCGCCGAGCACTCCGCCGAGCACGCCACCCACCACGCCCCCCACCACGCCGCCTTCGACGCCCTCGCCGGTCTCCACTTCCTCTTCGGTGGGCTCGGGCTCGGGGGTGGGCTCCTGCTCGGGAGGCTTGACCTGGGGGATCTCCTTGGGCGCCACGAACTCCTTCTTGACCTTCTTGGGCTTCGGCTTGGCGGCCGGAGGAGGCGGAGGAGGTGGAGGCGGCGGCGGAGGCGCCATGGCGGCCTTGAAGGTGACCTCGATCTCCTTCTCCTCCACGGGGGGCGGCCGCGTGGACAGCCACACCGCCAGACCGAAGAGGCCCACGTGCAGCAGCACCGAGATCACCGTCCCGGTGCCGAACCGGGACCTGGGAGCCGCTCCGCGGTCAAGAACAGAGTCGAACATGCGCGATTACTCCTCTACACCAGTGGGCAACCCGTCACGCCCTGCCGGATCAAAGGCGTGCCACAATACAGAAATGCAGTCCGGGTTCAAGCGAGGGGGGGGCAGAGTCAACGGACGGGACCGGCCAATGCCCCACTGGTTGCCAAAAAGCAACGGTCTATTGACAACTTGCTGACCTCAGATATTTTCCCCAGCCATTTTTGGTTGCATACGCCCACCTTGGAGGGGTCAGGCATGAGAGTAACCCGTGTGCTCCGGGAAACCGGAGTTGTGCTGGCTGTTGGCCTTTTGTTCGGGTCAGTGGCCTTGGCTCAGTCATCAAGCAGCGTCATCATCGGCACGGTCGTCAATGCCGATCCTGGCGCCAACAAGGCGCCGATAGCAGATGTGGTCGTCACCGCGACCTCGCCCAACCTACAGGGTGAGCAGACGGTGGTATCAGACGCCAGCGGCCAGTACCGTATTCCCCAGCTGCCGCCGGGCGTGTACACCCTGCGGTTCGACAGCCAGGGCTTCAAGCCCTTCGCTCGCTCGGACATCCAGCTGCGGCTCAACCGCACCATCCGCGTGAACGTGGAGCTGCTGCCTGAGGCCTTCACGGAGGAGATCGCGGTCGTCGCCACCCCGCCGACGATCGACGTGGGCTCCACCACCACGGGCGTGAACGTGGATCAGGAGTTCATCCGCCGCATCGCCGTGAACCGCCCTGGCGGCAAGGGTGGCGCGGCTCGCTCCTTCGAGAGCCTCGCGGAGCTGGCTCCGGGCGCCCAGAACGATCAGTACGGCGTGTCCATCAACGGCGCGACGTCGCCCGAGAACGGCTACGTGGTGGACGGCCTGTCCACCAACGATCCGGCCTTCGGCATCAACGCCAGCCCGCTCTCCATCGAGTTCGTCCAGGACGTGAACGTCGTCACGGGCGGCTACCTGCCGGAGTTCGGTCGCTCCACCGGTGGCGTCATCAACGCGGTGACGCGCTCGGGCTCCAACGAGTTCCACGGCTCGGTCTTCGGCAACATCACCCCGGGCACCTTAGAGGGTGACCGCAAGCTCGTCATCAACGAGGGCTCGGTCATCTCCGGCACCAACCAGCTGAAGAACCTGGGTGACTTCGGTGCCACCCTCGGCGGTCCGATCCTCCAGGACAAGCTGTGGTTCTTCGCCGGCTTCGCGCCGTCCTTCACCCGCTACACGCACACCCGCGGGATCAACGCCTTCCAGATCGACCCGGCCACGGGCGACGTCGTCCGCGACGAGCAGGACCGCGCGCAGTTCACGCCGATCCCCGGCGCCGAGCGCACCTACTTCGCGGACTCGCGCAGCTTCCAGTACATGGGCAAGCTGACCTACCTGATCAACCAGGATCACAACGTGTCGCTGTCCATCACCGGCACCCCGTCCAGCACGGGCGGCGAGGGCAAGCTGAACATCGATCCGCGCAGCGGCGGCCTCCCGGCGGCCGTCACGACGCGTCCGGGTGACTTCGGGATCACGGAGACCCTGGCGAGCACCACCGCGGTGGGCCTGAAGTACGCCGGCGCCTTCATGGACAAGAAGGTCCTCATCGACGTGAACGCGGGCTACTTCCACCAGGTGGCCTCTACCCTGCCGGTCGACGGCAGCGAGCCGGGCGACATCTTGGGTGATGGCCTGGCCGGCTACTCGCGCGTGCTCTATGTGAATGAGCGCCCGATCACCTACTTCGAGGATGTCCCGAACGCCGCGCAGTACTGCGAGATCCCGTACGGCGATCCGGATCCGGTGACCGGCGAGCGTGAGATCGCGCAGGCCTGCCCGGTGAGCAACTACGCCCTGGGTGGCCCGGGTCTGCTGACCGACGGCAACCTGGACCGCTACCAGGTCAACGCCAAGGCCACCTACCTGCTCAACGCGCTGGGCACCCACGTGCTCAAGGCCGGTGTGGACGCCGAGTTCCTCTCCTACGGGCAGCGCAAGGCCTACGGCGGCGGCGTGTTCTTCTCGGAGACCAACCTGGGTGGTTTCTTCGACCCGCGCACCAACACGGGCATCCCCAGCGGCACCTCCGGCTGGCTCGACGCCCGCCGCTATGGCTACCAGACGGCTCCGGACTCTCCGACCGTGCAGCTGGTCCAGGAGTCCACCTCGAAGAGCACCACGGTGGGTGGCTTCCTGCAGGACAGCTGGTCCATCGCCAACCGCGTGACGGTGAACGCGGGCCTGCGCTACGACGTGCAGGCGATGTACGGCGGTGACGGGCAGCTGGCCCTCGTGCTCGGCAACCAGCTGTCGCCGCGCGTGGGCGCCATCGTCGACCCGCTGGCCAACGGCCGGATGAAGTTCTTCGTCAACTTCGCCAAGTACTATGAGCAGGTGCCGCTCAACATGCTGGACCGCGCGTTCCCGCCAGAGCGCCGCTACGCGGCCCGCCGCGTGGCCCCCTCCACCGATGGGGGGACCGATGGCTGCGATCCCTCCACGCGTGAGGGGCAGCGCACCGGCTGCGCGGACAACCAGTACGTGGCCCGCGTGTCGGAGGGCAGCCGCAACCCGAACCGCCTCTTCCTGGGCGGCAAGGTGGAGAGCGAGCCGGTTGACCCGAACCTCAAGCCCCAGTCCTCCAACGAAGTGGTGGTGGGCGGCGAGTACGAGGTGCTGGCCAACACCCGCTTCGGTGCGTCCTACACGTTCCGCAACATGGGCTCGGTCATCGAGGACATGAGCCGCGACGACGGCAACACCTACTTCCTCGGCAACCCGAACGAGGGCTTCGCCAAGGACTTCCCCAAGCCGGAGCGCAACTACAACGCGGTCACCCTGTACCTGAACCGCACCTTCGCCGACGGCTGGCTGGCCCAGGCGAGCTACACCTGGTCGCGGCTGTACGGTAACTACCCCGGTCTGTTCCGTCCGGAGACGGGCCAGCTCGATCCGAACATCCTCTCGGACTTCGACCTGATCAGCCTGCTGCCCAACCGCACCGGTCTGCTGCCCTATGACCGGACGCACTCCGTCAAGGTGTTCGGCGCCAAGGAGTTCAACATCACCAACGCGCTGTCTGCCAGCCTGGGCGTGTCCTACCGCGGCAACTCGGGTAACCCGATCAACTTCTACGGCGCTCACCCGCTCTACCTGCAGGATGAGGCGTTCGTCCTCCAGCGTGGTACGGGCGGCCGCACCCCGTGGGTCAACGTGATCGACTCCAACGTGGGTGTGAACTACCGTATCGGCAAGGATCAGGTGGTGTCGCTCACCCTGGACGTGTTCAACCTGTTCAACTTCCAGACCGCGACGGGCGTGGACGAGTCCTACACCTTCGAGTCCATCTACCCGCTCGAGGGCGGCACGCCGGCGGACCTGCCGGGCAAGGTGCAGATCAACACCGGGGATCTGGAGTTTGACCGGGCGAATCAGGTCTTCCTGACGGAGGACCAGGTGAACCCGAACTTCAAGCAGCCGACGCAGTACCAGGCGCCGCGGCAGTTCCGCATCGGCGTCCGGTACACCTTCTAAGCCTCAGCCACGAACGACAGGAACCTAGAGAATCATGATCAAGAACATCGTTTCTGGCGCTGCTGTTCTTCTCGGCGCAGGTGCGCTGCTGACGGGCTGCAACTTCGACCAGCCCAGCGCAGGGTGCATCACCCAGGACTCGCCTTCCTGGGCGGCGAAGTATGACCTGAAGGAGGGGCAGACCATCCCCGACGGCTGCAAGGCCGAGATGGTGGGTGAGCTGCTCGGCGTCTTCAAGTACACCAACCCGGATGCGGCGGGGCAGTCCAGGCTGACGCTGCGTCCGGCGACTCTGGCCTCGCGCGCCGCGCGTGATCCGGGCGATCCGTACCTGCAGACGGCCGTGGGAACGCTGGCAGAGGAGCCGGACGCCCAGGAGTTCTGCGGCGCCACGGACTTCTCCCCGGCGACGGTGAACGCCGCGGCGAGCGCCTCCGAGGACGCGACCTCCATCACGTACCAGTTCGCGAACGTGAAGGTGTTCGCGTCTCCCAAGGCCCCTGGCACGCAGCTCACGGGTGACGTGACGATCACCCGCGATGGCTGCTCGCTCCAGTACACCGTCCGGGCCCTGTGGCCGGCGGTGGGCTGCGATCCCGATCCGAATAACAAAAACCCCCTTGAGACCTGCGGCGAGGGCTCCGGCATCAGCCCGGACTTCGCGGTGGTGTGCAATGAGGACCTGGGCTTCTGCGTGCTCGAAAAGCCCGTCCCGTCCTTCAAGGATGGCGTGGAGTAGGCTGAGCCACGGCTGACGTCGTTCCTGCGGCCCCGGCTGCCCTCCCCCTCGGGAGTGGCCGCTCGGGGCCGCGGTGTTTAAAGAGGATTGGATCGCCGCTGGAGGAGCATGGAGGGCAGGTACTCACTCGTCGAAGGTATGCGCGCGCGGCTCGCCCAGGAGCAGGGCACGCTCCGCAAGGAGGCGCCCTACCGCGTGGCCCTCTGCTACCCAAGTCCCTACCACGTGGGGATGAGCTCGCTCGGCTACCAGACCATCTACCGGGAGATCCACCTCCACCCCGGCGCTACCGCCGAGCGGGCCTTCCTCCCGGATGACGTGGAGGCCTGGCGCCTCACGCGGACGCCGCTCCTCACCTACGAGTCCGAGGCCCCTGTCTCCGGCTTTCCCATGGTGGCCTTCTCGGTGGCCTATGAGCTGGAGCTGACCGGGCTCTTCACGATGCTGGAGCTGGCGGGGCTGCCCCTGCTGAGGGAGGAGCGGACCGAGCGGCAGCCGCTCATCGTGGCCGGAGGGCCGCTGACCTTCTCGAATCCGGACCCGCTGGAGCCCTTCGTGGACGTGCTCGTCCAGGGCGAGTCGGACGAGCTCATCCACACCCTGCTGGAGGCCGCCGCCAGCATGGAGCGCGAGGCGCTGCTGACGTACCTGGCGCGCACGCCCGGCTTCCGGGTCCCCGGGCGAGGTGGGGCGCGCTACTTCGTCTCCAAGGCCTCGGACGGGCGGCTGCCCGCCCGCTCGCAGATCATCACGCCAAACACCGAGCTGCGCTCGATGTTCCTCATCGAGCCGGAGCGCGGCTGCTCCCGTGGGTGTCACTACTGCGTCATGCGGAGGACCACCAACGGGGGCATGCGGACGGTGCCGCCCGAGCGGGTGCTGTCGCTCATCCCGGAGAATGCCCGGCGGGTGGGGCTGGTGGGGGCGGCGGTGACGGACCACCCGCGCATCGTGGAGCTGCTGCGCACCCTCGTGGACTCGGGACGCGAGGTGGGGGTGTCCTCGCTGCGCGCGGATCGGCTCACCCAGGAGCTGGTGGACACCCTGCGCCGCGGCGGCGCCACCCACCTCACCGTGGCCGCGGACGGCTCTTCCCAGCGGATGCGTGATCTGGTGGATCGCAAGCACTCGGAGGAGCAGATCCTCCGCGCGGCGAACTTCGCCCGGACGGCGGGGCTCCGGCAGCTCAAGGTCTACAACGTCGTCGGCCTGCCGTACGAAGAGGACGCGGACATCGACGAGCTCATCCGCTTCACGATCGAGCTGTCTCGCATCATCCCCGTGGCGCTGGGGATCGCCCCCTTCGTGGCCAAGCGCAACACGCCGCTGGACGGCGCGCCCTTCGCGGGCATCCGCGAGGTGGAGGCGAGGCTGGAGCGGCTCCGGCGCGGGCTCAAGGGGCGCGCCGAGGTACGTCCCACCTCCGCCCGCTGGGCCTGGGTGGAGTACATGCTGGCCCAGTGCGGCCCCGAGGCGGGTTTGGCCACCATGGACGCGTGGAAGGCCGGGGCGGGCTTCGCGGCCTTCAAGCGCGCCTTCGAGGCGCGGGGCTGCGTGCCGTACCTGGCCCGGCGTGTCGAGGATGGCAGGCGCAACCCCACCGTCTGGCCCACCGTGCCCCAGGTGCTCCCTCCCGGGGCGGAGGCTCCCACCCCCGTCGCCGCGGCCCGCCCCTCGTAAGCGGGTGCACACATCCATGGCCTCGGGCGAAGAACGTCTTGCGCCGCGCTCCTGCGCGCTCTGCTAGAAGGCCGCTGGCGCCGGGCCTGGCGCGAGGAGGAGAAGCAACCGGTGAGCACGGAGCGCGTGGACAAGGCGTGGCAGAACAAGGGGCTCGAGGGGTACTCGACGGAGGCCATCCTCGGGACCCTGGGGCACTATGGCGTCCCGGTGGTCGAGGCCGACTTCCGGAAGCTGGCCGAGACGTCCTGGCCTCAGGACATTGCCCTGGAGTGGGGGAAGAAGTGGAAGGGCACTGGCCCCTTCAAGCCCTTCCCCTATGTCGCCGCCGAGGAGCTGTGGCGGCGGTGGGTGCCGGAGCGCCTCGCGCCGCACGAGTTCGCCGAGGCCCTCGCCGAGCTGATGGGCGCGCTGACGTCGGTCCTCGAGGGCCTGCAGGACACTCCGGCGGGTGCCGCCTTCGAGCGGATGAAGGCCGTCCGCCAGCGCGTGCCGATGGATGACAAGGGGCAGCCCATGCTCGCCTTCATCGAGCGCGCGCTCGGCGGCTTCGACGAGAAGGTGGCCGAGATGTTCGACTCGATGGCCGAGACGCTCGCGAGGGCGGGGCACGTCGGCCACGCGGAGGCCTTCGCCGAGTTCGAGGAGTTCCTCCTGCCCGACCGCCGAGGCATCGCCACCGCCATGGTCCGGGCCGCCAAGGGCGAGCGGGATGCGGCCCTCACGGACCTGGAGAACGTGTCCGCGGATCCCGCCCGGTCGCCGCTGGCCCACCTGCTCGCGGTGGACGGGCTGATCCACCTGGGGGCATGGCCCCAGGCGATTGCGCGGGCTCGCCCCATGATGGTGCAGGCCGAGAAGGATGGGGACATCCACCTGGCGATCGATCTCTGCTCCCGGCTGGAGCACGTCTACAAGGCCACGGGAGATCGCGCGGCGCTGCAGGAGCTCTCCCGCGACTCGGACCGCCTCGCGGAGATGCACGACCGCATGCACCCCGGGCACAGGCACCGCCACCGCTGAGGCGCGGCGGCCCCGCGCTCGAAGCGAGGGGGCGGGCTACTCGGTGTCGGTCCCGGTGGAGGCGAGCGGCGCGGCCTCGGAGGCCTCCTTGGCGGCACGCCGCTTCAGGGGGACATAGAGCACGCTGGGCACTGCCTCGAGCACCTCGTGGCAGGGCACCACCGCGCCCACTGTCGTGTAGCGGATGGCCCCGGTCTTCGTGGACGTGTGCTTGAGGGCGTACGCCTTCGCGCGCGGCAGGAACCACTCGCGCACTTCCTTCAGCGGGAGGACGTGGAGCTCCGCCTGCGTCAGGAACACGTACACCATCAGATCCGCGCCGCTGTAGAGGAAGCAGCCCGGGGTGTCCTTCTCCACGTTGGACACCAGCTCGAACCAGTAGCGCCGCCGGGTCTGGCGGTCGCCCTTCACCTCGATGCCGCGGACCTCGCCCGAGGTCAACTCCCACAGCAGATCCACGCCTCGGTGCTGGAAGCGCGGGTCCAGCTGCACGTCGTGGACGCGCGAGCCAGGGGCGGTCTCCAGCATCCAGGTGCGGGCGTGCTGGACGGCACGGTCTGCCGCGCCCTGCACGCCCCTCATGCTGAAGCTGCGCGGCATTGCCTAGCGGCGCAGCTCCACGCCGGAGGCCACGAGCTGCACCTCGCGCGGCTTGCCGTCGCTGCCGCGGGGCACGATCGCGCCCTCCTCCTCATAGTGCTTGGCGCGGGACTCGCTCAGCTCGGCCACCTTCACCACGCCCTCCACGCGGGCCATGGAGCCGGCCGAGTCCAGGGGGACGAAGAAGCCATAGTCCTTGAAGGTCACCCGCACGCCCGGGCCCTTGGCGTCCGTGGCGGTGGCGAGCTCCATCCAGCAGCCCTTCTTCTCGCACGCCTTGCGCACCTGGCCCTCGATCAGGACGGTCTTGCCGTCGTGCGCCTGAGGCTTGGCGAGCAGGTCCGCGAGCTTCACGGCCGCGGCCCCCTTGAGCGCCTCACCGCGGGTCAGCGTCCAGCCGCCCTGGGGCGCGGCGGCCTGCGGCGGCGGGGGCGGGTGGTGGCAGTCCGGCTCGGCGGCCTTCGCGGGCTGCTTGTTGGCGGCGGCGGGGGCGGGATCTCCCGCCAGCGCGACCAGGGGAACGGCAACCAGCATGAGTAGGGCGGAACGGAGCGTCTTCATATGCCCTGGCGCATAGCTCAAAAGTCTTTGCCCGGGCAAGGTGGCGGAACGTACAGTCCACTCGCCCACTCGCTCGCGTTAGACTGGTCCCGTGAAGGTCTTTACTCCTGCTCCCAACCGGAAGTTCGGCTTCATGGATGGCGTCGGCCTCGCGGGGCTGATCGGCCTGCTCGTCGCCCGGTACATCCCCGTGGCGAAGATCATCCCCTTCTGGGGCTGTCTGCTGCGAGAGCAGACCGGATGGCCCTGCCTCGGCTGCGGGCTGACGCGGGTGGCCGATCGGGTAGCGCACCTCAACTTCCTGGGCGCCTTGGATGCCAACCCCCTGGGCACCGTCTTCGCGATCCTGTTCGCGCTCGCGGCCGTGGTGATGGTGCTTCACATGGTGTTCGCCATGCCGATCCCCGAGATCGTCCTCTCGCCCCGAGAGGTGAGCTGGGTGCGCATCGCCATCCCCGTCCTCGTCATCGTCAACTACGCCTATGTGGTGGTGAGGACGAAGTTTCCCCACCTGCTGATGTGAGCCCCTCGTGCTCCCGGCCCTTGTCCTGCTTGGCTACCTGGCGGGCTCCATTCCCTTCGGGGTGCTGGTGACGCGCTGGGCGCGCGGGGTGGATGTCCGGGCGGAGGGCAGCGGCAACATCGGCGCCACCAATGTGGCGCGCGTGGCGGGCAAGAAGCTGGGCATCCTGGTGCTGGCGCTGGATGCGCTCAAGGGCGCCCTCCCCGTGTTGCTCGTGCTGCGGGTGATGCCGGACAGCCCGCGCGCGCAGGTGGCGGTGGGGGTGGCCGCGGTCCTGGGCCACTGCTACCCGGTGTGGCTGAAGTTCCGTGGGGGCAAGGGCGTGGCCACGGCGCTGGGGGTGCTCCTCGTCCTGGTGCCCCTCGCGGCGCTCGCTGGGGCCGCCGTCTACGGGCTCGTCCTGGTGGCGACCCGGGTGAGCTCCCTGGGCTCGCTGACGGCGGGCGTGGCGGCCGTGGCGACCGCGGCCTTCACCGCCCCCGCAATCGAGTACGCGCTGCTCTCAGGGCTCCTCTTCGCCTTCATGCTCTGGACGCACCGGGGCAACATCCAGCGCCTGCTTCGCCATACCGAGCGCCGGCTCTGAGCCCGTCTTCTCGGGGGCTGGCGCCGTCGAGCCGAAGCGGTAGCCCAGCAGGGTGCAGGGGATGGGGCCGTTCCACACGTCCCGGCGGAACGAAGGCCGGGCGTGGAAGGCGCTCTCGAAGGCCGGGTTGCCGGCGAGGACGTAGACGCGCCACCCCTCCAGGGTGCGGAGGTTCTCCCCGAGCTTGAAGTAGAAGGCCTTCATGCCCTTCTGCCCGCCCGAGCCGATGCGCTCGCCATACGGGGGATTGGTGATGAGCAGGCCGCCACCTTCGGGGACGGGGAAGGGCCTGGTGGCATCGCCTTCGGCGAGCTGGATCTCCTCCGAGAGCCTCGCCGCCTTCACGTTGCGGGACGCGGCCTCCAGCGCCTCCGGATCCTTGTCGAAGCCGCGGAGCGGCACGAGCACCTTGCGCTCATGGCGGCGAGCATCCGCGCGCAGCTCCGCCAGCAGCTCCTTCGCCCGAGCGCCCAGGTGTGGCCAGCGCTCCACCGCGAAGGAGCGCGCGATGCCTGGGGCTCGTCGGCGGGCGATGAGCGCTCCTTCGATGAGCAGCGTCCCGGAGCCGCACATCGGATCCACCAGCGCCTCTTCGCCGGTGTAGTTCGCGGCGCGCAGCAGGGCGGCGGCCAGGGTCTCCTTGAGGGGGGCCGGGGTGGGGCGCACGCGGTAGCCACGGCGGTGCAGGGGCTCGCCGCACAGGTCCAGCGAGAGCGACAGCCGCTCACGGGCCAGGTGGGCCACCACGCGCACGTCGGGATCTCGCGTGTGCACGTCCGGCCGGGCGCCCAGCGTCCCGCGCATCCGGTCCACCAGGGCGTCCTTCACCTTGAGGGCCACGAAGCCCGAGTGGCTGTGCTCGCTCTCGCGCAGCGTGGCCTCCACGGCGAAGGTGTGGTCCGGGGTGAGGTGCTCCTCCCAGGGCACGCTGGCCGCCGCCTCGTAGAGCCCGTCCGCGCCATGGGCCTCGAACTCGCCGAGCGGGTAGAGCACGCGCATGGCGATGCGGGACCAGAGGCACACCCGGAGGGCCTCGTCGAGCGAGGCGAGGAAGCGCACCCCGCCGCGGTCCTGGCGGATGCGGCGTGCGCCCAGCTCCTTGAGCTCCTCTGCCAGGAGGTCCTCGGTGCCGCGGGCGGTGGTGGCGAAGAGGGCGAGGCGTTCGGCCATGGTGCTCGCCCTTAATGGACCTGGGAGCGGTTGGGAACGACGAAGAGGCTCAAAGGTTCACCGCCGCTACATCGCGCCCGCGCCGGGCATGTCGCCCACGGGGCGGATGAGCACCTCGCGAGGCTTGGCGCCGTCGGCCGGGCCCACCACGCCATCACGCTCCATCCGCTCGATCATGCGCGCGGCGCGGTTGTAGCCGATGCGCATCTTGCGCTGGAGCATGGAGATGGACACCGCGCGCATCTCGCTCACGGTAGCGAGCGCCTGGTCGTACAGCTCGTCCGACAGCTCGTCATCCTCGCCGCCGCCCTCCACGTCCTCGTCGCGCGGCTTGAGGATGGACTCGTCGAAGACGGGCTTGCCCTGGGCCTTGAGGTGGTCCACCGCGCGCTTGATCTCCGTCTCGGAGACGAAGGCGCCGTGCACGCGCTGCAGGTGGGCGCTCGTGGGCGGCATGATGAGCATGTCACCCATGCCGAGCAGTGCCTCGGCGCCCACCGTCCCGAGGATGGTCATCGAGTCCGGCTTGGAGCGCAGCATGAAGCTGATGCGCGTGGGGAAGTTGGCCTTGATGACGCCCGTGACGACGTCCGTGGAGGGGCGCTGGGTGGCGACCATCAGGTGGATGCCGGCGGCGCGGGCCATCTGCGCCAGGCGCGCGACGTACGTCTCCACCTCGCGGCTGGCGACCATCATCAGGTCCGCCAGCTCGTCGATGATGACCACGATGTAGGGCAGCTTCTTGAGCTCCTTCTTCTCCGGCTCGGCGGCCTCGGCGGGCGTGGCCTCGTCATCCGACTGGGCCTCCAGGGCCTCGGCCTCCTCGGCCTGGGCCTCGATGGGCTCGGGCTCCGAGGTGATGGCCTCGCGCATGTCCTCCACCTCGTCCTTCGGCGCGGCGACGCCTGGGCCACCGCTGGAGTCGGAGGCGGAGACGGGCGTGGCCTCGTCCGGAGCCACGTCCACGATGAGCACCTTCTTGGCCTTGGCGGGCTTCTTCTCGCTCGCGGGCTTCTCGATCGTGGCTTTCACCTCGGAGGCGGAGCTCTCCACCAGCTTGTTGTACCCGGCGATGTTGCGCACGCCGGCCTCGGAGAGCAGCTGGTAGCGGCGCTCCATCTCCTCCACCGCCCAGCGCAGCGCGAGCGCGGCCTTCTTCGGGTCGGTCACCACGGGCAGCAGCAGGTGGGGGATGCCCTCGTAGACGGACAGCTCGAGCATCTTCGGGTCCACCATGATGAAGCGGACCTCCTCCGGCGTGGACTTCAGGAGGATGCTCATGATCATCGAGTTGACCGCCACGGACTTGCCCGAGCCGGTGGTGCCCGCGATGAGCAGGTGCGGTGCCTTGGCCAGGTCGAGCACGTACGGCATGCCCTCGATATCCTTGCCCACGCACATGGTGAGCCGGCTCTGGCTCTTGTGGAAGGTGTCCTGCTCGGCGATCTCCTTGAGGTAGACCGTCTCACGATCCTTGTTGGGCACCTCGATGCCCACCACGCCCTTGCCGGGGATGGGGGCGACGATGCGCACGCGCATGGCCTCCATGGCCATGGCGAGATCGTCCGCGAGCGCGGCGATCTTGCTCACCTTGATGCCAGGGCCCGGGAGGAACTCGTACATGGTGACCACGGGGCCGGGGCGGATCTCCACCACCTCGCCCACGATGCCGAAGTCGGCCAGCTTGGCGCGCAGCTTCTCGGCGGTGATGAGGAAGGCGTCCTTGTCCAGCGCGGAGCGCTCCTTCTTGTCACACTCGAGCACGTCCAGCGGCGGCAGCGAGAAGCTCTTGCGGCCGCCCACGAACTCGAACTCCTCCGTCCGCTTGGGGGCGGTGGGCTTGGGCGGCGCCTTGGGCTCCACGATGAGCGGCATGCGTGCCAGCGCGGAGGGGGGCGTCGGGACGATGGCGGAAGGCGCGGCCTGAGCGGCGGTGGGCGCCGCGGCCGGGGCAGGGGCCACGATCGGAGCGGCGGGCGCAGGCTCCGCGCTGGCCTCCGGCGCGGCCAGGGCCGAGGCAGGCACGGGCGGCACGGAGCTGGACGCGGGAGGCGCGGTGACGATGTTCGGCAGCTTGCGCTCGCGCTTGCGCGGAGGCTCGGAGGCCATCGCGCTCGTGGCGGCGGTGGTGGCGGGGGTGGGCGCGAGGAACGAGGCCCAGGCCGGGTCGGCTCCGGGCGCGGGACGCTTCTCGGCCAGCGGCACGATGGCGGCTGCGGGGGCAGCCTCGGCGGGCCTCTCCTTCTCCCGGAGGCGAGCCTCGCGGGAAGCCTCCTTGGCGTCCTTCGCGGCCTTCTTGGCGGCCAGGAGCAGCGCCTTCTCCTCCTCCCGAGCCAGGCGCACGGCCTCCTCGGCCATGGCCTCCGCCTCGGCGGCCTCGGCCTCCGCGGCATCGCGCTCGGCCTCCTCCAGATCCTCCTCGTCCGCCTCGAGCTGGGCCAGGAAGGCAGCCTCCTCCAGCTTCTCCTGGGCGAGGCGCTCCTGGCGCTTCTTGTAGGCCTCCTTCTGGGCCTCCCAGTAGGCCTGGGCGGCCACGGCGGCGCGGCGGCCGAGCACGCACAGCGCGGCCCACAGCATGGAGCACAGCTTCAGGAACGTGTACTGCGTGCCGACGATGAGCGCGGCCACGGACACGGCGGTGACGAGGATGACGGTGCCCACGGTGGAGAACAGGCCCTGGAGCAGCCCCCCGAGCCCCGCGCCCACCGCGCCGCCAGGCGGGTGCGTCCAGCCGGGATCTCCCGCGAACATGAGCTCGGCGAGCACGGACGCGCTCAGCGCCAGCAGGGCCAGCGCGAGGATCTGCGGCAGGCGGCGGCGCTCGCGGTTGCCCACGAAGATCACCAGGGCTGCATAGAGGCCGCAGCTGGGGATGAGGTAGGCACACACGCCGAGCAGGCCTCGCAGGGACTCGGCGATGAGGTGCCCCATGGGGCCCACCAGGTTCCGGAACCCGGGCCCTACGCGATCGTGCGCATCAAAGCTCGCCACCGATAGCAGGGAGATGAGGGAGAGGGACAGGATGAAGACGCCCACCAGGGCCCTCCGTCCCACACCTTCTGTCTGCATCTTCTTGTCCGACAGCGCCTTGCGGCGCGTGGAGATGTCCTGCCGCGACAGGACCATCTTCTCCGCCCTGGCCTTCCTGGCCGCCATGTCTGTTCCCCGTAACACCCGTAGCAGGCTGTAGCGACTGCTCGGCCGAGTGTAGGGAGGGAGGGGGGCAGGTCAATTTTCCGGCAGGGCGGGCGACAGGCGGCAGGCGCCAATTTGAGGCCATAGCGCTTTGGAGCAAGTATGTTGACCGGACCGAAGCGGGTAGGCGGGGTGCATGGACGTCCGATGTGAGCGCTGCAAGACGCAATACGAGATTGACGACGCCCGGATCTCCGAGACCGGAGTCACGGTCCAGTGCACCACCTGTCATCACGTCTTCGTGGTGAAGAAGAAGGCGCTGGTCGTCACGGTGCCGGTGAAGCCCGGCCCGGACTCCCAACCGCCCACGATGCCGGCCGGGGGTACACCGCCCGCTCCAACGATGTCTCCACCTCCGGGGCTGCGCCCGCTGGGGGCTCCCGTCGGTACGCAGCCGCCGATGGCCGCCGCCTCGGTTGGCCCGGAGCCTGCCGCCAGCCTGCCTCCCGCCTCGTCATCACCGGGCGCGCGTGAGTGGCGCGTCCGCCAGGCCAGCGGCAACGTCTTCACCCTCAAGGATCTCACCACGCTCCAGAAGTGGATCGTCGAGCGCAAGGTGTCGCGCGATGACGAGATCTCCGCGACCGGGGATACCTGGAAGCGGCTGGGCGACATCGCGGACCTGGCGACCTTCTTCCAGGTGGTGGACGAGGCACAGAAGGCGGCCGTGCTGCAGGCCCAGCTCGGGATGATCCCTGGTGGGGCGCCTCCAGGGGGCACTTCGGGCCCGGCGGCGACAGGCCCTCGGAGCCCTGGTCCCCCGGCTGCTCCTCCGCCGCAGCCTCCACCCCCCGAGCGCCGGGGGAACAAGCTTCCGCTCATCCTGGTCATGCTGCTCCTGCTCGGGGCTGGGGGAGCCGCTGGGTATTACTTCGGGGTGCTCGTGCCCCAGGAGGAGGCCCGGCAGGCGGCTGCTGCGCGGCGCGAGGAGGAGCGCAGGGAGAAGGAGCGGCAGGAGCAGCTCCTGGCAGCGCAGGCCGAAGCCCAGCTCCGAGCGGACGCCGGGAGCGTTGCGGACGCCTCGCGGGACGGGGGCGCACTCGGCGCGGGGGCGGGAGAGGGAGATGCGGGAACGGCGGATGCGGGGACCGAGCCAGGCACGGATGCAGGCCTCCCGGATGCCGGGGGGCTGATGGATGGAGGTATGCCTCCGGATGCGGGTACACCCACGGTGAAGCGGCCGGCACCGGTGCGGAACTTCGACTACTGGGTGAGCCAGGGAGACCGTCTGCGTGAGCGTGAGCGCCCCGAGGCCGCCCTGGATGCCTACGCGGAAGCGGCGGAGCTGGAGCCGGGGCGGGCGGAGCCGTACTCGGGGCGAGGGATGGCCCTCCTGGACATGGAGGACGCCCGGCAAGCCGAGGCGGAGTTCAATCAGGCACTCAAGATCAACCCAAATTACGGGGAAGCCATCATTGGACTTGCCGAGGCCTACCGCTCCCGGGGAAAGAAGGCGGAGGCAATCCGCTATTACGAGCGCTACCTTCAGATTCTGCCGAATGGACCCGAGGCTTCGGTAGCGCGCAATGCCATCGAGCGTTTGAAGGAGTGAAGGAGATCTACATGGCCGAATTCGACAAGCCGTCGTCCACCGAGGAGGAGTACTTCGCCCGCGAGGAGATCGAGAAGAAGCGCAAGCTCGCTCTCCAGCAGGCCGAGGAGATGGCCGCCAAGCAGCGGGAGGACCTCAAGAAGCTCCACTTCATGAAGTGTCCCAAGTGCGGCATGGACCTGCAGGCGCTGACGAAGGGCAAGGTGGAGATCGACACCTGCTTCAACTGCCAGGGCGTCTGGCTGGATGCGGGCGAGCTGGACCAGATCGTCTCGCAGGGCGCGGAGGGCGGAGGCAAGGTGATGGGCGCCGTCCTCAACCTGTTCAAGCGCAAGTAGGCAGGAGCGCTCCCGGATGAAGCTCACGATCGAGCAGGTCCGTCATGTGGCCAACCTGGCCCGGCTGTCGCTGACGCCCGAGGAGGAGCAGCGGTATGCCACGCAGCTCTCCGCGGTCCTCGACGCGGTGGCCCAGCTCCAGGAGCTCGACGTGAGCGGCGTGGAGCCGACTTCTCATGCCACGCTCGCGTCCTCGCTGCTGCGCGAGGACGTGACGCGGCCCTCGCTGCCGCCGGAGAAGGGGCTCGCCAATGCTCCGGTGAAGATGGGCACCAGCTTCGCGGTTCCGAAGATCATCGAGTGAAGCCATGGCGCTGACCGACCTGTCGATGCTGGAGCTGGCGGCGAAGCTCGCCGCGGGAGCGCTCTCCTCCGTGGAGGCGACGCGGGCGTGCCTGGCGCGCGCCGCCCAGGTGGACGGGAAGGTGAAGGCCTTCCTGCGCCTGGACGAGAAGGGCGCGCTGGCCGCCGCCGAGGCCAGCGATGCGCGCCGCAAGGCCGGCAACCCCGCCAGCCCCCTGGATGGCGTGCCCATCGGGCTCAAGGACATCTTTCTCACCGAGGGCGTGGAGACGACCTGCGCCTCGCGCATCCTGCAGGGCTTCATCCCGCCCTATGACGCGACGGTGGTGAGCCTGCTCAAGCAGGCGGGCCTGCCCATCATGGGCAAGCTGAACATGGACGAGTTCGCCATGGGCTCGTCCACCGAGAGCAGCGCGTACGGCCCCACCCACAACCCCTGGGCGCTGGACCGGACACCGGGGGGCTCCTCGGGTGGCTCGGCGGCGGCGGTGGCGGCGCGCGAGGTGTTCGGGGCCCTGGGCACGGACACGGGCGGCTCCATCCGCCAGCCGGCGGCGCTCACCAACCTCGTGGGGCTCAAGCCCACCTACGGGCGCGTGTCCCGCTACGGCGTCATCGCCTTCGCCTCGTCGCTGGACCAGGTGGGGCCCATGGCGCGCACGGTGGCGGACACGGCGGCGCTGCTCCAGCTCATCGCCCGGCACGATCCGCTCGACTCCACCTCCGCGCCGGTGGAGGCGCCGGACTACCGGGAGGACCTCGAGGGCGGTGTGCGAGGCCTGAAGCTGGGCGTGCCGCGGGAGTACTTCATCGACGGGATGGATCCGGAGGTGGAGGCCACGGTGCGCGAGGCCTTGAGGGACTACGAGCGCATGGGCGCGACGCTGGTGGAGGTGTCGCTGCCGCATACGAAGTACGCGCTGGCCACCTACTACCTCCTCGCCCCGGCGGAGGCCTCCAGCAACCTCGCCCGCTATGACGGCGTGCGCTACGGGCTCCGCGCGAAGGACGCCAAGGGCCTGCGGGAGATGTACGGCCAGACGCGGGAGCGCGGCTTCGGCGCGGAGGTGAAGCGCCGCATCATGCTGGGCACCTACGCCCTGTCGGCCGGGTACTACGACGCCTACTACCTGCGCGCCCAGAAGGTCCGCACGCTCATCCGGCAGGACTTCTCGCGGGCCTTCGAGCAGGTGGACGCCATCCTCTCGCCCACCTCGCCGGTGCCCGCGTTCAAGCTGGGCGAGAAGGCGGACGATCTGCTGGCCATGTACCTCATGGACGTGTTCACGCTGCCGTGCAACCTGGCGGGGATCCCCGGCCTGTCGCTGCCGTGCGGCTTCACGAAGTCGAACCTGCCCATCGGCCTGCAGATCCTCGGCAAGCCCTTCGACGAGGCGCGGATGTTGCGCATCGCCCGGGCCTTCGAGCGCGAGCACGACTTCACCCGCCGCCTCGCCCCTGTCTAGAGGAGCGCCCCAGGTACCGCCATGCCCCTGAGCGATTTCCAGCCCGTCATCGGCCTCGAGGTCCACGCGCAGCAGCTGACGAAGTCGAAGATCTTCTGCGGCTGCTCCACGGAGTTCGGCGCGGAGCCCAACCGCAACACGTGCCCGGTGTGCCTGGGGATGCCCGGCGTGCTGCCGGTGCTCAACCAGCGGGTGGTGGAGTTCGCCATCCGCACGGGGTTGGCGCTCGGCTGCACCATCAAGAAGACGAGCGTGTGGAGCCGGAAGAACTACTTCTACCCGGACCTGCCGAAGGGCTACCAGATCACCCAGTACGATCAGCCCATCTGCGAGTGGGGCTCGCTCACCATCGACACGCCCGAGGGCGAGAAGACGATCCGCATCCGCCGCATCCACATGGAGGAGGACGCGGGCAAGAGCGTGCATGACGCCAGCGTGGGCGAGAGCCTGGTGGATCTGAACCGGGCGGGGGTGCCGCTGCTGGAGATCGTCAGCGAGCCGGACCTGCGCAGCGCGGACGAGGCGGTGGAGTACCTGAAGGCGCTGCGGGACGTGCTGGTGTACCTCGGGGTGAACGACGGGAACATGGAGGAGGGCTCCTTCCGCTGCGACGCCAACGTGTCGGTGATGCGCAAGGGGGAGACGAAGTACGGCCAGCGTGTCGAGCTGAAGAACATCAACTCGTTCCGCTTCATCAAGCAGGCCATCGAGTACGAGATCGCCCGGCACGTGGAGGTGATCGAGTCGGGCGGGAAGATCGACCAGGAGACGCGGCTGTGGGACACGCAGCGGGGCGAGACGCGCTCCATGCGCTCCAAGGAGGAGGCGCACGACTACCGCTACTTCCCGGAGCCGGACCTGCCGCCGCTGCACATCCCGGACGCGCTCATCGACCAGGTGGCGCAGGGGCTGCCGGAGCTGCCGCGCCCGAAGCTGCAGCGCTTCATGAGCCAGTACGGGCTGCCCGCGTATGACGCGAAGCTCCTGTGCGCCGAGCGCCCGCTGGCGGAGTTCTTCGAGGCGTGCGCTCAGCACTCCAAGGACTACAAGAAGCTCTCCAACTGGTTCCAGGGGGAGCTGGCGCGCCTGCTGAACGAGAGCGGCGGCACGGTGGGCATCTCCACGCTCAAGTTCACGCCGGCGCAGCTGGGCGAGCTGCTCACGGCGGTGGAGAAGGGGACGATCTCGAACAACGCGGCCAAGGACGTGCTCGGGGAGATGTTCCGCACGGGCAAGGCGCCGGACGCGATCATCGCGGAGAAGGGCCTGGCGCAGGTGAGCGACACGGGCGCCGTGGAGGCGGTGGTGGACGAGGTGCTCGCGAAGAACGCGGGCGAGGTGGAGAAGTACCGCGCCGGCAAGAAGCAGATCTTCGGCTTCTTCGTGGGCCAGGTGATGAAGGCGATGAAGGGCAAGGGCAACCCGACCCTGGTCAACGAGCTGCTGAAGAAGAAGCTCGGGGACTGAGCGCCTCCGGGGGCGAGGGCAGGGGGACGGTGACGTGCAGGATGTCCTCTCCCCGCGGATCCGCCGCCTGTGCGAGGACGCGCACTTCACCTGGGCGCACGCGCTCGAGGATGAGCGAGGGGGCCTCGAAGACGTTATCGAAGAAGCTCCCGACGAGCTGCGGGTTCACCGCGTAGCGCACGTGGCGTAGCGCGGCGAGCTGCGAGTAGAGGCCCTCGTTGAACCACTGCTCGCGCCGGAGCTGGCTCTCACCCGGATCATTGAAGGCCCAGGGCCCATCCCAGGGCCAGGCGTTGGCCGAGGGCTGCGCGATGATGTCCACGCCGAGCGCATCCAGCACCTGCGCGGCGGGGACGAAGGAGGGCTCCCGAGAGGTGTGAGGCTCCCGGAAGCCGTCGTAGCAGATGAGCGTGCCGAGCCGGCCGAAGGGCGTGGGCACCGCCTCCAGCTCCTCGGGGCGTCCGGGGCTGAGCCGCACGACATCCTCCTGGGTGGGCACCAGGTTCACCTTGCGCGTGACGGCGACGCAGCGCCCCTCGGGGGAGAACGTGTAGCTGGTGTTGTAGGTGCGCGCGCTCACGGGCGCGAAGTCCGGAGTGTCCGCCCCCAGCCGGTTGCTCGGCAGCAGCGCGCTGCCGCCCACCACCCACAGGCCATGGTCCCGGGCGATGCCCGAGAAGGTGAGCCACATGGCGCGGTGAACGCGGGCCGCCGTGGCGACATAGAGGCACTCCTCCATGGAGGCAGGCCGGTGCCGCAAGGCCGCGGTGGCGAGCGAGAGCGCCTCGGCCAGCGCCACGCGGAACATGGCGGCCTGGGTCGTCCGCGCGCGCCTCACCCGGTGCAGATGGCCCATCACGCCCAGGGGCGCCCCCACCACCTCCGGCCACACCGCCAGGGCGGGGTACAGGGGACGTCCCGAGGCATCCCGCGCCCGCATCTGATCGATCCGGCGGGCGAGGGTCCGGTGCCGCTCCGCGAAGGCCTCCGGGGAGGCGTAGTCCTCCAGGGAGACCCGGGGCTGGACGGCGAAGAGCTCGACGTGTGTGGCGGAGAGGGGGGCCATCGAGGAGAGGATGCTACCCGTTTCGGCTACTTGATGAGGCCGATCTCCCGCAGGCGCTGCTGGAGGAAGGCGTCCGCGGTGATGGGCGGCAGGCTGGCGCCGGTGGCGGTGACGGGCAGGGTCTCCAGCACGCAGTTCGGGTAGGGGTGCACGAAGAACGGCATCGAGTTGCGCGTGGTGTCCTCCTCGGAGCTCTTCGGGTTCACCACGCGGTGCGTCGTGGCGGGGATGACGTTGTTCGTCACCCGGCTGAGCATGTCGCCGGAGTCCACCACGATCTGCCCGCGCAGCGTGTCCACGGGGATCCACTCCCCGTCGCGCGTGAGCAGCTCCAGCCCGGAGGCGGTGCCCTCGCACAGCAGGGTGATGAGGTTGATGTCCTCGTGCTCGGCGGCGCGCACTCCTCCGGGGATGAAGCGCTCACGCAGGGGCGGGTAGTGGATGAGCCGCAGGATGGAGTTGCCATCCTGCGCCATGGCGCTGAAGGTGGCGCGCGCCACGCCGAAGTAGTCCGCGAGCGCCTGGAGCATCGTCGCCGCCGCCTGATCGAGCGCCGTGAAGAGCGCGAGCGTATTCGTCCGGAAGGAGGGCACCTCCTGGGGCCAGACGTTGGGGCCATAGTGGGGGGAGAAGTGGGGGTGAGTGGAGGGCAGCTCACGGCCCACATGCCAGAACTCCTTGAGGTCCCCCACGGTGCGGTGCTTCGCGTGCTCCTGCCCGTAGCCCGTGTAGCCGCGCTGGCCCGCGCCGCCTGGGACGGTGTAGTGCCGCTTCAGCTCGTCGGGGAGCTGGAAGAAGCGCTCCACATCCGCGTAGGCGCGGCGGATCAGCGCGTCGTCCACGCCATGTCCCTCCACGGAGACGAAGCCGAACTCCTTGAGGGCGTCCCCGAAGACCTGGACGAAGCGAGCACGCTCCTGCGGGGTTCCGGAGCGATAGTGGGAGAGGTTGACGAGCGGGATGCGACGAGCCGAGGTGGACATGGCGCGCGACTCTACCCATCCGGATCGGTCCATTGAACCATACCGTCCGTGCATTCGAACCCCCTCGTCCGCTACCCTGGCAGGGGGGGGAGCTACCACTTCGAGACAGCCGCTCGTTCTGGGGGTAGCGCCGGGCCCCCGGGTCGCTCTAAAACCCCATGTGCATGGGGGGCGGTATGAAGGCGCCCGGCCAATACGTTTGTTTGTTGAGACTGCCTGCATGCCTATGCCGAGAACGAGCCCTGCGGGAGGCCTGCCCTGAAGGCCGGCGAGGATGGCGTACAGCCGATGGAGGATGAGCCGAAGCCCGCGGAAATGATCGCGACGGACGAGGAGGAGGATCCGTTGCTGGGGACGCAGCTCGGCAGCTTCCGGCTTGTCCGGCGGCTGGGGCGAGGCGGCATGGGGACGGTGTACCTCGGGGAGCATGTGTCCATTGGCAGCCGCATGGCGGTGAAGGTGCTCCACGAGCATCTGGCCGCCTATCCGGAGCTCGTTCAGCGCTTCCACGCCGAGGCGCGGGCGGTGAACCTCATCGGCCACGAGAACATCGTCAGCATCTTCGACCTGAACGCCGCCCCCCCGCGTCCCTACCTCATCATGGAGTACCTGGAGGGCGTGCCCCTGTCCTCGCTGGTGGGGGAGCCGGTCCGGGCGGAGGTATGGGTGCCCGTCCTGGCGCAGGCGTGCGAGGCGCTCCATGCAGCCCACCAGCGCGGCATCGTCCACCGGGATCTCAAGCCCGACAACATCTTCCTGGTCCAGCGGGCGAAGGGGGCTCCTCCCTTCGTGAAGGTGCTGGACTTCGGGATCGCCAAGCTGATCGACGGAGCCGGGCCGCAGACGCAGGCGGGCATCATCGTCGGCACCCCCGAGTACATGTCTCCGGAGCAGTCCCGCAGCCAGCGGCTGGATGGACGCGCGGACGTGTACTCGCTGGGCGTGATCGCCTACCAGCTCGCCGCGGGTCAGCTGCCCTTCACGGAGGAGGGGACCGCCGCCCAGCTCGTGGCGCACCAGACAGTGCCGCCGCCGCCCCCTCGCTCCATCTATGCGGGCGTGTCCGCTCCCATCGAGGCGGTGATCCTGCGCGCCCTCGCCAAGTCCCTGGCGGAACGGTACGAGAACGCCCTGGCCTTGAAGGCGGCCCTGGAGGCCGCCCTGGCCGAAGAGCTCCGAGGGCACCAGGCCCCCGCCCCCCCGCCGCCTCCCGCCGTGCCCAGCCCGGTGCGCGAAACCCCCTCTCGTCGCCGCGCCCGCCCCGTGGAGCTGCCGGCCAAGGTCGTGCTGCGTCCCGGCGCGGCGCCAGAGCGGCTGGTGTGTTCGGACATCGCCCGCGGCGGGTTGTTCCTGCGCACGCAGGGGGAGCTGCCCCCGCTCTTCGCGCGGGTCCAGGTGACGCTGGAGCTGCCCCGCGGGCCGCTGACGTCCACCTGCGAGGTGGTGCGCCTCGTGACGCCCGAGCAGGCCCGGCTCTGGGGGATGGCGCCCGGCTTCGGGGTGCAGTTCGTGGAGCCTCCGGCGGACTTCAAGGCCTCCGTGGCCCAGCTCCTTCGAGGGGGCACGGGCAACACGCCGCTCGCGGTGGCGGAGCCTCCGGGGGACATGGAGGCCACCTCGCTCCTGGAGGGCTATCGCGCGAACCTCCAGAAGGACCATTACTCCCTGCTCTCGCTCCAGCAGGACACGAGCATCGACGCTGTCCGAGGGCGGGTGCGCGTGGCGCTCGCGGAGCTGGAGGGGCTGCGGGGCCGCCCGCTCTCGTCTGCTCAGCGCTCGCTCCTGGAGTCGGTGCACACCCGGGTCCGCGATGCGGGGGAGACGCTGACGAACCTGTCTCGCCGGGCGATGTACGACGCCCTGCTCGGCAACTTCCGGGGAGTGGAGTGCTGCCTGGCGGTGGGCCTTACGGCGACGCAGCTCGAGGGCCTGCGCCGCGACTTCCTCCAGCGGAGACCGAACGCCGCGGGCACCGCGCGCGTCCACATCCTGACGGGCAACGCCTACGAGCGGAACGGCCAGCTCGAGAGGGCGGTCGAGGCGTACGAGCGGGGGCTCACGGTGGATCCGCTCGATCTGCAGCTGCTCCAGCGCTACCGGGCGCTCCGCCGGACCCTGGCCCAGCGGGCGTCCTCTTGATCGCATCGAGGCCCCAGACGCCGATCGCGTCTGGGCCTCGTGCGAAGACTCCGGGCGGTGCTTAGCGAGAGAAGCTATAGGAGGCGATCTGGCGGGTAACGGACTGCGAGGTGGTCGTGCCGCACGCTTCGCTGACCTTCTCCACCTCGGCGACGCAGGCCAGGGCGGCCAGGCCGAAGGAGTTCTGGTTGTCCGTGCTGCACGTCGGCAGCTTGTCGATGCACTCAACAAAGGCCTCCAGGGCCTTCTTGTCGGGCTCCGTGCAGGTCTTGTCGATGCTCTCCTCGCACTGCTTGATCTCCTCGTCGGTGAACGTGGGGCTCGTCACCTCAGAGGAACAAGGCTTGGCCTTCACGGCGAAATCCGTGGCGGCATCCGCCATATCCTCGCACAGGGAACCACCGCAGCCCGTCAACGCCAGGGAAACCACCGCGAACGCAAAGGCCAACCGCTTCATCATCGAACTCCTAAAAGGAAAAATGAGGTAAAGCGGGCGCATCCTAGTCGGTCTCGGCCCCAACGCCAGTAGGGGGCGAGCAGGCAGGGGGGCGTCTCCTACCCCACGGATGTGGGCCAGGCCCCTGCATCCGTCTTGACTCGCCCGATCATCTCTCGTAGATCGGCCGTCCTTTGCGTATTCGGGCGGGCAGCCATCCGAAATGCGCGGCAGATTCCACGGGTTGACCCAACCCGGATCAACACAGAGGGTTCGACGATGTACGCAGTCATTCGCACGGGCGGTAAGCAGTACCGCGTGGCCGAGGGCGACGTCCTCCGCATCGAGAAGGTCTCGGGCGATGTCGGCTCCGAGGTGACCTTCAACGATGTGCTCATGCTGGGCGGCACGGACTCCCCGAAGGTGGGCAGGCCGACGGTCAGCGGCGCCAAGGTGGTGGGCAAGGTCCTCGCGCAGGACAAGCACCGCCGCGTCCTCCACTTCCGCAAGGAGAAGGAGGGCTGGACGCGCCGCCGGGGGCACCGCCAGCCGTACACCGAGGTCAAGGTCACCTCCATCTCCGGCTAGGCCGGCTCAAACTCTTCCCGGGGCGCCCCAGGCGCGCCGGTCTTCGCAGGACAGGTGTCATGGCTCATAAAAAGGGACAGGGTTCGTCTCGCAACGGGCGCGACTCGAATTCGCAGCGCCGCGGCGTCAAGGTGTTCGGAGGCGAAGAGGTTTCGGCGGGGAGCATCCTCGTGCGGCAGCTCGGCACGGTCATCCACCCCGGCACCAACGTGAAGCTGGGGCGTGACTTCACCCTCTACTCCACGGTGGATGGGGTGGTGAAGTACGAGCGGCTGGGGCGTGACCGGAAGAAGGTGTCGGTCTACCCGGCCGAGGCGAGCGCCTAGGCGGCGCCTCCCACGGGCCTGCCCTCTGGCGGGCCTGGCTGCATTCGAGCGGGTCGCTCCCGGTCCATGCGCCTGATGGCGGCTGGACGCGAGGGCGGCCCGTTCTGCATTTTCCGACCCTGGGCCCCAGCGCGCAGGGAGAGGTCATTGCCATGAAATTCGTCGACGAGGTCCGCATCTACGTGAAGGCGGGGGACGGCGGGAACGGCGCCGTCGCCTTCCGGCGGGAGAAGTTCGTCGAGCGCGGCGGCCCGAGCGGTGGGGATGGGGGAAATGGGGGCTCGGTGGTCTTCGTGGCCGATCCGCAGCTCACCACGCTCCTGGACTTCCGCTACCAGCAGCATCACCGCGCCAGGAACGGCGAGAACGGGATGGGGAGCGACTGCAACGGTCGCGCCGCGGAGGATCTGATCCTCAAGGTGCCGGCGGGCACGCTCATCCGCGACGCGGGCACGGGCGAGCTGCTGGCGGATCTGAGCGATCCGGGCCAGCGCTTCGTGGCGGCCCAGGGCGGGCGTGGGGGGCTGGGCAACATGAACTTCGCCACCTCCACGCGGCAGACGCCGCGCTTCGCCCAGGACGGGACGAAGGGCGAGGAGTGCACGCTCATCCTCGAGCTGAAGCTGCTGGCGGACGTGGGGCTGCTGGGCTTTCCGAATGCGGGCAAGAGCACCCTGATCTCCCGGGTGAGCCGTGCGCGGCCGAAGATCGCGGACTACCCGTTCACCACGCTGGTGCCGAACCTCGGCATGGTCCAGTACAAGGACAGCCTGTCGTTCGTGATGGCGGACATCCCCGGGCTGATCGAGGGAGCCAGCGAGGGGGTGGGGTTGGGGCACCAGTTCCTGCGCCACGTGGAGCGGTGCAAGGTGCTCATACACCTGCTCGACATGGGGGCGGAGGGCGAGGGCCGCGAGCCGCTGCGAGACTTCGACATCCTCAACCGCGAGCTGGAGCGCTACAGCGCGGAGCTGGCGAAGAAGCCGCAGGTGGTGGCGCCCAACAAGCTGGACCTGACCCACGGACGCGAGCGCCTGGAGGCGTTCACGGCCGCCATGCGCAAGCGCGGCATTGCGGTGTTCCCGGTGTCCTGCGCCACGGGTGAGGGCCTCCAGGCCCTGCTGGATGTCACCGCCGAAGTGCTCTTCACCGGCAGGACGGGCAAGCTCCACGTGGAGCCCCCCGAGAAGCCGGCGAGGAAGGCCGCGGTCAAGAAGGCACCAGCGAAGAAGGCGCCCACGAAGAAGAAGGTGCCCACGAAGAAGAAGGTGCCCACGAAGAAGAAGGCAGGGGCCGCGAAGAAGGCGCCTGCGCGCCGTGTGACGAAGGCCGCGGCGAAGGTGGGGCGCGCGAAGGGGCGGAGGTCCTGACGCGATGAGTGGGGGTGGCCCTCGCTACGAGCCTTTCGAGAAGAAGCACGTGGAGCCGGAGTCGTTCCTCCTCGACGTACGCAAGGAGAAGATCGACCGCGTGGTGGAGCAGCGAACGCGGACCTTCACCGTCGTGTTGGATCGGCTGGAGGACAGCTTCAACATGGCCGCGGTGCTGCGCACCTGTGAAGCCATGGGCGTGCAGGAGGTGCATGTCGTCATCAACCCGGAGGCGCCCTTCCTTCCGAACTCGCGGGTGGCGCAGGGCTGCGACAAGTGGCTGGACGTGAAGCTGTACAAGACGTTCGCCGAGTGCCGCGAGCACCTCAAGGGGCGCGGCTTCGCGCTGTACGCCTCGGCCATCCGGGAGGGCTCCACGAGCCTCTACTCGCTGCGCTTCGACTCCAAGGTGGCGATCGTCTTCGGCAACGAGCGCTTCGGGGTGAGCGACGAGGTGCTCTCGAGCGTGGATGGCACCTTCTGGATTCCCATGCGGGGCTTCAGCCAGAGCATCAACATCTCCGCGGCGGCCTCGGCCTGCATCAGCCGGGCGATCGCCTGGCGGGAGGAGCACCTGGGGAGGGTGGGAGACCTGACTCCAGAGGAGGCCCAGGCGCTCCGAGAGCGCTTCTATGTCCTGGCCGTCAAGCAAAGGAAGCGGATTTTCAAGGGAAAACAGCCGTGAATGAGGGGGGCGACGGCCCCGTCTGAAGCGATAGAAGCCAACACGGGCCTCCGGGCCCGCTCGGAGATCGCACCGCCATGCTCATCGAGACCTTGCTCGCGTACCTGCTGTCAGCGCAGCCCACGCCCCAGGCGCTCCCCGCGCAGAAGCCCGCGGTCGCCGCCGAGGCGAAGCCCGCCGCTCCCGCTGAGTCGAAGCCCACCCCTCCCGCGCCCGCCACCGAGGCCAGCAAGCCCGCCGAAGCCGTGAAGGGCGGCGTCGCCCCGGAGGTGAAGACGCTGGTCGAGCGGATGCAGGCCTTCTACGAGAAGACGGAGGACTTCAAGTCGGCCTTCAAGCAGGACTACAAGTACAAGACCTTCCGGCGGACCCAGACGTCGACGGGCACGGTCACCTACAAGAAGCCCGGGTTGATGCGCTGGGAGTACGAGAAGCCCTCGAAGCGCACCTTCGTGCTCGCGGGCAACAAGGTGTACGCGCACGATCCGGAGGCGCAGAGCCTCACGGTGGCCAGTGTGGACACCAGCAAGCTCTCGGCGTCGGTGACGTTCCTCTTCGGACAGGGGCGGCTGGCGGACGAGTTCAACATCAAGAAGGGCGCCTGCGCTGACTGCAAGGGCACGCTCCTGGTGCTCGATCCGGTGCGTCCGGATCCGCGCTTCCAGCAGGTGCGCCTGGAAGTGGACCCCAAGACGGCCCAGGTCCTCAAGAGCACCGTGGTGGATCCGGATGGCAGCGAGAACACCATCGCCTTCCTGGAGCTGAAGACGAACGTGGGCATCGCGGCGGATAGCTTCAAGATCAACCCGCCCGAGGGCACCCGCGTCGACGACTTCACCAAGCAGAAGAAGTAACCCGACGTGCGCGGCGCCTGCCTCGTGGCTCTGTGGGTGCTTGCCGGCTGTCACCGGAGCGCTGCCCCCATGCCCGAGGAGGGCAGCCTCCTGGGCCGGACCCTGCCGTTGCTGTCCACCCCCGCCTTGCGCCTCTCCGTCCCGGGGAGCCTGGGGGGGATGCCAGTGCCTGTCCTGCTCGATGTGGCCCGGCCGCTGTCACTGGTGGCCACGGGCTGCTTCGGGGGGAAGCCGCCTCCGCCCGAGGGGAAGGTGCGTGCCCCCGACCCCAATGGCATGAAGGAGTGGGCGATGGTGGCGCTGCCGGGGTTGCGTGTCGGGGATGTGCCGCTGTCGGACCTCTCCGCGGGCCTCACCGGAGAGAAGGTCTGCGCGGTCACGCTGGGCGCGGACGTGCTTGGCCCATATGCGCTCACGGTGGATCCGCTGCGCCGCGAGGTGACGTTCACTCCCTCGCGTCCTCGCGAGGCGTACACCGCCGAGCTCACCGCACCCGGCGCGGATGCGTCGATGGAGACGCACCTGCTGGAGCTGAGCCGCGAGCCTGTGGGGGACTGGCCATTGCTCGCGGCTCGAGTCACGCAGGGCGAGGCACGCCTCACGGGGCCTTTCGTGCTCGCCACGCGCGATCCGTTCTCCCGGCTTGCGCTGGGGCCTGCGGAGGCTCAGGGGCTGCGTCCGCTGGAGACCGCCGCCGGCCTGCCCGCACGTGCCATCCCCGTGGACGCGGTGGAGGTAACGGAGGGAGTAGGCGTCCGTCACCTGGTCGTCGAGACGGGTGGGTGGGCCTCGCCGAGCTCCCTCGGGCGGCTGGGGCCGGACGTGTGGGGGCAGTTCCGAGCCACCGTGGATGTGCAGGGAGGGGTGCTCCTGCTGCGCCGGCCACGGGTACTTGCCTCGGGGGCTCGCCAACGCTGTGCCCGGCCCGGGGCCGAGGGGTTCGATGAGGAGTCCTGCTACGCGCTGCACACGCGGAGGGATCCGGACGGGTCGCTCTCCCTCTCCGTGGCGATGTACCGCGATCTGCCCGAAGGCGGCAGGCTCTATGTCGAGCCGCTGGGCGAGGATGGGAAGCCCCTGCCGACAGGGTGTCGCGTCGGGTTCACCTTCACGCCGGCGAGCCGCGGCGCGACGACGCAGCATCGCCTCCCGTGGCCCGCGCTCACGCAGTCCATGCCGGAGTGCCACGCGGAGCTCTCGGCGGTGCGCGGCTATGCGCTCGCCCTCTTCGAGGAGGGGTACCTGCCGGAGTGTCCCATGAGGTGCGCCTTCGTCCACGAGCCGCGCACCCGGCGCACGCTCTGCGAGTGCCAGCCGACACCGCTGGGAGAGGGCGTGAGCGCGGCGCTCCGCAAGCCTTCGCCTTCCCGGGCCCCGCCCCGCGAGGAGCGGGAGCTGGAGCCCGAGGACCCGAAGTAGGCGCTCAGCGCGGCGAGGTCCAGGTGGCCATCGGCGCCGGGGCCGCGTCACGCGCCTTGTGCGTGCGCTGCTTCGGATCCGGGCGCTCCACCACGCGGCCGACGAGATCGTAGTCGTGGGCCTCGGTCACCTCGATGGTGACGAACTCGCCCGGGTAGGCCAGGCCGTCGTTGATGTAGACCTGCCCGTCGATCTCTGGCGCCTGTCCTTCGTGGCGGCCCATCAGCAGGTGCTCCGTCTCGGGGCTGGGGCCTTCCACCAGGACCTCGATACGCTGGCCCACGAGCTTCTTGTTCTGCTCGCGGTTGATGCGCTTCTGGATGGCCATGATCTCGCGCCAGCGGCGCTCGATGGTCTTC
>JAFGNZ010000242.1 GCA_016926755.1 Myxococcaceae bacterium | reverse complement strand
TCGTCGAGCGCTTCAACCGCTACCACCCTCCCCCCGTCTCCGAGTGGTTGCCCGCCTCTCAGGCTCCCGCGCCGGATGTGGACAACGTCAAGGCCACCATCGACACCTACGAGTGCCTCTACTCCGAGCAGCTCGTCGCCCTGTTCCACACGGAGGTGCCCCAGGTCATGGGAGGCACTCAGAATGCCCTGCCGTACCTCGACTGGCACTTGTGGAACGCGGGCTGGGGCAGGCGCCTGTCCCACGAGCAGCGCGAGACCCTCGTCCCCGCCCTGGGTGCCTTCCTCGGCCGCTATCTGGTGGAGGTGCTCGGCGGCCGCTGGGTGCCGCGCAAGAAGCTGGAAGAGGCCGCTGTCGTCATCGGCGACAGGGCCTGGCTGCCCTTCCTCCGGGCCCGCCATGCCCTCCAGAACCAGGAGGCTCCGCTGGACTCCTCCTGCTCTCAGCTCTTCCGCACCGCTCAGCGCCTGGCTCGCGCTCACTCGCACTGAAGCACGGCCCTCCACGCCTGCTCGGGCCGCGAATCCTGGACGGGCCACAAGAGGAGGGGGCCGCCTACGGCAACCTCAGGCCCTGCAAGGTGATGGTGCGCGCCCTGCCCGCATCCCACAGCTCGAGGGTATAGCTCTTGGGGGCGTCCTCCTTGGGGCGATCGATCTCCACCCAGACTGCCGCGGTGGTGCCCGGCGCGAGGGGAGCGGTCTGCATCACCGAGAGCAACTTCTGGACTTCACCGGGCCGGCTCCGCAGGGTCGCACCCTCCAAGGCCCAGGGCCTCGCGGTGTCGACGTTCGACACCTCCACTTCCAGCGCGAGCCTCCGCGAGGATCGGTAGAACCTGACGCTGGCCACGTGGAGCTCATCCTCCGAGATCAGCGTCAAGTCCTGCTGCGCGGCGGCCGGCGTGGTGACCCCCGTTGAATCCAACAAGCCCCCGGCAAGCAGGCCCGCAATCGAGGGGGGACTCACGACACCCTGGGCCACGCAGCGCTGGAGCTCCTCCTGCTTGCGTTGCAGCTCCAGCTGGCAGGTGTTTGCGGCAGGGTGCGCGCGCGAAACCTCCACCTGACGCTCGGCCTGGCCCCGGTGGACCACCAGCACGAACGCCGCGCTCATGGGGTCTCCGCCCTCCGCGAAGCGCACCTTCAGCCGCAGCCGCTCGCCGGGCGAGAGCCGCTCCGAGGGAAGGAGGACCAGGAGATTGCCCGCCAACTCCACCTGCCGGAAGCGCTCGCGCCCCTCCAGCACCACGGCCTCGGCGACCAGCTTCCCGTCGAACAGAAGGGTGGTGGACAGGCCCGGGCTGATGCAGATCTCCGAGGGAGGCGCCGAGCTCGCCCCCAGCTCGATCTGGCGCACCGCCGTCTGACAGGGAGAAGGCTGTGCCCACGCAAGGGAGGAGGTGGTGACGAGACAGAGCGCCAGGAAGACACGAGGAGAGCAGAGGCGCATGGGCTGGAAGCTCCGGGCAGGGAGTAAGGCGAGAGCCACGCCTCTACCATGCTTCCCGGACATTGGCGGAGCCACACCGCCACCTCCCCCGGCGTCAATGCTCGTCGAACGAAGCGGCGACGTTCCCCCTTGGGAGTTGCACCAGCATCGCACCGGGCTTGGATTCTGGGAGGAAGGGGATGCCTACCTCGTTGGTCTCCCAATCCCGCAAGAATGCACAGAACGGGTAGCGCTCGCCGTTCGGAGTCCGCGCCTCGACGAAGCGGGCATAGAGCTTGTCACCGAAGATGAAGTCGCCGACGAGCACAGTGCCATTCGGTATCTTGTGCCAGATGTGGAGGGAGAGTACGACTTCTTGCCTTCCTTCCCTGACAGGGATGCGAGTCTTCCGACTGTCTACCATGAGCCTGGCAGGGGGGTTGGGGGAGTACCCGGGCAGCCAGATGTTGTTGTGGGTCGGCTCGAGGATGCCAAGCTTCTTCATGGCCTCGACGGCGCCGGGAGGACACTGCTGGGGTGGAGGAGGGCCGCGGCGTACCGTGGGCTCGGAGGCGGCACAGCCTGTCGCCAGCGTGCACACGGTGGCCATGCCCACGAGCTTGCGGGCTGTTCCGGCGCCCGAGGGGCGAGGCTTCTCCGGCGCCCGAGGGGCGTCAGGGCTCTTCACGCGAGGTTTCCTCATTTCTGGACCTTCCTGATGTGGGGACGCGGGGCGCGGCTCCGAGAGAGCCAGAGGCCTCGCGTCGGTGGAGACATTCGCCGGGGCGGAGGGCCCCGCGTCGGCGCTGGAGCGCGCCAGTGGCGTCGGGCCCGCGTCCGCGAGCATCGCGGTGGGGGCAGGCTCGGGCGTGGGCGAGGACGGTGGTGACTCGCGAGCGGATGCGGGCGGCTGCCGAGGGGTGTCCGTGGACTGGGCCGTGAAGGCTCCGCCGCGCCACAGGCTCGCGCCCAGCGCCATGAGCAGCGCCAGCGCCGCCACCGCCACCCACGGCCCGCGCCCCTGGCTCGGACTGCCCGGAGAGGCCCGCTCCGTGAGCACGGTGGGGGCGCTCGCCTCGCTCGGCGGGGAGACAGACCCAGGCGAGGCTCGCGCCCCCCCCCAGTCCGCCACGCCCAGGAGGGGCCTCTCCGGGTCGTCCGCGCTGATCATGACGGCCGGGCCCCCCATGCCCTCTGTCGTCACGGTCGACGCGCCGGGCGAGAGGGACATGTCCAAGGTGGGGGTGTCGTCACGCAGCAGCGGCTGGAGCTGATCATGGAGCGCCTGGCCGCTCGCGGGGCGCTCCTCGGGCCGCTTCGCCAGCAGCCTCAGCACGAGCGCGGCCAGCGCCGGGGGCACCTGCGCGTTGATCGCGTCCGGTGGGGCGGGCAGCGTCGTCTCGATCAAGGAGGTGAGCACCTCCCGCGGCAGGTGGGGCGGGAAGGGCGGGGTGCCGGTGAGCACCTCGTAGAGCGTGGCGCCCAGGGCGTAGAGGTCATCCGTGGGCCGGAAGGGGTAGCGCGCGAGCGGATCCGCGTACTGCTCGCGGTGGAAGCGCAGCGCCTCGGGGGTGCGCAGGTGCGGGGTGCCCGGCGGCAGCGGGCCCTCGGTGAGCGGCGAGGCGGCGCCGGCGTGCTCCCCCGCGCCGAAGTCCACCAGCACCGGCGCGGCATCCTCGGCGCGCACCAGGATGTTGGAGCCCTTTAGGTCTCTGTGGTGGATGTCCTGGGCGTGCAGCGCGTGCAGCGCGAGCGCCAGCGTGTCGAAGAGGCGGAGCACCTGACGCAGGGGGGGGCGCGTCTTCTTCACCCACTCCGTGAGGGTGTGGCCCTCCACGTAGTCCATCACGACGTAGTGGTAGCCGGAGCGCGGGTGCGGCCAGCGGCCGTGCGCCCAGACGCGGACCACGTTGGGGTGGGTGATGAGCAGCAGGCACGCCAGCTCGCGCCGGGCGCGCGCGTCGGTGCGGTTGAGATCGTCACTGTCCGGGCCGTGGACGGCGAACTTGAGGGCGTACTCCTCGCCGCCGCACTCCACGCGGAACACGGCGCCGAAGCCCCCGGCCCCCAGCCGCGCCTTGATGCGCCAGGGGCCCACCATCATGTTCGGCATCAGGTGAAAGGGGTGCTGCATCACGCGTGCTCTCGAGACTTCCCGGGTGGAGCCGGCCGGTTGCGCGTCTTCACTGGCCCGCGGAGTCCCTGAGGGCCATGTGACCCATGAGGGAGGTCTGGAGCAGTATGACCTGGGAGGCAGGTTGGTTCAAGCGAGAAGGACCTGATGGGTTGCGCCCGCCGGCGGGGCGAGCGAGCACTCGGGGTGCGTGCGCCGCGCTCGTGGCGTCTGTCCCCGCGCGGCCGGGCTCGTCACGCGCTAGGTTCGCGCCATGGTCCAAGAGCTGGTGCGAGCGCTGGGGCTCCAGCCCCATCCCGAGGGCGGCTACTTCAGGGAGATGTACCGGGCGCGTGCGCGGGTGGAGACGCCGCGAGGCCCGCGCTCGGCGGGCACGGCGATCTACTACCTGCTGCCGCGAGGCGAGTTCGCGGCGTGGCACCAGGTGGCCTCGGACGAGGTGTGGCACTTCTACGATGGCGCCCCGCTGACGCTGTACCTGCTGGGCGAGCAGGGGCTGGAGGCGGTGACGCTCGGCCGGGACGTGGTGCGCGGCGAGCAGCCCCAGGTCGTCGTCCCCGCGGGGGTGCTACAGGCGGCGGTGCCGCGGGGGGACTTCACGCTGGTGGGCTGCACCGTGGCGCCCGGCTTCGACTTCGCGGACTGGGAGCTGCCTGCCCGTGACGCGCTCATCGCCCGCTACCCGGAGCACGCCGACCTGTTCCGCCAGCTCACCCGGCCGTGAGCCCCGGTGGGAGCGCTGCCCGCATATAATGTTGCGGGAGGCCCTTATTTATATGGTGTGTGAGTGTGGGTGTTGAAGGTGTGCCCTGCGCGAGCTTGGGACACGCGCTTCAACAGCCGCTCGGCCTGCTCACGGACAGAGGGCTCGGTGCTCTTCCGCGCCTCCTCCACGTCTCCGGAGAGCCGCATCACCAGACCCTGCGGGTAGGGCCCGTTGGGGCTCTCCGGATCCAACCGTCGTAGCTCCAGGGAGTGGATGTCCAGAGGAAGAGTAGGATGGACCAATGATTCAATCGGTCCGCTTCGAACACTTCCGATGCCTGCGGGACGTGGAGCTGTCGCTGGAGCCGCTGACGGTCCTGGTGGGCCCGCCGGCCTCGGGGAAGACGACCGTGTTGGAGGCGCTGGATCTGCTGCTCGGCTGCGATGTGTCGGACTTCTGGCGCCAGGACGCGAGCCGGACGCCGGTGGTGGAGTGGAGGTATGACAACGGGAAGCAGCAGCGGGTGGAGTACCCGGTGACCAGCCTGGACTCCACGCCGATGCTGATGCACTCGGTGCAGGCGCTGGCGCTGGATGTGGTGGCGCTGCGCGCCGAGAGCAGCACGGGGCGCTGGCCGGCGCTGAACCGGACGGGAGACAACCTGGCGGGCGTGTTCGCCTCGCTGCAGGCGGGGCAGCGCCAGCAGGTGATCCATGAACTGTGCCGGCTGGTGCCAGCGCTGAGGGACGTGAGGATCCACCTGTCGAGCCCGCGCACCCAGCGGCTGCAGTTCCTGGACTGGTGGAAGACGGACCTGTGGCTCGGGGCGGACAAGGTGGCGGACACCGCGATGATGCTGCTGGCCTACCTGGTGCTGCCGTACCAGTCCCCGCCGCCGGACGTGCTCACGCTGGACATGCCCGAGCGGGGGCTGCCGCCGCAGCTGCTGAGCGAGCTCATGAAGCTGCTGCGGGGGCTGACGACGGGTGAGCTCGGGGGCTCGCCCATCCAGGTCGTGATGGCCACGTCCTCGACTGGACTGCTCAGGCACGTGGACTCGCGGGAGATACGCGTGCTCTCTCGCTCGCCGGATGACGGCGCGGTGCAGGTGAGCACATCGCCCGCGGACGTGGCGGATTGGCGGCAGCGGCTGGAGATGGCCTGACACGGGCGCTGATTCTCAGCGCGTCAGATGATTCAGGCTGACACATTCCAAGGGCCACAGGTCGCGGGTCCCTCGCTGCGGGGCGGGTCCCCCCGTCGCTGACGGGTCCTCCCGCCCCGGCGTCCCGCTCTCCCAGGAGCTGTCCAGCAACACAGCACCCTGTCGTCCAGCCAGTCGCCGCACTGTTGACTCGACGCGCTGTCACTCAGACCGCTCCGAGGCGCGCGGGGTGCGTGTAGATGTTGAAGCGCCCGCCCCGGACGAACGTGGCCAGCGTCACCCCCGAGCGCTCCGCGAGATCGATCGCGAGCGAACTTGCCGCGGACACGCTGGCCACCACCGGTATTCGGGCCACGGCGGCCTTCTGGATGATCTCGAAGCTCGCGCGCCCGCTCACCACGAGCACTGTCGGCGTGCGTTCGGAGCGCGGAGTCACGCTGCTCACCGAGGCGCGTGAGGACCTCGCCGCCCCCCCGAGCACCAGCGCGCCCACCACCTTGTCCACCGCGTTGTGCCGGCCCACGTCCTCGGCGGAGGTGATCAGCCCACCGCTCGCGTCCAACGCCGCCGCCGCGTGCACCCCGCCTGTGCGCTCGAAGTTGCGCTGCACGTCGCGGAGCTGCTCGGTGGCCCGGACCAGCACCCCCGGAGCGAGCACAGGCCCGGGGGGAACCGACGAGCATACCGCCATCAGATCATCCACGCTGCGCCGCCCGCATACGCCACACGCGGCCGTGGTCAGCGTCCCCCGCCGTGCCGCGCTGACTCGCTCCACCTCCAGCACGAGCCCCGCCGCGGGCGTCACCTCGATGACGTTGCCCCAGCCTTCCTCTCCCGGGCGCCCGCAGTACGCCACGCCGCCCAGATCATCCACCGAGCGGATGAGGCCCTCCGAGAACAGGAAGCCCACCGCGAGCTCCCGGTCCTGGCCCGGAGTGCGCATGGTGATGGCCACCGTGTCGCCGCTGACGCGGATCTCCAACGGCTCCTCCACCGCGACCGAGTCCTCCTCCGGCGCGGCCGCCTCTCCCTCCGAGTACCGCCACACCGTCCGTCGCGTGACGCCCTTCTCCTCACGACTCATGGGCCTGCTCCCGCACCAGGTGCGTGATGAACACCGCGAGCCCCTGCAGCTCCGCCATCCCGAAACGCCTCAGCCCCATGGGCGCCTCCTCGGGGAGCTGCCGCGCATCCGTCACCACCGCGAGCACATCCGAGCGCACCCCGGCCAGCAGCGCTCCCTGGCCCTCGCGCCACACCTCCACCTTGGGCAGAGGCCCCTCCTTCCAGCCCTCGACGAGCACGACATCCACCGCGTCCGCGAAGCGCTCGAGCAATGGCAGCAGCGCCTGCTCCGGCGCCTCCTTCACCGTGAGCTGCACGCCCGCCGGCGTGGCGAAGGCGACCAGCGCCGCTCCTGCCTGCTCGAAGCGGGCCGTGTCGCTGCCCGCGCGGTGCAGCGGATGTGGATCCGAAGAGTGCTTCACCACGCCCACGCGCAGGCCTCGGGCGCGCAGCTCGGGCACCAGCCGCTCCACCAGCGTCGTCTTCCCGGCGCCGGACCAGCCGATGATGCTCAGCGCGCGTGGGGCCTTCATCCGTCCACCGCCACGTACCGGGGCCGGTCGAACAGCTCCACCTCCACCTCATCGCCCTCGGCGAAGTCGGCGCGGCCAGGAGGCAGCACGGCGAAGCCCTCCGCGCCCACGTTCTGGAGGAGCTGCCCGGCGCCCTGGGGACGCAGCCGGGCCCACGGGAGCCCTCCACCTTCGCGGTGCTCCAGGGTGGTGGTGATGAGATAGGTGAGCCCTGCTTGCTTGTGCCGCCCCTCCGAGAGCCTCGCGCGCAGGCGCCGCCGCTCCTCCCTCACCCCCTGGAGCGCGAGCAACAGCGGCCGGCCGAATTGATCAAAGGCCACGGTGGCCGCGCCGGGGTTGCCCGGGAGCACCACCATCGCCGTATCTCCGAGCCGCGCCACTGCCACGGGCTTGCCGGGCTTGAGGGCCACGCCATCCACGAAGAAGCGCGCGCCCAGCTCCCCGAGCACCTGCTTGACGCGATCCTTGGCTCCGACGGAGGCGCCGCCCGTGGTGATGAGCACATCCACCCGAGGCGTCAGCTTCGTGATGGCGGCACGAAGCTCCGCGTCATCATCGCGCGTGCGGGCGGTCGCCACCACCTCGGCGCCGGCCTCGCGGGCCAGCGCGGCGATGAGGAGGAGGTTGCTCTCGTAGACCTGGTGAGGCAGGGCCGGCGCGCCGGGAGAGACCAGCTCATCCCCGGTGGCGAGCACGGCCACACGCGGCAGGGGACGCACCCGCGCGGTGTCTGCGCCCATGGACGCGAGCACGCCCAGCACGGCCGCGTCCACCCGCTGCCCGGCGGAGAACAGGGCTGTGCCCGCCAGCACCTCCTCTCCCATGCGGCGGATGTCATTGCCCTGGGGGACGGTGATGAAGAGCGAGACATGTCCATCCTCGTCGGCGCGGGCGGCCTCCTGGCGGACGACGGCATCAGCGCCCGGAGGGATGGGCGCGCCGGTGAAGACACGCGCGGCCTCGCCCGGCTGGAGGGCGCGCGAGGGCAGGGCGCCGGCATACACGCTGTCGACGATGCGCAGGCGCGCGGGCCTGTCACGGGTGGCGCCACGGGTCTCCTCGGCGCGCACGGCCCACCCATCCATCGCGGAGTTGTCGCAGCCCGGCAGCGAGCGCGAGGCACTCACGGCCGCGGCGAGGAAGCGGCCATGGGCGTGCAGCAGCGCAACGGGCTCGGGCCGCGCCGGAGTGACGGCGCCGAGCGCGGCAAGGCGCGCGGGGGTGAGTGGGGTGAGCGACATGGAGTTCCAGCCGAGCCCCAAGCCTCCACCAAAACGGGGTGGGGAGAAACTAGACTTCCATCGCTCCATGGACTTCTTCCCAGACGTCACACTGGCAGTGGTGGCCGGAGGCCAGGGGCGCCGGCTGTCCGGAGTCCCCAAGGGGCTCCTGCGGCTCGAGGGGCGCACGGTGCTGGAGCGACTGCTCGGGCTGGCGCCCTCCTTCGCGGAGGTGCTGCTGGTGGCCAATGCGCCCGAGCCCTATGCGCGGTTCGGGCTGCGCGCGGTGGCGGACGTGGTGCCGGGCAAGGGAGCGCCGGGCGGGGTACACGCCGCGCTGGCGGGGGCGAGGACGGCCTGGGTGCTGGTGGTGGCCTGCGACATGCCCTTCGTGCAGCCCGCCGCCGTGCGCGTGCTGCTGGAGGCGCGCGCCCCCGAAGTCGACGCGGTCTGTTTCACGGTGGGGGAGCGGGTGGAGCCGCTGCTCGCGGTGTACCGCGCCTCGCTCGCGGGGCCGTGGGGTGGAGCCCTGGCGGCGGGAGACCTCTCGCTGCGCCAGCTCCTCGCCGGGTGCCGCGCCCGGCTGCTGCCGGAGGAGTCGCTCCGGGCGGTGGACGCGGAGCTGCGCTCGCTGGTGAACGTGAACACGCCGGAGGACCTGAGGCGTCACGGCCTTGCCCTCCCATGAGCCGCTCCCGCGGCCCGGCTCAGGGGCAGTGCGCGGAGACGGTGGCGAACAGGTCATTCATCTCGAAGGGCTTCTTCAGCAGGCCCTGGGTGCCCGGCAGGGGCGTCAGCCCGCTGGCCGTGACGATGATGACGGGGGTGAGGCGGAGGGCCGGATCCTCCCGCACGTGCCGCAGGAAGTCCTCGCCATTCATCACCGGCATCATCAGATCCAGGAGCACCAGACACGGCTGGTCCATCTGCCCCAGCAGCTCCAACCCTTCCTGACCGTTGGCGGCCACGGCGACGTCGAAGCCCTCGCTCTCGAGGAGCTCGGCCATGGCCGCACGGATGTCCTCATCATCCTCGACGATGAGAACGCTGCCTCGATGTTCACCGGTACTCACATGGGGATTGTAGGCAGCCTTCTCGTCCAGGGGAGTGCTCGGGCAGGGGCTCTGTCGGATTCCTACCGCCCGGGCGCCCGCTGGGGTTCTCGCGGCAACACGACCCTGTCCTCTGGGGCAGGGCCGGAGGGTGGCGCTGGGCCAGGCCGGGCGGCCCACGGAAGCAGGGGCGCTGCCACCCTGTGTCCGGTACAGTGCCGGAACTGGGAAGGCAGTCACCCGGAGCGGATCACTCCATGCGCGAGGGAAGTTTCGCCGACGACTCCACGATCGGCGTGAAGCAGCGGAACGTCAGCGAGTCAGCTCCCCGGCTGGTTCCGGCGCTGACCATCGTCTCGCACCCCATGTCCCACCGCGTGGGCGAGCGGCTGCTGCTGGACGCGCTCTTCTCCGGCCGCGAGGTGTCCATCTCGCGCAACTCCCCGGACTTCATGCGCCCGGACGCCGTGCTGGGCGCGCCCCTGGCGGATCCCTTCCTGAGCCGCAAGCCGCTGGTGTTCTCCGCGGCCCGGGAGGGGGGCGTCCGGTTGACGCCGGGAGATGGCAGCAAGGTGCACCTTGCGGGCGAGGTGCTGAAGGCTCCCTGGGAGTTCTCCCCCGAGGAGCTGGCGGTGGGCGTGGCGCTGGAGCTGGCCGAGCGCGTGGTGGTGCTGCTGCACTGGGCGGACCCTGCCGCGAGCGCGGCCGTGGACGCGCTGGGCATGGTGGGCACCAGCGTGGGCATCCAGCAGGTGCGCCACCACATCGAGCAGGTGGCGGACCTGGACGTGCCGGTGCTCGTGCGGGGCGAGACGGGCTCGGGCAAGGAGCTGATCGCCCAGGCCATCCACAAGCGCAGCGTGCGGCGCGACAAGGTCTTCGTGAGCGTGAACCTGGGCGCCATCCCCAAGGAGCTGGCGGCCGCGGAGCTGTTCGGCGCCAGCAAGGGGGCCTACACCGGCTCGGTGAAGGACCGCGAGGGCTTCTTCCGCGCCGCGCACGACGGGACGCTGTTCCTGGACGAGGTGGGCGAGGCGCCGCCCGAGGTGCAGGTGATGCTGCTGCGGGTGCTGGAGACGCGGGAGATCTACCCGGTGGGCGAGCGCACGCCCGTGAAGGTGGACGTCCGGCTGGTGGCCGCCACGGACGCGCAGCTGGAGCAGCAGATCCAGGAGGGGCGCTTCAAGGCGCCGCTGCTGCACCGGCTGGCGGGGTATGAGATCCGCGTGCCCCCGCTGCGGGAGCGGCGAGAGGACATCGGGCTGCTGTTCCATCACTTCGCGCGCGAGGAGCTGGAGGCCATCGGCGAGGCCTGGCGGCTGAGGCCGGAGGACTCGTCCACCGAGCCGTGGCTGCCGGCGCCGCTGGCCGCGCGGCTGGTGCGCTACGGGTGGCCCGGCAACATCCGCCAGCTGCGCAACCTGACGCGCCAGCTGATCATCGGCAGCCGAGGGCACGCGCGGCTGCGCCTGGATCCCCGGCTGGAGAAGGAGCTGGAGACGGGCATGGGCCCCCGCCCCGGCCGCCCCGTCTCCGCGCCCACGCCCGAGGTGAAGGTGATGCTCAAGCCCTCGCCCGAGCCCAAGCCCCCGCTCGAGCCGAAGCCCGCCGCCCGCCGCAAGGCCTCGGATGTCTCCGAGCCCGAGCTGCTCACCGCCCTGCGCGAGAGCGAGTGGGACCTCAAGGCCGCCGCGGACAAGCTGAGCATCCCCCGCTCCTCCATCTACGACTTGATCGACAAGAGCCCCAACATCCGCACCGCGGGGGACCTGACCGTGGAGGAGATCACCCGCTGCTTCCAGGAGTGCGCGGGGGACCTGGAGGCCATGGCCCAGCGCCTCGAGGTCTCCAAGCGCGCGCTCGGCCGCCGCATCAAGGAGCTGGGCCTGGAGTCCCATGAGAGCTGATCCCATGGGCAGGCTCGCGTGTCGACTCGCGGCCGACGTGTCGGGGCGGGCCGTCCGACGTGTCGAAGACCCAACTTCGACCGTGTCGCCTGGCAGACAGCTCTGACAGAGCAGTAAAAGCGGCCGTCTTTCCAGGGATTTATCGCTGGCATCGCCGTTGCTATGGCCTCCCCTCGGTCAGGAGGAGCGCGGGGGCGGGTAGGGGCTGGCGGGGACTCACAGGGGGATGAGAGCCTCCTCCACCTTTTTCGAACACAATCCGGCGAACCACAGGGGGTAGCACCATGGCTGACGAGACCGACACCACGACGACGAGCGGCACCAACACTGGCACCGGCGGCGGTACGACCGCCAACGGCGGCAAGGATCCCGAAGATCCCGTGGTGGGCGGTTAGTCGCCACCCCGCCGGCGCCGACTGAAGGGGCTACTCCTTCCAGACCGACGCCAGGTGGGGGTTCTTTGCAAGCGCACGGGAGAGATCCTCTCGGGCCCGCCTCCTCCACGCCTGCTGCGCATCAGCGCGAGCCTCCGTGCTCGCCTGGATCATCCGCAGCTTCGCTCGAAGCAGCAGCGCGGAGGGGGAGTCGGAGCAGTTCGAGAGGGTCTCTTCCACCAAGGCGAGGCCGCGCTCTAGCTGGGGGGCTGGAGCGCGGCCCGCTTCCTTTTTCCAGAGCGCCCACTCGTGGAGCAGGGAGCCGAAGACGAGCGGAGTCTCTCGGGGGGCGGGCTCCAGCTCGAGCGCCCTCTCGAAGGCCTGCGCGGCCTGCTCGAAGTCCTCCTCTCGCGCCGTCCCGGTGCGCGCCCTCCAGCGCGCGTGGACGCCGAGGGTCCTGCCCAGAAGCAGCCAGGACCTGGGCTGCTGGGCGTTGCGGGCCAGCGCCGCGCGCAAGGCGCTCTCGGCGCGCTGGAGGTAGAGGCTCGGATCCGCGCCCTGCTCCAGTGAGGCCTCCGCCAGCAGCGAGAAGATGTCTCCCAGATCGGTCACGAAGAAGGGATCATCCGGCGCCCGCTGGATGGCCTGCTCGAAGGCGCTCACGGTCGCGCGCGCGTCCACGCTCATGTCCTCTCGCTGGGCCCGTCGGTAGGTGGCGCGCCAGAGGTGGGTCATCCCGAGGCTGTTGTAGCCGTAGGGCTGCTGCGGGGCCGCGCGGATCACCTCCTCGAAGGAGCGCTGGGCCTCGTCCAGCAGCGGGAAGGGGTCACCGCCGTGGTCCCAGGTCTGCTCGGCCTGCGCCAGCAGGACCTTGCCGATGTCATTGTTGAAGTAGGGGCGCTTGGGATTGATGTCACGCCCCTTGCGGTAGAGCTCCAGGGCCGTGGCCAGCAGCGGCGCGGCGCCCTCATCACACCAGTGCAGCCGGGCCCGCTGGGCATGGACACGTCCCCCGTAGATGTAGGGCACGTAGTGGCGAGGGTTGATGTCCAGGGCGCGCTGGAGCGCCTCCCAGGCGCTCTTCAGATCCTGCTCCTGCCGCAGGCGCTGCTCCGCGGGGCTGCCCAGCGACGCGCTCTCGGTCCGGTGGATGTAGGTGCGGCCCAGGTTGATCCACGCATCCGGGAGGAGGGGGTTGAGCCGGGTGGCCGCCTGGAGCGACTCGATGGCGCGCTGGCGGTGCTCCGCGGAGCTGGCGCCGATCCGGTCCTCGTACTCGGCCCAGGTGGAGAGGATCAGCCCGAGCGCGGAGTGGAACTCGTAGTCGCGAGCGTCCGCGGAGATGGCCTGGATGGCCTGCTCGGCCTGGCGCAGTCGCTCGCGCGGGTCCTGGCCCCGAGTCATCAGGAAGCGCGCCCAGGAGTAGAGGATGCGCCCCTGCTCCGGATAGACGTCGCGAGCGGGGTGCCCGTGCTGGAGCGCCTTGCTGGCGGCCGCGAGGGCCGCCTCGAGCGCGGCCTGCGGATCCTCCCCGCGCCCCAGCTGCCCCATGTGGTACTCCGCGAGGCGGCGATGGAGGCGCGCCTCCAGCATCAGGGTGGCGCCATCGTCCGGCGAGGCCTGGAGCGAGCGCGCCACCGCCTGCGTGCCGCGGGTGAAGGAGGGGAGCACGTCCCCCGTGCTGTAGAGCCCGATGACCACCGCGGTGTACTCGAGCTTCGCCAGTGACTGGTAGGTGGCGGGCACGCTCTCGCCAATGGCGGCGGCGGCCTCGTAGGCGCGGCGGCCGGCGTCGAGATCGGCCTGCGCGCCCTCCAGCTCCCCCTGGTTCCAGCGCCGGGCGGCCCGCATGCGGAAGATGTCGCCGCGCAGCTGGGGCGCCTCGTAGAACCAGGGCAGGCGGTTGCCCAGGGCATCCAGCCGGGCCAGGGCCTCGTCGAAGCGCTCCTCGTAGAAGGCGATCAGCGCGGCCACGTACTCGGTGGAGTGCACCTCGGCGCCCTTGCTCCGGCGGAGCCAGTCCAGGGCCGGGTCCCGGAGGCGGCGCTGGAGCGCCTGCTTGCGGGCCTCTCGCTCGGGCTCGCTGGGCAGGGTCTCCACCTCCAGCAGCTGGTCCTGGTACAGGTGGCCCAGCACCAGCGCCAGCGCATAGGCGACGCGGGGATCATGGAAGCCGCTCTCCCAGGCAGCCTCCAGGTGCTTGCGGGCCTTGTCCTCATCCCTCAGCGCCAGGTGGCCGCGCGCCAGGGCGTAGTTGCCGGGCCCCTCCGCCAGGGGGCCGCCCGCCTCGCGGATCCACCGCTCCAACTCGGCCATGTGCGCGCGGATCTCCTTCTGGTCGTCGCGCGTGTCATGCAGGGGCGAGAGGCCGGAGAAGCGCGTCAGGGCCTCGATGTGCTCGACCTTCTCGGTGAAGCGGCGGGTGAGCTCCTCGCGCCGGGTGGCCTGGCTGTGCGTGTAGAGGGCCCAGCCCAGGGCGAGGAGCACGGCGAGCGAGGCCACGGCGGCCACGGCCACCACGAGCCGGTGCTTGCGGGCCTTCTTGCGCAGCCGGTACCACAGGCCGGTGGGGCGGGCCTGCACCGGCTCGCCGGCCAGGAACCGATCCAGATCCTCGATGAGGGCGCGCGCCGAGTCATAGCGGGCCGAGCGGTCCTTCTCCAGGCACTTGAGGACGATGG
Source organism: Myxococcaceae bacterium (assembly GCA_016926755.1). Classification (GTDB taxonomy): domain Bacteria; phylum Myxococcota; class Myxococcia; order Myxococcales; family Myxococcaceae; genus Hyalangium. Next base: position 26,063 of record JAFGNZ010000242.1, on the reverse strand, counting down.
CCTCCAGGTCGCTGGGGATGTTCGGATCCACGGCGCGCGGCGGGCGGGGCTCGACGGTGGCGATGTTGTTGAGCACCTCCAGGCCGTTGGCGCCGGGGATGGGGGGCTCGCCGGTGAGCAGGAAGTAGAGCGTGGCGCCCAGGCTGTACACGTCCGCGCGCCGGTCCAGGCGCTCCACCTCGCCCCGGGCCTGCTCGGGGGCCATGTAGTGGGGCGTGCCCAGCACCGAGCCGGTGGCGGTGGCCCCCTTCTCGCTCCAGTCGTGCGCCAGGCCGAAGTCCATCACGAAGGGCTTCAGGCGCCCGTCGTCGGTGCGCTCCACCAGGATGTTGGAGGGCTTGAGATCTCTGTGGATGAGGCCCGCGCGGTGGGCGGCGTGGACGCCCTCGGCGGCGTCCCGGAGCACCAGCGCCTTCTGCTCCACGGTGAGCTCGCCGGCCAGCTGCCCCGAGGGCAGGCCATCCACGAACTGCATGGCGATGTACGGGCGGCCCTGGACTTCGCCCACCTCGTGGACCTGGCAGACGCGCTCGTGCTCCACGCGGGCCTGGGCACGGGCCTCGGACAGCAGGCGGCGGACGAGCTCGGCGTCATCCCCGCGCACGAACTTGAGCGCGACGTTGCGGCGCAGGCGCAAGTCGTACGCGAGGAAGACCTGGCCCATTCCGCCCTGGCCGAGGAACCGGACGCCCTGGTAGCGATCCCAGCCGGGGATGGGGAAGGGCGGATCCACCTTGTCGCGGTCCTTCAAGGTGAGCGCCGGCCCGAGCGTGGCGGCGCCATCCAACTTGGAGCCCGGCTTGAGCGTCGACTCGAGGTCGGCCTGCTTCAGGGCGGCCAGGGAGGCGTCGGAGAGCTGCCCTCGCTCCTTGAGCAGCTCCAGGGGGGTGCGGCCCAGGCGGCGGGCCTCCTCTCCCAGCGCGGCGGCCTCCTCACGCGACACGAGGCCCTCGGCCAGGGCCATGCGCAGCTCCGCCTCGTAGTCTTCTTGCATGAAGGCTGCTCCGACAGGTGCTTCGCGGAGAGGGTGAGCGCGACGCAGGCCGCCCTGTTCGGGGACACAGGGCAAAACCTGAACTATTCTACATTTGCGGTAGGAGCAAGTGGGAGGGGCCAGGCCCTCCCGGGCCGAAGGGACTCAGGCGCCCGCGGCGGCGATGCGCACGGGGATGCGCCGGCGGCCGAAGGTGCCCGGCGCGGTGTCGAAGCGGCCTGGCACCCGCGCGCCGCAGTCCGGGCAGCTCCCGTCCGCGCTCACCCGGTACTCGAGCAGCTGGTACCAGTCGCGGACGATGAGCGAGGCCCCGCACGCGCCGCAGAGGGTGGTGTCCCCCTCCACGTCGTGCACGTTGCCCGTGTACACGTGGCGCAGGCCCACGCGCCGGGCGATCTGCCGCGCCCGCCGCAGCGTCTCGGGGGGCGTGGCGGGCACGTCCATCATCTTGAAGTCCGGGTGGAAGCCGGAGAAGTGAATCGGCACGTCCGGGCCCAGCTTCTCGTGCACCCACTCGGAGAGCTTCGTCAGCTCCGCCTCCGAGTCGTTGTGCCCGGGGATGAGCAGCGTGGTGAGCTCGAACCACACGCCCGTCTCGTGCTTGAGGTACTCCAGCGTCTCCAGCACCGGCTGCAGCCTGGCGAAGGTGATGCGGTGGTAGAAGTCCTCGGTGAAGGCCTTCAGGTCCACGTTGGCCGCGTCCATCTTCGCGTAGAAGTCGCGGCGCGGCGCGGCGTGCATGTACCCCGCCGTCACCGCCACCGTCTGGATGCCCCGCGCGTGGCACGCGTCCGCCACGTCCATGGCGTACTCGGCGAAGATGACCGGATCATTGTAGGTGAACGCCACGCTCTTGCAGCCCAGGCGCTGAGCCTGCTCGGCGATGGCCTGGGGCGTGGCCTGATCCATCAGCCGATCGAACTCGCGAGACTTGGAGATGTCCCAGTTCTGGCAGAAGCGGCAGCCCAGGTTGCACCCCGCCGTCCCGAAGGACAGCACGCTGCTGCCCGGGTAGAAGTGGTTGAGCGGCTTCTTCTCGATGGGGTCCACACAGAACCCGGAGGAGCGCCCGTAGGTGGTGAGGACCAGCTGATCACCCGAGCGCTGGCGCACGAAGCAGAAGCCGCGCTGGCCCTCGTTCAGCTTGCAGTCGCGCGGACACAAGTCACACTGGATGCGCCCGTCCTCGAGCGCGTGCCACCAACGCCCTGGATATTCGAGACTCATGCCCTCCTCCTCCCGCCGGCGCGGGCTGCTAAGCCCCAATGATTAAGCGGCGCGGGGGCATGGCGCCCGGTGACGCGCCCGGTCAGCCTGGCCGCCTGGCCGGAGCGCGAGCGGGAGGGCGGGGGGGCGCAGGCCAGGATTATGTGTATCAACAGGAAACACTGAGCCTCCGGACCCTTCATCACCCGCGGGTGGAGTGGCCCATGGGCTGAGCTGGCAGGGAGGCGTGTCGCGCAACTTGGCAGCGACCTGGGGCTGGTGGCAGCCTGATGTGGCCCCCCTCATCCAAAGGATGGCCATGCCATCAGAAGCCAAGGTCCCCGCTCCAGCTCCGCGCTGCCCGCTGGGCAACGAGTACCGCCACTTCGCAGGCCCCCACCTGCAGAACCCCTACCCCTTCTTCGCGCGGCTGCGGAAGGAGGAGCCGGTCACCTTCAGCCCCGAGCTGAACATGTGGATGATCAGCCGCCTGGACGACATCAACGCCGTGCTGAACAACCCCGCCGTCTTCTCCTCGGCCGGCGCCATCGCCTCGGGAGACAACCTGGTGGCCGAGGCGCGGGCCATCCTCGGGCCGGGGCCGATCATCCATGACAGCCCGCTCAACACGGATCCCCCCGTGCACACGCGGCTGAGGCGCTTCCTCCAGCAAGGCTTCCTGCCCGCGCGGGTGGCCGAGCAGGAGCCGCGCATCCGGCGGTTCGCCAACGCGCTGATCGACGCCTTCATCCACCAGGGCAAGGCGGATCTCGTGGAGCAGTTCGCCTATCCCCTCCCGGCGCAGGTCATCCTCGCGATGCTGGGCATACCCATGGAGGACATGGCGCAGGTGAAGCAGTGGACCGCGGATCTGTTCGGGCTCATCTTCGGGAAGGCGCCCGCCGAGGCGCAGGTGGCCATGGCGCGCGGCGTGGTGGAGAGCCGGGCCTACTGCACCAAGCTCATCGAGCAGCGGCGGCGCGAGCCTCGGGAGGACCTGACCAGCGAGCTGGTGCACGCGCAGTTCGACGGGGACGTGCTGAAGACGCCGGAGCTCGTCTCGCTGGTGGGCGGCTCGCTGATGGCGGCGGGGCACGAGTCCACGACGGCCCAGCTGAGCCTCATGCTCAAGAACCTGCTGGAGCAGCCGGAGCGCTGGGAGCTGCTGCGCGAGGACCGGACGCTCATCCCCAAGGCCATCGAGGAGTGCATGCGGTACGAGGGCGTGGCGGCGGGGTTGATCCGGACGACGACCCAGGAGGTGGAGCTCGGGGGGATGTGCATCCCCAAGGGGGCGACCCTGTTGGTGCTCTTCAGCTCCGCCAACCACGACGAGGCGCATCACGAGGCCCCCGAGCGCTTCGACCTGAGCCGCGAGAACCCGCAGCACCTCACCTTCGGGCGGGGCATCCACTTCTGCATGGGCGCCACGCTGGCCCGGATGGAGCTGCGCGTCGCGCTGGAGCTTTTGCTGGAGCGCATCCCCGAGCTGCGCCTCGTCCCGGGGCAGGACTACGGCTACCACCAGAACCTGATCACCATGCGCGTCATCCGCCACCTCCACGCGCAGTGGCCGGTGAGCTGATCCGCGCGGGAGGCCGCCTCGGGGGGCTGGAGCTCACCTCCTCCGAGGCGCGTGGCCGAGCAGCTCGCGCGCCCACTCGGCGAGCCGCTCGTGCTCCTCCTCGGGCCAGGTGCCCAGGTGCACCATGACGATACCGCCGTCGGAGGTGGACAGGCTCGCGTCCACGTGGACGCTGGGCTCCACGACGGCGTTGGGCGGATCCACGTAGCCCTCCTGGTGCTCCAGCTCCAGGGAGACGAGGCGGGCTCCGGGGAACTCGGCGAGGCAGGCCGCGAGGAACTCGTGCGGGGGGCGGTACGGCGGGGGCGCGCCGATGTGCATGCCCCACGGGTCCATGCGCCGCTCGTACGTCTTGTGGCGCACCCAGGCGAGCGCGGTGCGCTCGTACAGCGCGCCGACATGGTCCACCGCCTGGGGGTGGCGCATCCCATCCTGGCCGCGCAGGTGGAGGGTGTAGTGGGGGCGGTCGCCCGGCCACCACCAGCTCAGCTCGAAGCGGTCACCCGGGCCGGACTCATCGGGAGGGAAGAGGGCCTCCAGGTGCTGGAGGAACTGCTCCTCGGAGAGGGCCAGGCGGTGCTCGCGCAGGGCGTGCCAGTCCGCGCGTGCGAATTGCAGAACGCGCGCGCGGTAGGCGGGAGGATCCGTGTTCAGCAGCTCCATCCAGTCGTCGAGCATGGGGGCGCCGCAGCCTACTCCCGAAGGGGCGATGGGTCACTCACGCGGGCGCTGGTAGACAGGGCTCTCCTTGCGCGAGAGGTTCTGCGCGGTGGTGATGAGCGCCAGGTGGCTGAAGGCCTGGGGGAAGTTCCCCACCAGCTGCCGCCGCTGCACGTCGTACTGCTCCGCCAGCAGCCCCACGTCGTTGCACAGCCCCAACAGCCGCTCGAAGAGCTCGCGCGCCTCCTCCGCGCGGCCCTGCAGCACCAGGTTGTCCACCAGCCAGAAGGAGCACGCCAGGAAGGCGCCCTCGCCCGGGGGCAGCCCGTCCTTCGTCCGGCGCGTGTCATAGCGGTGCACCAGGCCGTCGTGGCACAGCTCGCGCTGGATCGCCTCCACCGTGCCGCGCACGCGCGGATCCTCCGCCGGGAGGAAGCCCACCTGTGGGATCATCAACAGGCTCGCGTCCAGCTCCCGAGCGCCATACGCCTGCACGAAGGCGTTGCGCCGCGAGTCGAAGCCCCGCGCGCACACCTGCGCGTGGATGCGATCGCGCAGCGCTCGCCACTGCTCCAGCGGGCCCTCCAGCCCGTAGTGCTCGGCGCTCTTCACCGCCCGGTCCACCGCCACCCACGCCATGATCTTCGAGTGGGTGAAGTGCCGCCGCCCACCGCGCACCTCCCAGAGCCCCTCGTCCGGCTGCTCCCAGGAGGACTCGATGAAGTGCAGCAGGTGGCGCTGTAGATCCCACACCTCGCCGTCCGAAGGCGAAGGCACGCCAGCGTGGCGAGCCTGGTGGAGGCAGTCCATCACCTCGCCGAAGACGTCGAGCTGGAGCTGGGCCACCGCCCCGTTGCCGATGCGGACCGGGCGCGAGCCCGCATAGCCGGGCAGCCACGGGAGCTCGATCTCCACGAGGCGGCGCTCTCCACCTACCCCGTACATGATCTGAAGCTCGTGGGGCTCCCCGGCCACGGCGCGCAGCAGCCAGTCGCGCCAGGCGAGGGCCTCCCCGGTGTAGCCGGCGTCCAGCAGCGCGAGCAGCACCAGGGTGGCGTCCCGCAGCCAGCAGTAGCGGTAGTCCCAGTTGCGCACGCCGCCGAGGTGCTCGGGCAGCGAGGTGGTGGGCGCGGCGATGATGCCGCCCGTGGGCGAGTAGGTGAGGGCCTTGAGCGTGATGAGCGAGCGGAGCACCTGCTCGCGCCAGGGGCCCTCGTACTTGCAGCGCCCGCTCCACTCCCGCCACCAGGCGTACGTCTCCTCCATCGCGGTGAAGGCCTCGATGGAGCGGGGCTGTCGCTCGTGGGAGCGGAACCAGGTGAGGACGATGGGGATCTGCTCATGCTCGGCCACGGTGAAGTCGGAGTAGACGCAGCCCTCCTCGACGCGCATGGGCATGCGGGTGCGCAGCAGGGTGGCGTCCGGCCCGGCCCGGGAGGAGACGCAGCAGAAGGTGGAGCGCATCCACGGGGTGCGGTCGCCGTAGCCGAAGCGCAGCGAGGCCTCCATGTGGATGGGGACGCGGCCCCTCATGCCCCGGACGATGCGGACGATGTCCGGCGTGGCGTCGCGCGGGGGCATGAAGTCGATGAGGCGCACGGTGCCTTCGGCCGTCTCGAAGTCCGTCTCGAGCACGAGGGTGCCGGGCACGTAGCGGCGGCGGACGGAGAGGATGGGGACGGTGGGGGCGATGCGCCAGCGGCCATGGCGCTCGTCTCCCAGGAGGGCGGCGAAGCAGGCATCCGAGTCGAACCGGGGCCAGCACAGCCAGTCGATGGAGCCATCCTTCCCCACGAGGGCCGCGCTGTAGGTGTCGCCGATCAGGGCATAGGCTTCGAGAGGCAGCGCCATGGCAGAAAGCTAGCGAGCCTCGGCGCCAGAGGTGGCTACGCCCCGGGCCCCCTCCCCCTCCAGCCGGGAGGGCGGGGGAGGAAGGGTTCGCCACGACGATGCGTGGACGGCCAGGCGGAGCGCTGCCTCACGCTGGAGCGGTGCGGCGGGGCCCGCGGACGGCGGGTTGCTCCGGGGAGGCCAGCGAGGCGCAGATGATGAGGACGCCGAAGATGATGTCATTCGCGGTGGGCAGCGTGGTGTCTCCGTAGCCGAGCAGGAGCGGGGCCAGGAGGAGCCACCCACCGAGCGCGACGTTGACGAACCGGAGGGCGGGGAAGGACGCGGAGAGCAGCGCCACGATGGCGACGGCCAGGCCGACGATGGCTTCATTGAAGCGAGCGGCCCGGTCGGCGTAGTCGAGGACGAGCGGAGCGACGAAGAGCCAGGCGCCCAGGATGACGGTCAGCCAGCGAGCCCACATGGGAGTCCTCCGCGCGAGGTATCCAAGACAAGGTGGAGGGCGCGGGGCGCCGCTCGCAAGCTATCCCCTCACCAGGTTCTTCAGCACGAACCACAGGTTGGCCGGGCGCTCGGCCAGCCGGCGCATGAGGTAGGGATACCAGTGCCGCCCGTAGGGCACGTAGATGCGCACCGGAAACCCTGCCTTCGCCAGCCGCACCTGCAGGTCCCGCCGGATGCCATACAGCATCTGGAACTCGAACGCGCCCCGCGGCAGCCGCTGCTTCGCCGCGTAGTCCAGCGTCGCGTCGATCATCCGCTCATCGTGCGTGGCGATGCCGTGGTACACGCCGCTGTCGAGCAGCACGCGCATCACGCGGACGAAGTGGGCGTCCACGTCCCGCTTGTCCTGGAACGCCACCTCCGGGCCCTCCAGGTAGGCGCCCTTGCACAGCCGGATGCGCACCCGCTCGGCGCACAGGGCCCGCGCGTCCGCCTCCGTGCGCCGCAGGGAGCTCTGCAGCACCGCGCCCACGCGCTCTTCGCCGAACTCCGCGTGCAGCGCGCGCACCGTGTCCAGCGTGGCCTGCGTCACCGCGCTCTGCTCCATGTCCACGCGCACGAACGAGCCGCGCGCCGCCGCCTCCGCCGCCACCGCCCGCGCGTTCTCCAGCGCCAGCGCCGGGTCGAAGAGCAGCCCGCACTGCGTCAGCTTCAGCGACACGTTGGCCTTCACCCCCACCGCGTCGATGCGCGCCAGGAGCCGGCGGTACTCGCGCACCTCCTCGCGCGTCTCCGCCTCGGTGCGCACCGCCTCGTTCAGGTGGTCGAAGCTGGCCAGCAGTCCCTGGGCGTTGAGCGCCTTCACCGCGTCCACCGCCTCCTCCAGCCGCTCTCCGGCGATGAAGCGGCCGGCCAGCTCCCGCAGCGGCCCCAGGCGCGTGGCCATGTCCTTCAGCCCCTCGCGGCGGGAGAGGAACATCAGGGCGGAGCGAGACAGGTGCGTGGTGGCGGCCATGGGTGTGGGAGCAGACGTGTCAGGGGCTCAAGAGAGGTGCTGCAGCAGGAAGTCTCCGACGAAGGCGTTGAAGGCCTGCGAGTGGCTCATGTACGGCAGGTGGCTGGCCTCGCGGAGCACCTCCAGCCGGGCGCCGGGGATGCGGCGGGCCACGTCTCGCGCGTAGCGCAGCGGCACCAGGTGGTCCCGCGCGCCATGCACCACCAGCGTGGGCACGCGCAGCCGCTCCAGCCCCTCCAGGTAGTCCGCGTCCAGCACGTCCCTCAGGCGGCGCAGCAGCTCCAGCGGGGAGAGCCGGCGGGCCTCGCGGACGATCTCCGAGCGGCCCTCGGGAGGCAGCTTCGCGCCGCCGAGCGCGCGCGCCACCGCGGGCGCGAAGAGGTAGGCGAAGGGCTTGGGCATCCGCACCAGCGTGGAGAGGCTCAGCGCCAGGCGCCGCACCCGGTGCACGCTGGCCACCGGCGACACCAGCACCAGCGCCCGCACGCGCTCCGGGCGCGCCAGCGAGAGGGCCAGGGCCACGAGGCTGCCGAAGGACGAGCCCAGCAGCGCGAAGCGCTCGGGCAGCCCCGCGGACGGGTGCGCCAGCGCCTCCACGTTCCACCGCAGCGGCGTGTGTGTCATGGGCGTGCGCAGCGGCGGCGTCCACAGCTGCAGCCGCAGGTGCGAGGCCAGCGGCGCCATCGGCGCGAAGGAACGCCCGGAGGCCCCCAGCCCCGGCAGGCACACCACGGTGCGCGCCATGTCCTGGCAGGCCCTGGGGAAGGTGAAGAGGCGCACCGGCGCGCCGCGCACCATGCGCTCCTCGAGCGGCAGCTCGTAGCCGTACTGGATCTCCCCCGCGTCAGGCACGAGCCGGTGCGCGGGCGCGGTCACGTTCTCAAGCATGGCACGCCCGCAGCAAGAGCTGCCGCACGCTGGCGGCGACATGCTCTTGGAAGGCCTTCAGGCGGGACTCGGACGCGTTCGCGGGGGGCGGCTCGTGCGGCTCGCCCACGGCGAAGGTGAGGCGCACCGGCAGCGGCAGCGGCCCCAGCCCCAGCACCAGCGGCAGGCGGTACTTCTCCTTCTCGGAGAGCCGCACGCACAGCCGCTCCTCGCCCGGCGGGTAGAGGAAGGTGTCGTCCACGCCGAAGCCCGCGAAGGGGACGATGGGCACGCCGGCCCGCGCCGCCAGCCGCACGAAGCCCAGCGCGCCTTCCCAGCGCAGCATGTAGCGCCCCTGAGGCCGCTTGAAGGTCTCTCTCGCGCCCCCGGGGTAGCACACCACGAGGTGGCCCTCGTGCAGCGCGGACAGGGCGTTGTCATGCGTGCCCTCGACGCCGCCCAGCCAGGGGAGCACCGTGCGGATCAGCGGGATGCGGAAGAAGCCGCGCTCGGCCAGCCCCAGCGGGTAGCGGCCAGTGGCCTGGTGCACCAGGTGGAAGAAGGCCGGCGTCTCGTAGCCCCACACGCCGTGGTTACCCACCAGCAGGAGGGGGCCGTGGGAATCGATGTGTTCAGAACCCAACAGTCGGGCGCGGTGGTACCGCGCCGAGAGGGAGGCTCCCGACTCGGCCAGACGGAACACGGCCCGGCGCGCGGCGCTGAACAAGGTGTCCACGGGAGGAGAAGATGGGGACGGGCACGCCTGCCGCCAGCCCGGTCCGCGCTCGCTACCGGGCAGCCGGCCGAGCCCTGCGCTCCTGGCTGGAGGGAGGACGGGAGGCACCTGCTCCGAGCGGAGAACGGAGTGCCGTACGCCCCACTGCTGGCGCGCGTGACTCCTCCCCCGGTTGTTCCCCGAGGCGAGCATATCGATGGTTGAGAGGTCATGGGTCCGTTCGACATCCTCGCCGAGCAGCACCGCGAGCTGGAGGGGCGGCTCGAGGCGCTCGGGGCCGACGAGGCGCAGCGCGAGCCCCAGGCCCAGCGCGAGCAGCTCGAGGCGCTCCTCGTGCTGCTGCGGGTGCACGCGCTGCTCGAGGAGCGCCACCTCTCCCCGCTGCTGAAGCGCGTGGAGGGGCGCGCCCGCGCTCGGGAGCAGGCCGAGGATCACCTGGCGATGAGTGAGCTGACGGATGAGCTGAAGGAGCAGGAGCCTGGCGGCGCTGAGTGGTGGGCACGCCTCACCGCGCTGGAGGATCTGGTGGTGGCGCACGCGCGCGAGGAGGAGCTCGAGACCTTCCCGCGGCTCACCTCCACCCTGGATGAGGAGGAGCAGGAGGCGCTGCGCCGCGCGCTCCTCGGGATGCGGGGAGACCTCCTCGCGCGCGCGCACGCCCTGCCGGGAAGCGAGCCCCTGCTGGAAGCGCCACGTTGGGAAACGTAAGCTACAGAGACAACTCTTGTGTAAAGAGAATCGACAATCTCTCTCTTGAGAGCTATTGAGGGCTTGAGACGTTCCGCGCTTTATCAGCCGTCTCAAGCATGTCATAGCCTCAAGCACACATTTCCCCATACCTTAGGAGTCTTCCCAAAATGTCTGTCGACAAAGCTTTTCGCGAGATGATCCGCCATGAGATCGAGCTCCAGCTCAAGCCGCTGCGCGCGGAGCTCTCCCGCCTGGAGGCGGGCACCTCGGACCTGGACGCCCTGCGGGATGTCGCCGCGCGGCTGGCGCCGGTGGCCGCGGCGATGGCGCCGCTGTTCGGGGCGCAGGGTCCGAAGCCAGCCAAGCGGGCCCCAGGTCGTCCCGCGAAGGTGGCGGCTGCTCCCGCGGGCGGCAAGCGCCGGGGCCGCAAGCCGGCGGCGGGGGGCGCCCGCTCGTGCGCGATCATTGGCTGCGGCTCGCCCAGCCGCACCAAGGGCTACTGCGCGGCGCACTACCAGAAGCTGCGCATGCTGACCAAGACGAACCGCCGTCCGTCCGCATGGGTGGACTACGCGCCGCCCGACAGCGTGGAGGACGTGAAGCTGCCCCGTGGCCGGGCCGCCGCCAAGGCGCTGGCCGCCGCGTCCCAGGGTGGGAGCTCAACCTGATACGTCGGTCGTGAGACTTGAAACGTCGAGACGGTAAGGTTTCGGACAAGACCTCTCTTGAGGGTGCGGCGGAAGCGGTCCGAAGCTGGGGGGGCTGTCTCAACGTTGCAAGGTCGGGTGGGGGCGCGCGGAGCGCTGCTCGCACCCGGCCTTCGTGTTTCCAGGCAGAGAGCCATTGCGCGCCGGGGCCGCAGGGGGCATGAATGCCGCCTCATGAGCAACCGCGACATGGAGCCGGGCATCCTCACGGAGCTGGCGGGCCACACGACGTATGGAGAGTACCTGCAGCTGGACCGGCTGCTGGCCGCGCAGGTGCCGCGCTCGCAGCCGCCGCACCATGACGAGCTGCTCTTCATCATCCAGCACCAGACGAGCGAGCTGTGGATGAAGCTGCTGATCCACGAGCTGACGGCGTGCATCCGCTACGTGCAGTCGGACAAGCTGGAGCCCTCGTTCAAGAGCTTCGCGCGCATGGGGCACATCCAGCGCATGCTCTTCGAGCAGTGGAGCGTGCTGGAGACGCTCACGCCCAACGAGTACCTGGAGTTCCGCGCCGTGCTGGGGCACGCCTCGGGCTTCCAGAGCTTCCAGTACCACGCGGTGGAGATGATGCTGGGGATGAAGGACGCCAAGGTGCTGGGGCCCTTCAAGCACGTGCCCGCGCAGCACGCGGAGCTGGAGCGGATGCTGGAGTCCCCCAGCCTGTATGACGAGTTCCTCCGGCACCTGTCGCGCATGGGGCACTCCATCCCCGCCGGCCACGTGCAGCGCGACTGGCGCCTGCCGTACGAGAAGAGCGAGGCCGTGGTGGAGGTGTTCCGTCGCATCTACGAGGACACGGAGAAGCACTGGGACGCCTACGAGATGTGCGAGAAGCTGGTGGACACCGAGGAGCGCTTCCAGCTGTGGCGCTACCGGCACATGATGACGGTGATGCGCATCATCGGCTTCAGGCAGGGCACGGGCGGCTCCTCGGGGGTGCCCTTCCTGCGCCGGGCGCTGGAGACGCGCTTCTTCCCGGAGCTGTGGGACGTGCGCACCGAGCTCACCCCGCACCAGCCCCGGCGCCCCTCCCCCTGAGCCGTGGGGCTCCTGCCCGCTGGCAGGCGGCCGAGCGGCCGTGCGCGCGTGCGGGCGTGGCCGCCGCGCCCTCCCTACCTTGAAGGCTCGGACACCCCGGAGAGGAGCCCACCATGGCCGAGCACGAGAACCCCACCCTAGAGCCGCGGCTGCCGGAGGACGAGGAGCGCCTCAAGCGGGAGGCCGGAGATCGGCCGGTGCCCACCCCGGGCCATGTCGGCAACCTGCCGGATGACGCGCCGGGCCCCGGCAAGCCCGTCGTCTTCCCGCCACACGAGCCGCGTTGAGCGCCCGTCAGTGCCCCTTCCCTGCTAAACCCGGCGCATGCTCTCGCTCACGCTCGCCCTGGTGCTGTCCGCCGCGAACCCCCCGGCCGTCGAGGCCTGGGCCAACAAGGCCTGTCCGCTCCCCAAGAAGGAGCCGGACTCCAATGTCGAGTTCAAGGCGCAGCTCAGCGCGCGCGCCGAGTGCCTCAAGAAGGCGATGAACACGTCGCTCGACAAGGTCATCGTCCCGCTGAAGAAGAAGGAGCCCGCCACCTTCAAGCAGTGGATGGGGCTGCAGGCGGACTACAACCGCTGGATCGCCGACGCCTGCGCCGCCGTCGAGGAGGCCCAGTGGACGGACACCTCCACGGGCGAGCGCGCCATGGGCACCGGCTACGGCACCACCGAGATGGAGTGCCACCAGAAGCAGTACGCCTGGCGCGGCTTCTACGCGGACGCGTGGGCGCGCAATGACTGGAAGGCCCTCTCCGCCGCGCTCGAGGCCTACGGGCAGGTGGCGCCCAGGCTTCAAGAGGGGCTGAGCCAATACCAGAAGCAGGCGCAGGCCGCCGCCGCCAGGGCTCCGGCCAGCGTCGGGCAGTCGGACACGCCCTCGCAGACGCTCACGCAGGAGGACTGGAAGCACTACAACGCCCGCCTCGAGCGCGCCGCCACCGCGCCCCAGGCCCTGGCCGAGCGCCAGTGCGCCCTGGTGCCCAAGGCGGACGCCTCCTGCGCCGAGCGCTTCCGCGCCAGCCTCGTCTCGCACCTGGACTTCAGCGACGTCCTCAGTGGACAGGCCGGGGTGCAGTAGGCAACCTGTGAGGTGGGTTCCCAGTGTCAGACCCATGCGGTAGGATGCCGGGCATGATGACCGCGAGAGCAGCCATGTCCCAGAAGCCGCGACGCCCCGCCACCTATGAAGACCTGGAGGCGCTCCCTCCCAACCAGGTAGGGGAGATCGTCGCGGGAGAGCTGTATGCCAGCCCCCGGCCCGCCACGCCCCATGCCCTCGTGGCTTCCAGTCTGGGCGGTGAGCTCATCGGCCCCTTTCAGCGCGGGCGCGGAGGTCCAGGCGGCTGGATCATCCTTTATGCGCCCGAGCTCCATCTGGGCGGTGACGTGCTGGTGCCAGACTTCGCGGGGTGGCGGCGCGAGCGCATGTCGAAGCTGCCGCGCGTCCCGGCCCTGACGATCGCCCCGGACTGGGTCTGCGAGGTGCTCTCGCCCTCCACGGAGGCGAGGGATCGCGGCGCCAAGCTCCCGGCCTATGCGCGCGAGGGCGTGCGCCACGTGTGGCTCGTGGATCCGGACGTGCGGACCCTGGAGGTCTTCCGGCTCGAGGGCACGCGCTATGTGCTCCTGGGTGCCCACACGGACGACGCCGCTGTTCGTGCCGAACCTTTCGACGCGATCGAGCTGTCTCTGCGCGTGCTCTGGGAAGAGTGAAGGTAAGCTCCACGCCCCCTATGCCTGCCGAGCCCCTCATCTTCGAGAAGGCCCTCGCGCTTTGCTATCGCATCTATGACATCGCCGACGAGATCGACCTGGAGAAGGCGCGTCGGGTGCTCGCCCAGGATGCGCGCCGCCTGAAGCTCTCGCGCGAGAACAGCCAGTACATCCAGCTGCCCAACCCCCCCGTCGCCTACGAGCTGGGCCGCCGGGTGCTCGCCCTGCGCGGCGGGCCCGTCACCGTGGACGCCACCGCGCGCCTGTTCGATCATGGCGCCGCCTCCATCATCCTCGCCGTCCCCATCCCCGAGGGCTCCACCCTCGAGCAGCTCATCTCCCTGGCCGATGAGCTCTATGACAGCCAGGCGCTGGAGGCCCTCTCCGGCGAGCTGATCGACGGGGTGCGGAAGACCATCGCCTCCGCCGTGCACGAGCGCCGCACGTGGGAACAGAACGAGAGCTACACCGTCCTCTTCGCCGAGCGCATCCGCGGCAACCCCTCCGCCGAGCAGATCCTCGCCCGGGCGGACCTGGCCCGCCTGCTGCTGGGAGAGACGGACGCGCGGCCCCTGGCCTCCGCGCAGAGCGAGGCCGTCATCCAGAGCCGCTTCAGCTACTCGGCGGAGGACCTGGTCGTCATCGACTGGAACAGCGCCTTCGTCTACGAGCCCTCCGGCTCGCGCGACATCCCGGACCTGCTGGAGATCGCCAACGCGCAGCTGCTGGAGTTCCGCTTCTACGACGACTTGCTGGACGGGCACATCGCCAGCATCCATGACCGGGTGCAGGCCCGGCGGCACGGGTGGACAGCCCTGTTCCGCAGCCCCTACCGGGATTTGGTGCGCGAGACGCTCGCCACCCTGGTGGACCTCAACGAGTTCATCGAGCGGGTGGAGAACAGCCTGAAGATCATCGGCGACTTCTACCTGGCCAAGGTGTACGAGGCGGCCGTGCGCCGGCTCCGCATCCCCGCGTGGCAGGCCTCCGTCACGCGCAAGCAGGGGCTGCTGGCGCAGACCTATGGGCTGCTCAAGGGCGAGGTGGACACCGCCCGCTCGCTCACGCTCGAGGCCACCATCGTCGCGCTCATCGTGCTGGAGATCGCCTTCGCCTTCCTGCGCGTCTTCGAGCACTGAAGTCTCACCGTCCATCCAGAACCCAACGCGCACGTAGGAAGGGCTCCCCCAAGGGGGGGGCACATGCCTAGAGTGCTGCGCCTCCAGGCCTCGAGTCGGCCTGGGTGGGGGGGGCATGCCTTTGCCCGAGAGCAGCCTGGTGGCTGCGGTGGAGCACGTGGCGCGAGCGCTGGAGCCGCTCGTCGCTGCGCCGTGTACGCGCGCCGTGCTGGAGGAGCTGCTGCGCTCGGCGCTGGGCAGCCTGCCGGCGGATGGCGGCTGGGTGAGCTGGCGGGAGGAGACGGGCACCCTGTGCACGCATGTTACGCCCGGACTGTCCGAGGAGGAGGCGGCGGCCTGCGCGGCGCTGCTGCTGCGCCAGGACCTGGGGAGCCTGGAGGCGCCCCGGCCGTATGTGGCCGAGGCGCTGGCCAACGACGCGCTGCTGGAGGGCGAGCCCGCGCTGCGCGAGCGGCTGGGCTCGGGAGCGCTGGCCGCCATGCCCCTGTTCCTCTCGGACGGCGCACGGGTGGGGGTGCTGGTGGCGTGGTTCCAGGCGCCTCATGCCGCGGACGAGGAGGAGCTGAGGCGCCTCAGGCTGTGCGGGCGGCTGGTGGGCATTGCCCTGGGGCGGGACCGGAGAGTCGAGGAGGCGTGGCGCGCGCTCGCCGAGGTACGCGCCGAGGCGGAGCAGGCCGAGGTGCTGCGGCTGCGCCGCTTCCAGGAGGTGACGGAGGGCTTCGGCCGTGCCCTCACCCGCAACGAGGTGGCGCGGGTGGTGCTGGAGCTGGGCGTGCCCGCCATGGGGGCGGTGGCCGGGGCCGTGCACCTGATCGCTCCGGACGGCAAGGCCGTGGAGCTCGCGGCGTCGGTGGGCCTGCCGCCCGAGATGGTGGAGGAGTTCCGGCGGCTGCCGCGCGAGCCGACGGGGGAGTGGCAGCCCGGCTACGAGGTGGCGCGCACCGCGACGCCCATGTGGCTGGAGTCCGCCGAGGAGCTGCGCGCGCGCTACCCGGAGCTGGCCACGCGGCCGGAGCCGGCGGCGTACCACGCCATGGCCCTGCTGCCGCTGTTGGCGGAGGGGAAGGTGCTGGGTGTCATCGCCTTCGTCTTCGGCGCGCCGCGGCGCTTCAGCGCGCCGGAGCGGGCCTCCATGCTCGGGCTGTCGCGCCAGTGTGGCCTGGCGATGGAGCGGACCCTGCTCTACGAGCGCGAGCACGCGGCGCGGCTCCAGGCCGAGTCCGCCGGGCAGCGGCTGCGGCTGCTGGCGGACGCCAGCGCGCTGCTGTCCCGCTCGCTGGAGTGGGAGGAGACGGTGGAGGGGGTGGCGCGGCTGGCCCTGGGCTCCTTCGCGGACTGGTGCGTGGTGGATGTCCTCGAGGCGGGCCAGGGGCGCAGGGTGGCCGTGCTGCACGTGGAGCCGGACAAGACCCCGCTGGCCAAGGAGCTGGTGGCCTACTGGCCGGACGCCGCCCGCGCCCCCTTCATCAGCCAGGCGCTGAGCACGGGCAAGCCACAGGTGTGGACGGACGTGACGCCGGAGATGATCCCCCAATACTCGGCCGATCCCCGCGTCTCGTGGCTCGGCGAGGAGGTAGGTACCCGCTCCTTCATCATCGCTCCGCTGGTGGCGCGCCAGCGCGTCCTGGGGGCGCTCTCCTTCTTGCGGGGGCGCGACAAGCCCCCCTATGGCGCGCAGGACGTGGCGCTGGCCGAGGAGCTGGCGAGCCGCGCCGCCCTCGCCCTGGACAACGCGCGGCTGCTGCGCGAGGCGCGCGCGGCGGAGGAGGAGAGCCGCCAGAGCGCCGCGCGCCTGCACCTGCTGGTGAGCGTCAGCCAGCTGGTGGCCGAGGCGGGGCTGGATCTGACCCAGGTGATGGACGTGCTCGCCCGCGGGGTGACCGAGGCCGTGGGTGAAGGGTGCATCGTCCAGCTCGTCTCCGAGGATGGGAAGTGGCTGGAGCTGGCGGCGGTGCATCACCCGGACGCGGCGGCGCGGGCGCTGCTGGAGGAGATGGTGCGCGAGCGCCGGATGCGCGTGGGCGAGGGGCTCCAGGGCGCCGTCGTCTCCACCGGGCAGACGCTCTTCCTCAGGGCCATGGACGCGGAGGCGCTGGTGGGCGTCGGCCCCGAGGCGGCGCTGCGCTCCTACTTCGAGCGCCGCGGGCCCCAGGACGTCATCGCCGTGGCGCTGGTGGCGCGCGGCCGCGCGTGTGGCAGCCTGCTGGTGCTGCGCGCGGCGCGCGGGCGGCCGTACGGGCGGGATGATCAGCTCCTGCTGGAGAGCATCGCCGGCCGGGCGGCGCTGGCCATTACGGACGCGCGGCTCTACGAGGCGGCGCTCGAGGCGCTGAAGCTGCGCGACGACTTCCTCTCCGTGGCGGGCCACGAGCTGAAGAACCCGCTCAACGCGCTCCAGCTCCAGCTGCGCGTGCTGGCGAAGATGGCGCAGGAGGCCCGGAGCCCGCGCAGCCTGGCCGAGCGCGCCGAGCGCGTGGCCCTCACCGGCGAGCGGCTGGGGCTGCTGGTGGATGACCTGCTGGACGTGTCTCGCATCACCACCGGGCAGCTCCAGCTCCAGCGCTGCGAGCTGGACCTGGCGGCGCTGGCGCGCGAGAGCGTGGCGCGCATGGCCGAGGAGTTCTCCAAGGCCGGCTGCGAGGTGCGGGTGGAGGCGCCGGCGCCCGTGGTGGGCGCGTGGGATCGGCTGCGGCTGGAGCAGGTGGTGATGAACCTGCTGTCCAACGCGGCCAAGTATGGCAAGGGGCGCCCGGTCCAGGTGCGGGTGGAGGCCCTGGGGGCGCAGGCGCGGCTGTCCGTCCGGGACGAGGGCTTCGGCATCGCCCCGGATGATCAGGAGCGCATCTTCCAGCGCTTCCAGCGCGCCGAGCCCACCCGCCACATCCGCGGCCTGGGCCTGGGCCTGTGGATCTCCCGGCAGATCGTCGAGGCCCACGGGGGCACGCTCCGCGTGGAGGGCGAGCTGGGGAAGGGCTCCACCTTCATCCTGGAGCTGTCGCGCTCGTCGCCCACGCTCCCCGCGTCCTAGCGGCCCCTTCCCTTCGCGGCCTCACATGCTCCGTGAGCCAACCCCTCGGGGGAGGGAGGTGTGGCCGTACCCGGGGGGCAACAAACAGGGTTTTTCTCTGGACGTGAGATGAAACCTCGACTTGTGTGCGCGCCCTGGTATGGACCGGGGAAGCGCCCGCCGGCCCATCAGGGCCTCTGCCAGGCCACCGACCGCACAGATGGATGATCGCATGAACCGACTGACCTCTTTCTCGACGCGCTCGGGCGTTCCTGTCGCCCGAATGAGTCTCCTCGCCGTGCTGGTGCTGAGCACCTCCGCGCTGGCCCAGCCCGCCGGCCTCCCCGAGTTCGAAGTGGAGCGCCTGGAGTTCAACCCCAGCGGCGCGGGCTCGCTGCTCATCAACTCCGGCCAGCTGCTGCCGGGCGGCCGCTTCCGCCTGGGCCTGATTGGCCACTATGAGAACAAGCCGCTGACGCCCGAGCTGATCGATCCCGCGGAGGATGACGGCTTCCGCGAGGTGGTGGTGGTGAACCACCGCACCACCGGCCATCTGGTGGCCGCCTACGGCCTGGGGGACACGCTGGAGGTGGGCCTGCAGGTGCCCCTCCTGCTCAGCCAGGAGCAGGGCAACGTGAGCAACTCGGCCTTCGGCGCTCCCGAGGGCGGCTTCAAGCTGGGCACGCCCATCGCGAACATCGCCCTGGGCATCATGCAGCAGTCCGAGTCTTTCCCCGTGGATCTGGCCGCCGGCGTCAGCGTGGGCCTGCCGCTGGGCAGCCCGGACTCGCTGGCGCGTGAGAACTCGCTGCGCGCCACCCCCCGCATCATGGTGGGCCGTGAGACGGAGGGCCTGCGCGCCGGCTTCGAGATCGGCGCCGACCTGCGTCCGCGCGTGGCCATTGGCGCGGGCGACAACAGCGAGGCCTACAACCGGCTGCGCCTGGGCGTGGGCGTGTCCTCCGTGGGCGAGGGCGTGCGCTACGAGGCCAACGTCCTCATGTGGCTGCCCTTCGGCCGCGAGTTCCTCGCCGCCGAGACGCTGGTGGGCGTGCGCGGCCCCCTGTCCGACACCTTCGAGGTGTTCGCCATGGGCGGCATGGGCTTCGGCGACACGCTGGGCACCCCGGACTTCCGCGTGCTGATGGGCATGGCCTTCGGCGGCATGCCGCCCAAGTGCGTGGCCGGCGCCAGGCACACGCCCTCCCAGTGCCCGGACCTGGATGACGACAACGACGGCGTGAAGAACCGCGACGACGCCTGCCCGACGGACGGCGGCAAGGTGGACGCCAAGGGCTGCCCGCTCAAGGACGAGGACAAGGACGGCGTGGAGGATGTGGCCGACAAGTGCCCGGCGGTTGCGGGTGCGGCCACCGCGGCCGGCTGCCCGGACCAGGACGGCGACGGCGTGCAGGACTCCGAGGACAAGTGCCCGGCGCTCAAGGGCCCGGCGGACCGCAACGGCTGCCCGGATCAGGACGGCGACGGGCTGGATGACTCGGCCGACAAGTGCCCGGCCGAGGCCGGCCCGGTGGATCGCCAGGGCTGCCCTGCCAAGGACGCGGACAATGACGGCCTGCTGGACGAGAACGACGCCTGCCCGAGCGAGGCGGGCCTGCCCGAGCTGAAGGGCTGCCCGGCCAAGGACTCCGACAACGACACGCTGGCGGACCACCTGGACAACTGCCCGAGCGAGGCCGGCCCGGCCAACAACCAGGGCTGCCCCGCGGCGCAGAAGCAGCTGGTGGCCATCAAGCAGGACCGCATCGAGATCAAGGACATGGTCTACTTCGACAGCGGCAAGTCCTCCATCCAGGCCCGCTCCAACACGCTGCTGGACCAGATGGCCAAGGTGCTCAACGAGCACCCGGAGATCGTCAAGGTCGTCATCGAGGGCCACACGGATGACCGCGGCCCCGCGGACTTCAACCGCACCCTGTCGCAGCAGCGCGCGGAGGCGGTGCGTGAGTACCTGGCCAAGAAGGGCGTGGCCATGGATCGCATGGAGCCCAAGGGCTACGGCCCGGATCGCCCGGTGCAGCCCAACACCACCGCGGCGGGCCGCGCCGCCAACCGCCGCGTGGACTTCCTCACCCGCTACGCCGACGACGTGCCGCAGGCGCAGTAGTCCCTGGACGCGCCTGTCATCTGGGAGGCCGAGGTGCCGTGCCACGAGAGGGCATGGGGCCTCGGCCTCTTTCATTTCGGCCGCTTCTCTTCCTTATAGAGGGGCTGGCCCCGCGGGCTGGAGCCGGTGGCATCAGGTGGTCTGATGTAAGGCAATCCCGTGCTCGGTCCACCCCCCAGGGGACAGGTGAGGGTCCTCCATGACTTCACCCTTGCTTCTCTCGCTCCCTGTGTGGGACCCGGTGGGGTAGGCTCGAAGCCATACCGGAAGGGAAAGCCCCGTGATCGCCCCTCTCGGGCGGTAGAGCCCCGCATAGATGAGTGCCTCCAGTCCCCTCTTTGGTGACCTCCTGCTGAAGCTGGGCATCGTCACGCCCACTCAGGTGCAGGAGGCGCTCGCGCTGCAGGCCCTCACCGGCCAGCGCGTGGGCGAGGCGCTCATCTCCCTGGGCTACGTCACCCGCGAGCAGATCCAGGACGCGCTCGGCGAGGCGCTCGGGCTGCACGGCGAGAAGGCGGCCTCGCACCCGCCGCTGGGCGAGCTGCTGGTGGGGATGAAGTACCTCACGCTCGGGCAGCTGGAGGAGGCGCTCGCGCGCCAGCGCGAGGACGGGCGCAAGCTCGGAGAGATCCTCGTGGAGATCGGCTACTGCACCTACAAGCAGATCTACGAGGCGCTCAGCCTGCAGGGGCGCATCTCCGGGCGCCTGGAGCAGCCGCGGCCGGCCACCGAGGGCAAGCACCGCGTGATGGTGGTGGATGACAGCCCGCTGGCGTGCGCCTTCGTGCAGGAGGGGCTGGAGGCGCTGGGCTACGAGGTGCTGTGCTTCGATGATCCGTACAAGGCCCTGGAGCAGGTGGGCAAGACGCAGCCGGCCATCGTCCTGACGGACCTGGACATGCCGGGGCTGGACGGGGTGGAGCTGTGCCGGCGGCTCAAGGACGGCCCGGCGCGGCAGGTGCCCGTCATCATCCTCACCGCCAACGACGGCGAGACGGAGCGCGTGCAGGGGCTGCGCGCGGGCGCGGACGACTACGTCAACAAGTCGGCCTCCATGAACGAGCTGTCCGCGCGGATTGAGAGCGTGATGCGCCGCACCGGCGAGACGGAGCGCATGCGCAAGCTGTTCGCGCGCTACACCTCCGACGCGGTGGTGGAGGAGATCCTCAAGAGCCCGGACACGGTGGTGCTCACTGGCGAGAAGCGCGAGGTGACGGTGCTCTTCGCGGACATCCGCAACTTCACCGGCCTGGCGGAGAGCCTGCCTCCCGAGCAGGTGGTGGGCGTGCTCAACCAGGTGCTGGGGCGGCTGTCGGACGCGGTGCTCACGTGCGGGGGCACGCTGGACAAGTTCCTGGGAGATGGGCTGATGGCGGTGTGGGGCGCGCCGGTGCACCGGCCGGATGACGGGCTGCGGGCGCTGCAGGCGGCCAAGATGATGATGAGGGCCATGGCGGAGCTGCACGCGGAGGCCGAGGCCGAGTGGGCGGCCCACCAGCTCGAGGGGCGGCCGCTGGTGCTGGAGCTGGGCATCGGCATCAACTCGGGCCTGGTGGTGGCCGGCAACATCGGCGGCGCCATGCGCACCGAGTACACCTGCATCGGCGACGCGGTGAACGTGGCCGCGCGCCTGTGCGCCCTGGCCGGCCCGGGGGAGATCCTCGTGGGCGAGCGCACCCGCGAGCTCGTCCAGGGCCGGGAGATGGCCTTCGAGGAGCTGCCGTCGGTGAAGCTCAAGGGCAAGCAGCAGCCCGTGCCCCTCTACCGGGCGATGTGATGTGAAGCGATGAGCGACTCGCCAACTCCTCTGCGCATTCGCCCCTCGCGGCTGCTGCTCGGGCTGGCGGTGCTGGTGTGCACCGCGGTGGCCCTGGCCTCCACCGCGTTCCGCCGCCGGGAGGACCCCTCCTGGCAGCGCATCCACGCGGACTTCGAGGTGATCCACACCGCGCTGGAGAAGTACCGCGCCGCGCGCGGCTCCCTGCCCGAGGAGGGCTCCCTGGAGCTCCTGGTGCCGGAGTTCCTGCCCGCGGTGCCGGTGGATCCCTGGGGCCGGCCGTACGTGTACTCGAGCAACGGCAAGCGGCCGATGCTCATCACGTTCGGCCATGACGGGGAGCGCGGCGGCTCCGGCCCGGAGCAGGACCACACCCTGTACGACGGCCACGGCCGCTGAGCCGCGGCGGCCGAGGGGGCCAGGGCCCGCCGCCTCGGGCGCGCTTCGGCCTGGCGCTCCCCGAGCCTGGCCGGCGTGGAGCCTCCGGGCGGCGGCGACGAGGCGAGGGGCCTCCGTGTGTTCTCCCAGGAGAGCCCCGAGTGCTCGTGAGGAGGCCGCCATGCCCATCGTCTGCGTCACGAACCTGTCCGCGCACTCCTTGAAGGCAGGCACCGCCGCGGCGGCGCTGGCGGCCCGGCTGAGAGAGCCCCTGGTGCTGTGCGGCGTGCCGGAGCACGAGGAGCCCAGCGGTGAGAGCGCCCCGGCGCGCGGGCCCCTGAATGGACGCCTCGAGGCGGAGGCCGAGCGCCTGCGGCGCCTGGGCGCGCAGGTGCGCACGGTGTGGACTCCCCATGTCGAGGAGGCGCTCGCCAATGACGGGGAGTGTCGGCGCGCCCGCTGGCGGGTGGTGGCCGCGGAGGGCTGGGGGGGCTCGCTCTGGCGCCGCGCCCCGCTGCCCGAGCGCCTGGCGCGCCACGCCCTGGCCCCGCTGCTCGTGGTGCGCAAGGAGGGGGGGCTGACGGACTGGGCGCGCGGCCGGCGGCGCCTGTTGGTGATGGTGGGGGTGGATGCCTCGGGCGACGAGCGCGGGCCCGTGGACTTCCTGCACTCGCTGCGCGAGGTGGGGCCCTGTGATGTCATCGCCACGTATGTCTGCTCGCCGCCGGACGAGCGCACGCGGCTGGGCATCCACTCGCCGGTGCACGTGGAGATGCTGGATCCGGTGGTGCGCGGCCTCCAGGCGTTGGATCCGGAGGTGGAGCGCGTGCTGCTGCGCGAGGTGCGCGAGCGGGTGGGCGCGCTGCCCGGCGAGGGCAAGGTGGAGATCCACCTGGAGCCCGGGTACGGCCGGCGGGACGAGCACCTGCTGCACGTGGCGCGCGCGCGCGGGGTGGATCTGCTGGTGGTGGGCACGCACCGGCGCGCGGCCCTGCAGCGGTGGTGGCATGGCTCGGTGTCCGCGGGGGTGCTGCGGCACGCCGAGCAGTCCGTGGTGTGCGTGCCTCCCTCGCCCACGCGGGCGCTCCGCCCCCTGCCCCCGCGCAGGGTGCTGGTGCCGGTGGACTTCTCGGCGCCGAGCCTCCACGCCCTGGCCCAGGCGCGCCAGCTGGTGGGCCCGGGCGGGCGCATCCACCTGCTCCACGTGCACGTGAAGCGGCTGAGCGATCCGGACTGGACGGACCACTACGGGGTGCTGCCCGAGCCCCCGGCCGAGCGCGAGGAGGTGCTGCGCCGGCTGCGGTCGCTGGTGCCGCCGGAGGACACGGCCGTGCGCTGGAGCGTGGAGGGAGTGAGCGCCCGGGATGTGGCGCTCGCCATCTGCCAGGCCTCCGAGCGCGAGGGCGTGGACGTGGTGTGTGTGGGCGAGCTGGAGGGCCACGCGCGCCGGCCGGGCGGCGTGGTGCGCGAGCTGATGGCGCGCTGCCAGCGGCCGGTGCTGGTGGTGCCCACGCCCCCTGCGGCCAGAGAACCCCCGGGGTGGGGTTTCGTGGACCTCTAATAATGATGAAAATCCGCCCCGATTGGATTCCAGAGGCCGGAAATTCGGCCTGATAGGGCCGTGTGCCAATCGACGCCCAACCCGTGGGGGGGTTAAACTGGGGGTGACTTCTTTTTCCGGGAAGGACGGTTAGACGTGTTGATACCTCGCGGCTATCGCGAAGAGGAGCTCGTCACCAACCGCGCGTCACTGCTGCTCTACGGGGGGACGGAGGAAGAACGGCGCTCGTGGGCGCAGGAGGCGGCGTATCACTTCGAGCACGAGGGCCCGCTGCTGGAGGTTCGCCAGCCGTCGGAGCTGGCGGAGGCGCTGAAGCGGCCCAAGGGGGTGGTGTTCATCCCCGAGATCTCCAAGCTGGGGTTGGAGGCGCAGGGCCACATCCTGCGCTGCCTGCAGACGCAGGAGGAGCGGCCGAAGCTGGTGCTGGGGATGACGGGCTCGGCGGAGGCGGCGCTGGAGCGCGGCACGCTGCGCGAGGATCTGCACTACCGGCTGCACCAGGCGCAGGTGGACCTGGGGGCGCCGGGGCTGCGCGAGGCGCTGAAGAAGCGCTGGGCGGTGCTGGCGGAGCAGCGCGCGGCGAAGGCGGCGGCCGAGCGCGAGGAGGCCGAGCGCGCGCGGCAGGCGGCCCTGGTGCGCAAGCCGGGCACGGTGACGCGGCTCTCGCCACAGCAGCGCAAGGGCCAGGCGAAGGCGGCGCCGCGAAAGGCCAGCCGCCGGTAGCTCAGAGCTGGATGGCCACCAGGTGGAAGCCGCCGCTCACGTAGGTGAAGCCGAGCTTCTCCGCGCGCTTCACCACCGCCTCCACCTGCGTGGAGCCCAGCAGGGTCTTGAAGCCGAGCTTCTGGGCCTCGGCGATGATGGCGTGCACGATGGCGTCGAGCGCCCGGTTGCGCTCCTCCTTGTCGGCCTCCTTGGGGACGATGAGGCTCTCGACCCAGGCCACCGAGCTGTCCGTCTGGTAGAGGAAGCCCGCGGCCGTCCCGGGGACGATGAAGCCCACCCGCGGCAGCGCGTCCGCGGTGATGGCCTCGTTCCACTCCCTGAACCATTGATCGATCTGCGGGAAGTGCTCCTCCGGGACGTAGGGGATGGGCGTCGGCTGTCCGGCCATGGGCGATCTCCAGGGGCTCGAGCGGGGGCGGAGGGCTGCCGCCGGCCCCGAGTGAAGGGCTATTGCTAGCCCAGTCGCCGTGGATCTCAAAGAACGCGGCCCACCCCGGCGCGGCGGGCCCCCTGGAGAGGGCTCAACCCCGCTGCCTGGAGCGAGGCCTAGCGGCCGGTGTGCAGGTGCTTCTGCCCGCGCTTCACCTTGAGCTGCTTGCCAGGGGCCTTCTTCGAGCGCTTGGGCGCCACGGCCGGCATCGTCTTGCGACCGCCCTCGCGCAGCGCCACGGGCCGGGCCTCGGGGAAGGGCTCGGCGCCGTGGCGAGGCTTCGCGGTGGTGCGCGCGGGCTTCGCGCTCATCGGCTTGGAGGCGCGCGACACGGGCCGCCGGGAGCTGGGCTTGGAGGCCATGCCACCGGTGGCGGACCGCGCGGCGGCGCTGCCCTTGTGCGAGCGGAAGCCCAGCTTCTCCTCGAGCCTGTCCACGGTCCTCACGGCGGCCACGGTGGTCTCCACCAGGGCCCGGGCTCCGCGCGTGCCCGCCTGGGTCGCCACCTGGACGCCGCGCGTGCTCATCCTCGCCGCGGCCTTCTTCACCTTGTCCACCAGTCCACGCCTGAGTGTTGCCATGTCATCCTCTCGAGAAGGGAAGCCTTTTCGCTTCGGCGAAAGGTAGTCATGAGTCTTCCAGCGGGAAGCGGGAGGAGAGCTCGCTCGGCCGCTGTCGACGCCACGCTGCGACTGGAGGGCAGGTGATGAGCGAGCCACGCCTGGAGCTGGTGCAGGGGGACATTACGAAGGTGGCGGCGGACGCCATCGTCAACGCGGCCAACTCGGCGCTGCTGGGCGGTGGGGGCGTGGACGGGGCGATCCACCGGGCGGCGGGGCGGGAGCTGCTGGAGGAGTGCCGCACGCTCCAGGGCTGCCCCACGGGCGAGGCGCGCATCACGAAGGGCTACAGGCTGCCGGCGCGCCACGTCATCCACACGGTGGGGCCGGTGTGGCAGGGGGGCGGGCGAGGCGAGGCGGGCCAGCTGGCGCGCTGCTACCAGAGCGTCTTCGCGCTGGTGGAGGAGCACGGCCTGCGCACGGTGGCGTTCCCGTCCATTTCGACGGGCGCGTACGGCTACCCGATCGAGAAGGCCTCGCGCATCGCGCTGCGAGAGATCCGCGCGGCGCTGGAGCGGCTGCCGCGGGTGGAGAAGGTGACGGTGGTGCTCTTCACACCGTCGGATCTCTCGGTGTACCAGCGCGCGCTGGCCGGCGAGCCCGAGCCGGAGGGCGGGCTGGGGCGGTGAGGCGCCAAGCCGATTGGCGGGGGTGGACTCCATGCGTATGCTGCCGCGTCCGGTGAGGCGATGGCTTTTCTCGGGACCTCCTGCAGGTTCCGTGGGCTGCCGTGTGCACCACGGTTTTCATGACGGCTCAGGGGTTTGACGCAGCCCGGTGAGCGCG
>JAFGNZ010000241.1 GCA_016926755.1 Myxococcaceae bacterium | reverse complement strand
GGCGACCACCGAGATCTACACGAAGCTCGTCACCATCATCAGCATGAAGGGGACGAGCGCCAGCGCCGCCAGCGCCAGGATGAGGATGAGCGGCCGCGAGGCGAACGACTCGTTGCTCGTCACGGCCTGGGCGACGTTGTCGGGGAGGGGCGCCTCCGCTCCGCCACCGCCCTTGCGGCGTTGGGCGAAGGCGACGGCCGGCTGGAGCGCGACCGCGGCGGCGAAGAGCCAGGGGGTGATGCGGGACAGGGGCTGTCGGAGGGACGAGGGGCTCACGAGGGCAGTCTTCAGGAACGCGGCGTAGAGCCGGTCCGACGGGAGAGGAGCTTCTGGAGGAAGGGGCTCAGGGGAACGACGTTGGCCGGCGGGCGCTCGGCGCGGATGCGCTCGACGGCCTGGGTGTCGAGCTTCGACAGGAGCTGAAGGCCCGTCTCGCCGCCGCCCACCAGCAGGTACTCGTCCGCGGCCTTCAGCACGAAGAGGGTCCGGCGCTGATCGAGCGGCACCCGCTCCACCACCGTCACCAGCGACTGGCGCCCCGCCGAGACGCCCTGCAGCCCCATCAGCCGGCGCAGGCCCACGTTCAGCGTCAGGTAGATACAGCCCAGCACCGCCAGCAGCAGCAGCAGCGTGCGCACCAGCGTCCAGCCCAGCCCCTCGGGCTCCTCGGGCGCCATGGGGGCCGTGGCGAACGGGTCCGGCAGCTCATCCGCCAGGGCCACCGCCGGGGCCGCGGCCTGGGCAGGAGCGACAGGGGGAGGAGCCGGCGCCTGCACCGCCGCGACGGGAGGGACGGGCACCGGAGCCGTGGCCGCGGGCTGCGCCGGGGCGGGCGCTGGGGCCTCCGCCAGGGCGCCAGCAGGCGTGAGCAGGAGCAAGGCGCTGGCCAGGAGAACCCAGCGCACGTTCGAAAGGGGGGAGACCACCATGACTGGGAGCGAGGCTAGTCCATTCGGCGGCGGGACCGCCATGGCACTCCCTCGATTCAGGGCGTGCCCCCTGCCCGCCCGGCGGCCGGCGAAGTTCACCCGGCCAGGGAGAGCACGCGGACGCCGAGCTGGCCCTCCACCTCCACCAGCTCGCCCCGCGCGACCACCTTGCCATTGACCGACAGCTCCACGGGCTCTCCCGGGGAGCGGTGCAGCTCAATGACGTGTCCCACCTTCAGCGCCACCACCTCGTCGGCGGTGACGGGCACCCGGGCGAGCTCCACGGCGAGCTGCAGCGGGATGTCGGCCAGCAGCTCGCCACCCTCCGGCTTGTTTGCGTCCAAGGCATTCCCTTCTGCCTGCAGAGACGGATCCGTCGTCCCTGGGTTGTAGTCCTCATTCTCTCCCGCGCTCTGCTCCTCGCGCTGCTCGTCGGACGAAGGTAGCACGGGCTGGAAGGCCGGCTCGCCCAGGATGATGTCCTTGATGCGCGCCTTGTACTGCCCTTCCTCGACGTAGACGTCCGCCTCGACCCGGGAGTTGCCCAGGCCCAGGCGCAGCGTCGCCATCCCCTGCTCGCCGCGATCCGGCCGCGCCGTCAGCGCGTCCATCAGCACGACATCCTTCACCCGGAGCTGCTCCAGATCGGCGCTGGAGACCTCCGCCTGACCGATCTCGGCGCGCAGCCAGGTGCGCACCGTGGAGAGCATCCGCCGGTTGAGCCGGGTGTCGGCCCGCAGCCGTGTCCTGCGCTCGGCCTCGCTGAGGTTCTCGTTGGCCGTGCTCATCACCGAGGACGGCACCACCAGGCGCACCATGCCCCCGTAGGGCCCCAGCGTGGCGTTCAGCTGGGTGACGACGACCAGCTCGTCGTCCCCGAGCCGGGAGGCGACCTCGTCCACGCTGTGCGCCACGGTCTCCATCCGCAGGCGCGGCAGGGCGGGCTCCAGCGCCGGCGACAGCGCCTTGAGCGCCTCGAGGACGACGAAGCTCATCACGCCCTCCTCGATGTCCGTCAGCGGCCGCAGCCCCACCGTCTCGCCGGCGCCGCCCAGCAGCATGTCCACCAGGTTGTGCGCCAGCGCCAGCTCCACCTCCATCACCATCCGGCTCTTCAGCGCCCCGGGCGCGAGCACCGCCAGGAAGGAGGGATCTCCCAGGTGCCGGCGCAGCTCCGTGCTGGGGCGGATCTGCATGGACACCAGGGACACGTTCGCGTCGGCGTCGAACAGCTCCTTGAGGCGGGCGTATATCGGCTCCACCGCGGCGGGTGGTGGCGCCAGCCGGTTGGCGATGGCGGCCAGGTCCGTCTGGGCGCGGTCCACCCGCTCCAGGTTCCGGAAGCGGAACGGCTTCCAGGGCCTGGCCGGGCGCATCTGGCGAAGGTCCACCAGCATGGTCCGCTCGTGGAGCCCTGGCTCATCATCCCGCCGAAGGCTCATGCGCGAGCCTCGAACCGCAGCTCCTCGAGCTTCAGGCCGCGGCTCTCCAGCTGGCTCTTGAGGCCCTCGCTCTGCTCCTGGATCATCTTGAGCACGTCACGATCGCTGCCGCTGAAGACGGCCTGGATCTTCCCGTTCTTCGCGCTGAGCTTGATGGACAGGCCGCTGAGCACGTTGCTGCGCAGGTCGATCTGGAACTCCGCGTTGCCCGCGCCGTTGGTGCCCACGCGCACCCGCTCGACGATCTTCTGGGCGATCTCGTTGGCGATGGCCCGGAGCCGATCCGAGCCCGCGTTGGGCTTGGGCTTGGCCACCGGCACCGGCGCCATCAGCGCCGGGTTGAAGCGGAAGCCCGCGGCCGCCGCCGCCTCGCCCCCGCCCTTCTGGTCCTTGTTGCCGCCGCTCTGGCCGCCGCTCGAGTCCGCGTCCGCCTTGACGTCGCCCTTCTGGCCAGAGCGCCCGGCGCTGCGCAGGTCCGCGTTGCGATCGTCCGCCTTCGAGTCGCCCTCCGCCTTCGCGTCCGTGCTGCGGGACTCGGAGCGGGAGGAGGAGACGCCCTGATCGTACTTGCGCCCGGCGGCCGTCTGCTCGCCATGGGCCGCGTCCGCCTGGTGGCCCTCGGCCGTCCGCTCCGTCTCCCCCGAGAGCGCCGCCTGGACACGCTCCTCGTTCGTCTTCGCCTCCATGCGCCCGTGGGCCTTGCCCGTCTCCTGGCGCTGCGCGGCCTGCCGCGAGGTGGCACCCTCCTGCTGGCGCGTCTCGGAGCCCGCGGACTCCTTGGTGACACGCGCGAGCACCTGCTGCGCCAGGCTCTGCCGGGTCTCCCGCTGCTGCTGCGTCTGGCCCTTGTCCGCCTGGGACTGCTGCACCAGCTTGGAGAAGGCGTTCTCCCCTTCCCGGAGCTGCTTGGACTTGGCCTCGGCCCGCTGCTTCTCCTGGAGGAGGCGCTGGGTTACCCGGTCTGCCTGGCGATCGTCTTCGACTCGGCTCATCGCGTCACACCTGGAAAGGGGGAGAGGTTACTTGCGCTGGCGGGCCAGGAACAAGGCATTGCCAATCTCTTCCTGGTTCAGGTCCTCGCGCTGCTGGCGCTCGTACTTCACCTGTTTCTGCCAGTTCTCCTTGTGCTTCTCGATGGCCTTGAGCTCCTTGGCCGCCTCCGCCATCTCCCGACGCCGCTGCTCGACCAGCCTCTCGGCCACCGTCACCGCCTCCTTCTGGCGCTCGATGTCGAGGGCCACCTGCGCCTCCTCGTCCTTCAGGCGCTGATCGAAGCGGTTCATCATGTTCATGCCGTTGATGCCGGTGCCCTTGGCCATCACCTCGTTGAGGTAGGCCCGGACCTTCTCCTTGCGCTCGGCCTTGCGACGCTCGAGATCCTGCTCCAGGCGGCGCAGCTCCACCTTCTCCTTCTCCAAGGCCTTGACCGCCGCGGAGAAGGCCTGCTCTGCCTCCTCCTTGGCGCGCTCGCGCATCTCCAGGAGGGTCTGTAACCGGTAGGGGGGCATGTCCCCCTCATCCTAACCCGGAAAACCCCGATTCGTCAGTCCTGGAAGAGTCCAATGAGCCGGTTGACCGTCTCCTCGAAGGGCGAGTTCGAGTGGGTGTCCTGCTTGAGGAACTCGATGATGGAGTCGTACTTGTCGATGGCGTAGTCCGTCCGGGGGTCCGTGCCGTACTGGTAGGCGCCCAGGAGGATGAGATCCCGCTGCTTCTCGTAGGTGGCGAGCGTCTCGCGCAGCTTGCCGGCGGCCTTCTTGTGCTCCTTGGTGGCGATCCCGCTCATCACGCGGGAGAGGGACGCCAGCACGTCCATCGCCGGCCACTGGTTCCGCTCGCCGAG
>JAFGNZ010000240.1 GCA_016926755.1 Myxococcaceae bacterium | reverse complement strand
CGCCTCATCCAGCGCCACCGCGCGGCTGTTGCGCCCGGGGTGCTGCACCACCAGGCCTCGTGTGCAAAGCCGCAGCAGCGCCTCGCGCACCGTACTCCTGGAGACGCCATAGCGGCGCGCCAGCGTGTGCTCCGAGGGAAGCACTCCACCCTCCGGCAGCCGGCCCAACGAAATAACGCGCTCCAGCTCCTGCTCGACTTGAAAGACGAGTCCCAACCGTTCCATGTCCGCCACCCTCCTCGTTTCAGGTGGCTGCCATCACATCAGCCGGGTCCGACATGGCAGGTAGGCAGTCCGCGCTGCACGCCGGGGCGCAGTGGGGCCTGGCGCTGCGCCGGGGAAGCCCCCTTGTGCCTACCTGCCTCGGCTCAACACCCTCTTAGACTTAGGATGGGTTGCGTGCTTTGGAGAGTGGGCAGCCATCTTCGGCGCCGTCCTTTCGTGACCGCGTGAAACGATGGCTCTCCTAGAGCACGAGAGGATCGCAGGCGACATGTGAACTTGCGTTCAGATGACCTCCTCAAAGGGACCGCCTTAATACTACCTGATCAGATGCGCGACGGTCCTCGAGGAGGGACTCGGGAGTTGGTATGGCGCAGGCACAGCGGGCAGTGGCCGATGCGGCGCAGCAGCAGGTGCTGAAGGCGGCGGCGGACCTCGGCCAGAGTCCATCGAGTTCTGCTCCGGGGGGAAAAGCGCGCGGCGCAGGGCTAGGAAGGGTTAGCAGTGGGGAGGCTTGGCGTGGCCAGGACCGCTCGTCGCGGTCACCAGCGGCCTGGCCTGCAGGTGCAGACGGTGCAGCCCAGCCGGTGGTCGTAGGTGCAGTCCCGGCCGTTGAGGCAGATGGTGCCACGCCTCGGGCAGTGCTCCGCTCGCTTCGAGCCGCGGTGCTTGCTCAGCTTCGGCCTGCCCGGCTCGCGCGAGGGCTTCTCCCAGACGTCGATGGTCACGGGGACCACCTTGCGCTCGGGATCCGGCACGCCGCCGATCACCCACACCGCGCGGAACTTCCGCATCTGGAAGACGCGCGAGTGCATCGCCGCCAGGACGCTCGAGGTGTACCAGGAGCCCTCGGGCGCGGCCGCGCGGGCCTTCGTGAGGATGCGGTGGGGCTCCACGCGCCCGTCCTCGCTCTGCTCCACTTGCAGCGGGCCCACCCGATAGCGGCCGCCGAGCTGGACGGTGAGCTCGGCCTCGGACAGGCCGGGGCGGTTCGTCGGCGGAGAGACGGTCGCCTCCAGCCAGCCGAGCTGGTGCAGCCGCCCCTGGAGCACCTGCGCCGCGCCCTGCAGGCACGCCGCCGGAGCCACGTGGCCCGTCTCCAGCGGCAGCCTCGTGAGCACGCAGTCGCGCAGCGGCTCGGGCAGGGCCTCCAACCCGGTGACGCTGAGGCGGGGCGCCCCGTCCACGGGCAGGCAGGTGGCGGAGAAGGCGGTGGCCCCCACGAGCCGGGTCTCCCCGCACACGAGGCCCGGGGGCGCGGAGTCGAGGAAGGACTCCAGCGTGTCCTCCTCCGAGCCGTCAGCGCCGCCGCGGGTGGTCGCGCAGGCGCACAGCAGGGAGCAGAGGAGGCAGAGAACGGCGCGTGACACGAGGGAGCTCGTGCCTACTCCGTCACGCCGGGAGTCGCCTCGTCGGAGGAGCCCTCCACGGAGTCCTCCTTCGTGGGCCGGGTGCGCCGGCCACCGCTGCCCACCAGGAGGTCCACCCACATGTTGCTGATGCCGAAGTTGCGGTCCGGCGTCGCGAAGTGGTGCGCCATGTGGTGCGCCCGCAGCGCCTTGCCCCAGGCCGTCCGCGGCGTGCGGTGGTGCGTGGACCAGTGGATGAAGTCGTAGGACAGGTAGCCCCAGACGATGCCGCAGAAGTAGGGGATCGTCATGAGCGGCGCCCCCGCCAGCCACAGCAGCCCGCCAATCAGGATCGCCATCGGGATGCTCGCGCCCAGCGGCATCACCAGCCGATCCGCGTCGTCCGGGTACTTGTGATGGTAGCCGTGGGCAATCTCATGCACCCGCCGCGTGAACGGGCCATTGCCCTCCCAGTGGAAGAAGTAGCGGTGGATGAGGTACTCCATGGCGATCCACGTCAGCACGCCCAGCGGCACGAAGAGCACGCTGTACCCCAGCGTCGTCTTCCCCCCGTACAGGGACCACCCGAAGAAGCCCAGCGTCAGCGGGATGTAGAAGATGAACGGGATCGACGGGTGCACTCTCGAGCACGCCTCCAGGAAGGCGTTCTCGAACATGCGGGCGGATTGGTGTCGCAGATAGGGACGGCTCATAGCTCGCGACCTCTTCTATCAGGGACCTGCCAGGGCGCTACCAGACCTTTGTCCACATTGAGGGGCCCTCAGGTACCCGTGGCACCCGAGGAGCCTGTACGTCCAGGAGGGGCTCCGCCCTGGCCTGCCTTCGCCACCCACGCCGCGGAGAAGTCCGCGAGCCCCCCCAGCTGTCGATCGTTCAGCGTCGCCTGCCAGCGCGCCCGCCGCAGCACACGGTACGCCTCCGCTGCCTCCCAGCCCTGCGCCACCATCACCGCCAGCCCCATCAGCGGCCCGCGCCCCACGCCGTGCTCACAGTGCGCGTACAGCCTGCCCCCGGCCTTCAGCCGCGGCAGCGCCCACTCCACGCCCTGCATCAGCTGCTCCACCGAGGGAGGGTAGCGGTCCGCCACCGGCAGGCGCAGCAGCTCGAGGCCCAGGGCCGCCAGCGCCGCCGCGTCATCCCCGCGCTCGGAGCGCATGTCGATGACCGCGGTGATGCCCTGCGCCGCCAGCGCCGCGTACTGCGAGCGCGCCACCGAGCCGCCCACCCACAGCCAGTCATTCACCCGCGAGAGGTTCATTCCGCGCCCCGGCAGCTTCGTCGTCCACTCCACCACGCGCGCCACCGAGCGCAGCACCTGCTTGCGCACCCAGCCGCGCACGCCCGGCACGTGATGCACCTCTCGCAGCAGCGAGGCGTTCACGGCGCTCCTCCAGGCGTGGCGGACATGGCCCTCACTCAGCCCTCATCCAGCGTGACTTCCATCACGCCAGGCAGGTCCGGCTGCCCCGGGCGCGCCAGCACCGCGCGCATCACGTACGTCACCGGCGAGCCCACCATCGGCTTCACCAGGCTGCCCAGCACCCCCAGGTCCTGCACCGGCGCGTTGCGCAGCAGCAGCGAGGTGGCCCGCAACGTCAGTGGCCCGCCCGCGCCGTTGAGCTCCGCCTCCCAGGTGGCCGTCTTGGAGTCCCCCTCCCCGCGGCGCAGCTCGAAGCGCTCCAGCACCTGCGGCTCCGCCCCGGAGGACCACAGGTAGGCGGGGCTGAAGCCCCCGTCGAAGCCCTCGCGCGCCAGCAGCAGCAGGTTCTCCTCGCCGCGCAGCGCCCGGAAGCGCACCCAGTGGCGCGCCAGCTTCGCCGGCGCCACCGTGGAGTGCGAGTGGTCCGCGTAGCCGCCGCCCGACAGCTGCAGCGGCGCGTCGGAGTCCGGCAGCCTCAGGCTCACCTTCGCAGCGCTGAAGGGCAGCAGCACCTCGTGGCGGTAGCGCGCGTTGCCGACCGTCACCTCGGAGCCCGGCGGCGCTCGCGGCGACGGCGTCGCGTCGAAGGAGATGGTCACCAGCCCGCCGTCCAGCGGCACCGAGACGTGGGTGCCCGTGCCCGCGTGGAGCGTGCACGGCCCCATCTTCAGCGTGTTGGTGGCCGCGTCATAGCTCCACTCGTCCGAGTCCACCTTCACCTGCGGCGTCCACGCCTTGCGGCCCGGGCGCACCACCGTGGCCCGGCAGACGCCGTTGCGCGAGCCCGGCCCCAGGTTCGTGATGGAGAACCCCACGGCGACGAAGGTGCCGTCCTCCAGGTCCACCGTGAAGCTGTAGCTCTCCCCGTAGTTGTCGCTCCGGGAGGGCAGCGGCTGCAGCACGGAGCTCGCGCTCGCCCCCCACGGCAGGGCGAGCACGGCCAGCAACGTCAGCAGTGTCAGTCTCTCATACCGCATGAGGGCGCTCCATGAGCGCCTCCGGCGGGTCATTGAAGACGTAGTCCCGCTGGAGGGGGAGGTTCCACGCGAAGTACACCGCCCCACGAGCCAGCCACCAACCCAAGGTGTACGCCAGTTGCGGATGCAACGTCAGCAGCGCGACACCACCCGCGTTCAGCAGCGCGCTGGTGGCGCTCACCAATGTATAGCGGGCCAGCTGCGGCGCAACCGCGCCCTGGCTGCGGAAGGTGATGACGCGGTTGAGGGTGTAGTTCACCACCCCGCCCAGCGCGCACCCCAGCGCCGTGGCGATGACGGGCGAGAGGTGGGCCCACTCCACCATCCCCAGCACCGCCGCGAAGTCCACCGCGGTGGCGATGGCCCCCGCCGCCGCGTTGAAGCCGAAGAGCGCCAGCCCCGAGCGCTTCGGCTTCACCGGCGGCGGCGGCGCCAGCGCGTTGACGAGCGCGCGGAAGCGAGAGAGCGCCGTCACGTTGCTCATCACCGCCACGAAGACGAGCCCCACCACCGCCAGCCAGTGCATGGGGTGCTTCTGGTCGGGGAACCAGATGGCCTCGAAGATGGGCGAGAGCGCCACGCCCACGCCCAGGAAGAGCACCCGCTCCAGCCGCTGCATGGCCCCGCCGCGCAGGTTGATGCCCAGGCCCTCGCCCCGGGCGCGCACATACGGCACCAGCGAGGTGCCCAGCAGCGCCCCCAGCACCGGCAGCAGCACCCACGAGTCCCGGTAGTACCAGGCCAGGCCCATCAGCATCGCCGAGTCCACGTACCGGTCCAGCACCGAGTCCAGCGCCGCCCCGGCCGGGTTGGCCTCCTTGCGGATGCGGGCGATGCGCCCGTCCATCACGTCCAGGATGCCGGAGGCCAGGAACAGCCACCCGCCCAGCGTGAAGCGCCCCGCCGCCACCGCCACGCCCGAGGACACCCCCAGCAGGCCCGACAGCATGGACAGCGCGTTGGCCGGCAGCCCCGAGCGGTAGAGCACGTTCCACAGCGGCTGGATGACCCAGAAGAAGTAGTGCCGCAGGAACATGCCCACCAGCACCGTGCTGCCGCGCTTGAGCGTCTCCTCGTCCTGCGGCACGCCCTTGATGGCGCAGCGCACCACGAACAGCAGCAGGCCGAGGATGAAGTAGGCACACGCCAGCAGCGCCGGCGCCAGCGCCGTCCAGATGCGAGCGGAGGGGGAGAGGTCCCCCATGATCCAGGCTACGAGGTGATCAAGCACGGCTGTCATCTCCGGGCAGGAGGGTGACGGACGCAGGGGCCGGAGATTCACGCCGGGCGAAGGCGTACTCCGCGGCCGCGCAGGCGACCAGGGCGAACAGCACCCCCGCCGCGACGTCCAGGATGTAGTGATGCTGCAGGTAGATGGCGGAGAAGCACACCAGCGCCGCGAAGGCCACGCTGCCCACCCGCCACGCCCGGCCCATGCTCCACACCTGCCAGACCACCAGGGTGGGGTAGGCCGCGTGCAGCGAGGGCATGGCGCCGAAGACGTTGGGGTTGCGGGAGTAGAAGCTGGCGAAGTAGTGGATGCCCAGCAGCGCGTCGAAGCGCGCGGTGCCGGCCTGGCTGGCCGGGGCCGCGAGGTCCGCGGGGCCGGGGCCGTACTTCAACACGTACCAGGGCGGCGCCGCGGGGTAGAGCACGTACGTCACCAGCCCCAGGACGTTCAGCCCCAGGAAGGCCCAGGCCATGAGCTCGAAGCGCGGGTGCTTGCGGAAGAAGAGCAGCACCGACAGGAGGAGCACCTCGTAGAGGTAGGCCGCGTAGGAGAGGCCACAGAAGAAGTCGAGCACCGCGTGGGTGCGCGTCTCGAACCAGGCGGGCCAGGTGGTGCCGCCCGGGGCCGGGAAGAGCGCGCGCTCCAGCTCCCACAGGTCCCCGGTGTGGATGCCGCCGCGCAGGCCCAGCCACAGCCACTGGGTGTCCAGCAGGATGCCGGTGAGCCAGATTGGGAAGACGCCGCGCAAAAAGCGGCGCGGCGCGGGGCCGGCCCAGGCCAGCCCCACGAGCAGCAGGTCCCCCGCGGTGTGCTCCCACCGCAGCTTCCCCATCGCCGTGACGAGGGCGAAGTGGCCCACCCCCATCACGGTGAGGAGCCACGGGAACGCCCTCGCCTCGGGATTATTTGGCGAGCGGGAGGTCATCCCCGTAGTAGTCGAGGCCCAGGTGGGTGATGGGCTCTTCGCCAGCGATGGCGCGCAGCGTGTTCTTCAGCTTCGCCGTCTGGATGAACAGATCGTGCTCGGCCTGCAGCCCCTCCTGCGCCATCGGGCTCTTGAAGTAGAAGGACAGCCACTCCTGGATGCCCTTCCACTCCAGCCGCTTGGACAGATCCAGGAACAGGGCGATGTCCAGCACCAGCGGCGCGGCGAGGATCGAGTCCCGGCACAGGAAGTTGATCTTCAGCTGCATGGGGTAGCCCAGCCAGCCGAAGATGTCGATGTTGTCCCAGCCCTCCTTCGCGTCGCCGCGCGGCGGGTAGTAGTGGATGGACACCTTGTGGCTGACCTTGCCGTAGAGCTCCGGGTAGAGCTCCGGCTGGAGGATGGTGTCCAGCACGCCCGCCTTCGTCACTTCCTTGGCCTTGAAGGCCTGCGGATCATCCAGCACCTCGCCGTCGCGGTTGCCCAGGATGTTGGTGGAGAACCAGCCCTGCAGGCCCAGCAGGCGCGCCTTGAGCGCCGGCGCGATGACCGTCTTCATCATCGTCTGCCCGCTCTTCAAGTCCCGGCCCGCCACCGGCAGCCCCTCGCGGCGCGCCAGCTCCTGCAGCGCCGGGGTGTCCACCGAGGTGTTCGGCGTGGCGTTGGCGAAGGGCACGCCCTCCTTCAGCGCCGCGTACGCGTACAGCAGCGTGGGGTTGATGGACTTGTCATTCGCGTCCAGCGCCTTCTCCAGCGCCTCCAGCGAGTGCGTGGCCGCCGGCGTGCCCGTGTACGTCTCCACCGAGGAGGTGACGATCATCACCGCGCGCCTGGCGCCCAGCTCCTTCTTGAAGTCGCGGATGTCCTGGCGCAGCGCCTCGATGCTCTCGCGGTGCGTCTTGGTGTCCTTGGTGTGGTTGGCGGCGATGCGGCGCACGAACTCGGGGTTGTGCACGCCCTTCTTGGGGACGATCTTCTCCAGCGCCGGCCGCACCAGCTCCTGGTGCTCCTTGCTCAGCACGTCCGAGCGCGCGGCCACCTGCGCCGCGTTCTCGCTGATGATGTCCCAGGCGCCGAAGACGATGTCATTGACGGAGGCCAGCGGAACCAGCTCCTGGATCCGCACGGTGCGCCCCTCGGTGCGCTTGCCCAGGCGCGCGGTGCCCATCTGCGTGAGCGAACCCACCGGCAGGCCCTTGCCCTGGCGCACCATCTCGACACCGGCGATGAGCGTGGTGGAGACCGCGCCCAGTCCTGGCAGCAGAATCGCCAGCTTCCCCTCGGGCTTGGAGACTGCCCTTCCCTTCGTAGTCATGTGCAGGATTCCTTCAAGGGCAGGAGGTGCCCTCTTCATGACCTCGAGTCCGCTAAGCGGCTGGCCCCGGCCTGGCACTGTCCCCTGACGGGGAAACTCTCGGATGCGGATGGTTGATACTCTAAAGCGTTTTCAAGTTCAACGGCACTTCGTTACCACGATTTCACTGGAAAGCTGCTGGGGCTGCCGGTGGTGAAGAAGCCAGCGCGCTTGCACCCTTGAGCAAAACCCCAGGTGTCCGAAAGGACACGTCCAGAGCCCCGGGTGGGGGCTCCGCTCACGGGCGCCTCCTTATATAGGCGGGGGCTGTCGGAGCCGCGCGCCTCAGTGGAGGGTGAGGCCCTCCTCCGTGCCCACCGACACCTTCTCGTTCTCCCCGGGCGCGTACGTCTCGCCCGTGAGGGCGGCCTTCACGAGGCCCACGAGCTGCACCATGCGGCTGCTGGGGGTGTCCCAGTACTCCGCTTTCTCCACCTTGACGCACAGCAGCGCCAGCTCGGGATCATCCACCCCTTTGGGGAACCAGGCCTTGAGGGTGGGCTGCCACAGCTTGCGGGTCTTCTCCTTGTCCACCACGAGCCGGCAGCGGCCGCTGACGGAGACGAAGCGGTCCTTGGAGGGCTCCGCGTAGGAGAGGTTCACGCGCTGGTCATGCTCCAGCTCGCCCACCTTGGCCGAGTGCTCGCGGGTGAAGAACCACAGCTCCCCGTCGAAGTCCCGGTCGTGCGTCCACATGGGCCGGCTGCGCAGGCTGCCGTCGGCCTCCACGGTCGTCATCATCGCGACCTGGATGCCGCGGATGAGCTCTCCCAGGTGCGTGATGGCGTCCTTCCGTGAGCCTTCCTTCTTCTCCGCCCTCTTCTTGGTCATGCCGTGCCTCCCGGGCTCACACGGTAAGCAGCCGCGTGAGACAGGACACCCGGCGGGAAGGACACTCCCTCTGTCACCGGGTAGGCGGGCGAGGGCTCAGAGGCCCAGGTGCTTCACCATCCGGGCGCGCATCTTCTCGTCGGGCAGGCGGCCGAAGCCGGCCTTGAGGTTGTCCTCGAGGTGCTTGGGGTTGCTGGTGGCGGGGATGGGGCACGTCACCGCCGGGTGGCCGAGGATGAACTTGAGGAAGAACTGGGCCCAGCTGGTGCAGTCGAACTCGGCGGCCCAGGGCGGCAGGGCCTTGCCGCGCACGCGCTGGAAGAGGCCGCCCTGCTCGAAGGGGCTCATCACCAGCACCGCCACCCCGCGCTCGGCGCAGGCCGGCAGCAGCCGCGCCTCCGCCTCGCGCGAGCCGAACGAGTAGGGCAGCTGCACGAAGTCCAGCGTCTCCTGGCGGATGAGCTTCTCCATCGTGTCGAAGGCCGAGGGCTGGTAGTGCGTGATGCCGAGGTAGCGGATGCGCCCGGCCTCCTGCCACTCGCGCAGCGTGGCCAGGTGGGTGCGCGCGTCCACCAGGTTGTGGATCTGCATCAGGTCCATCCGCCCGCGGCCCATGCGCTGCACGGAGGTGCGCATCTGCTGCTCGCCCTCGGTGCGCCCCATGGTCCACACCTTCGAGGCGAGGAAGGGCGTGCGCGACTGGTGGAGCTCCTCGAGCAGCTGCCCCACCACCAGCTCCGCGCGGTCGTACATGGGCGAGGAGTCGATGACGCGACCGCCCCCCTCCAGGAAGCGCTTGAGCACATCCTTGAGCGGGGCGCGCTCCTTGGCATCGGTGCCCACGTTGAACGTCTGCCACGTGCCGAGCCCGATGACGGGGAGCTGCTCTCCGGTGCGAGGGATGGGGCGGGTGAGCAGGGTGCGCTTGTCTTCCTGGGCGGGGGCCGCGCCCGTCAGCAGCGCGCCGCCGAGCCCCGCGGCGAGCACCTGGCGGCGAGAGAGTCCCGAGCGCTCTGGAGAAGTCCTTCGTGCCTCATGGTCGCGCGCGTCATCCATGGGCCACAGCGTAACGTCCCCGGGTGACGATCTCCGCTCCAAGTAATGCCGAAGGTTCACGGAGAACATTCGGTTTTCAGCGGGGGGCGCTCAGAAGGCCGTGCCACCATCGCGAGAGAGGAAGGGCTCCGGAATCACCGGCCCCGAGCCTCCCATGCCCGCATCCGGGGTGCCGAAGGGGGGAGGGAGCGTGAGCCCGCCCCCGCCGATCCCGGCATCCGCGCCGAAGCCGCCCGGGGTCTGCGGGAACGTGGGCTGGGGCTGGGTGCCGGGCACCGCCTGGTCGATGGGCATCGGCTGGGTGCCGGGCTGCTGCTGAGTCCCTGGGGCGTCGACCTGGGCGTTCGCGAACCGCACCCACAGCACCGTGGCGCCGAGCAGCGCCCCCACCAGCACGAGCCTCTTCTTCGCATCCAGGGCCATGTTCATCCTCCGGCATGGGGACCGGCCCGAAACTGGCCATGCCCCCGAGCGGAGTGCACGGAGCGCCCGCAATCCCGGGCGGTGGGCACCCAGGCTGGCACCGGGCCCGGCGCGCGCTACCAGGAGACGTTGTACACGCAGGCGGCGTCACCGCGCTCGCGGCACAGCTCCGTCTCGTGCTGGACCCGGATGAAGAACGCATCCTGGG
Organism: Myxococcaceae bacterium; assembly: GCA_016926755.1. Classification (GTDB taxonomy): domain Bacteria; phylum Myxococcota; class Myxococcia; order Myxococcales; family Myxococcaceae; genus Hyalangium. The sequence goes on along the minus strand of JAFGNZ010000240.1, from coordinate 4,431 downwards.
GCTTGAAGCGCTCGGCCACGGCCTCCACCAGGCCCTCGTCCATCGGGCACGGGTAGGGGTTGTCGCACGTCATCCGCGCCCTGCGCGCGCCGGTGGACTCGAAGTGGTAGCCGCCGATGTTGCCCGCGCCCCGGTGGTTCATCCGGTAGGCCGTGTCCAGCGAGCGCAGCGCCTGCTCGACCGTGCTGAGGCCCGGGGGGAACTCCGCGTTCTTGGGGATGTTCCGGCCCACGGCCCGCATGGTGTTCGGGCCGATCTGCTTCTGGATGGAGCGGTAGGCGCCCAGCACGCTCTCCAGCGGGTACCAGGCCGTCTTCTCGAGCTGGGTGATGCCGTGCTCCGCGAAGATGCGCAGCGCCCGGTCCGGGGCGATCCGCATGGCCCCTATCGCCGAGAGGACGGCATTGCCGAGGACTTCGATGAGAGCCGTGTGGACCGATTGCGGCATGCGGTTCCCCCCATTGGGCGCGCTCGCTTGATTGAAGCGGCTTGCCCGGTGACATGCAATTGCCTCTTTCCCCTCATGGGACGGAGCGGGTCGAGCCGGGGGCCTCCAGCAGCCGGAGCGCCGCCTCGAGCACCTCGTCGCGCCCGGCTTGTAGCCCCTGCAAGGTCGGATGAACCCGGACATGTGGCTGGAGGCCCAGGCACTGGAGCTGGCCGCCGTCCACATGGCGGATCTCCGCCCCGCTGAACAGGAAGGTGATGCCTCCGGGCAGGGAGAGGTCCGTGAGGTCTCCGTTGGCGCCCGCGGTGGGGCTGCCGACGAAGGTCGTCGCGTTCACCGCCTCCAGCAGCAGGCCGGCGCTCTCGGCCTGGCTGATGGCCCGCTCGTCGATCAGCGTCACCGTCCGCCCGCGGTAGAGGGGGAGCTTCGCCTGGGGCACCGGGGAGCGCGCGTGGAAGCGCGTGTCCTGGTACGGGCCCTCGATGACATTCCAGAGCGCGAGGTTGCCATGGCGCGCGCTCCGGGTGTTCAGGTACGGCGCCATGGCTGGGACGACTCCCTGCGGGTAGCCCCGGAGGTCCAGCACGAGGGCGCGCGTGTTCCCGAGCTGCTCGAACACCTTCGGCACCTCCGAGGCTCGCAAGCGGCCCAGGTGCACCCACCCCACGTTGCCCGGCAGCACGCGGAACGCGGGGCCGTGCTCGGTGTGGGCCTTGTCGAAGTTCTCCACGCTTCGGGTGATGGACACCTGCCGGGCCTTGCCGTCCGCGCCTCGGACGGTGAGCGTGGAGGTGGAGCCGTCGCGACCGCCCAGGGCTCGCTTCAGGAGCTGGAAGCGCTGGTGCGCGGGCGTGGAGGCGGCGACATACGGCGCCATGCGCTGGAGCCGGGCGGCGAAGGGCTCGCCGTCCATGGCTTCTATGACATCTCCCACGCTGATGCCCGGGGCCGCGGAGGGGGCCATCACCTCAAGCACCACCGCCTTGCCGTCGAGCTCCGCGGCGATCACCGGCGCGGTCATGTCTCCCCAGAGGTTGACGACCTCCGGGTGGTCGCGCAGGAAGATGTGCCCGTCCTGCACCCAGGTGGACAGCTCGGCCACCGTGAGCGCGTACTCGCGGGCGTCTCGCGCGGCCTCGAACTTCGGCAGGAAGTGGACCAGCGCCTGGTCCCAGTCCTTGTCGAACAGCTCCAGGGTCGGGTGGAAGAGCCGGATGACGTTCCAGGCGCGGATGGCCGCGAGCTGCCTCAGGGGGCGGCTCGGGTAGGGGGACTCCTCGTAGCGCTTGTCTGGCTTCCAGAGGGCGCGAGGCAGGGGCTCGGGTCGCGGGGCTCTGGCGGGGAGCTTCCAGCCCCGGCGGGCAAGCGCGATGGCCGCCTGGTGCGGGGTGTCCGTGGTGGCTCCGGCGGGGCGCTCGGGGAGGCGCAGGTCCGCGCGCAGGGGGACGGTGAACTCGCTGGCACGCACCTGGGCGGTGAGCCCCTCGCCGAGCTTCACCTCGAGCCGCTCCGCCCCCGAGCCCGGGCCGAAGTCTCCCTCGGAGAGGATCCGCGCGAGCCCGCGCTGCTGGAGCGCCAGCGCCACGGCGGGCACGACGGTGCGGCTGTCGAAGAGGAACACGATGGGGCGGGGGCCGGGGCGGGCCTCGCCGATGACGACGTCCTCGGCGCCCTCGACGAACTCCACCGAGTAGCCGGAGGGAATGCCGACCTGGGAGCGGTACCCGGAGCGGCGGACCATGCGCTGGGCGGGGGTGCGCAGCTCACCGTGGAAGAGCTGGGGCGCGAGGAGCTCCAACGCGCTGACCATGCGGTAGGGGCCTCGCGCGTCGGTGAGGGCGCGGGCGCGCAGGTCCAGCACCACGGCCCGGGCCTTCTTCATGCTCTCCACGAGCGGCGCGTAGCGCGAGTCGAAGATGCTGAGGCCGCCTGGCGCGGAGACGACGCCGAGGTTGATGGCCAGCACTTCTCCTGGTTCCCAGCCATGCAGGGGGCGTGGGCTCGGGGTGGGGCGTGTCGGGGGCTCTTTGAAGTCCCAGGGTTCGACATAGGTCGCCGGATCTCCCAGCGTGTCCAACATCTGCTGGAGGGCGCGGGCGTAGTCCTCGCGGCTCCGCGCGGCCTCTACCTTCGGGAGGGCCGCGAGCAGGGGCGCGTCCCAGTCGAAGTCACTCGAGGCCAGCTTGGGGTGGCGGTAGCGCACCTCGCCCCAGAGCTCGGCGAGGCCGCGCAGGCGCTGGAGGCGCTGCACCTCGGGCGAGGCGGTGGCGGGCGCCTGGGCGAAGGCGGGGGAGGAGGAGAGCAGGACAACCCAGGTGATGAGCGCGAGGGAGGAGAGTCTCAAGGAGGAAGCTCGGGTCTGGGGCAGCGGTGGAGCAGCGCGCGGTCATCCTACGTGAGGAGCACTCCAGCTATCAGCCAGTCCGAAGCATGGAATCAAGACAATTGCGGGTAGCGGCGCGTCCTGCTTGGGGTTTGCCATCGCGTTGCTGTGGGTTCGATTCCCGCCGCCTCCACTTTTTTACGCTGTGCTTACGGGTACGGATGGTTAGCGGCTTCCTCCATCCGTGTTGCACGTATGTCGCACGCGGGCGCAGAGGGCCGGTCGAGCACCCCGACCGCCTCTCTGCGCGTGTCCGGGCTCAGGTGGGCGTACCGCTCGGTCATTTCGATCGACGTGTCCCATCAACTCCTGGATCACCTTGAGCGGAACGCCCCGCATCGCAAGGTGGCTGGCGTAGGTGTGGCGTAGATCGTGCCAACCGATCCGCCCTTCCTCGCGGCTGATGCCCGCACGGTTGAGCGCGCGGCGAAGCGGTTGCTTCATCTTGCCCTCAGAGCTCGGCCCGTGCCGCGCACGTCGGACAGCTCTAACTCGGCCCGGTGGCGTGCGCCAGGAGACGCCCAGCAGCCCCACTCAGCCCGGAGTCACGCGCCCGCCAATCTCCGGAAAGCGCTCATACGCGCGCAAGAGCGCCGCAAGGTGCGCGGGGTTGTCGAGATCCAGCGGAGTATCCGTGAGCCGAACGACCCACCCGCCCGTTGCAGTGCGCCGCGCCCGAGAGAGCAAGTCTGCATCGCGGGCAGGGTCCGGGAACCCGATGGCTTGTGCAGCGGCTGCCGACCAATAGTTCAGCCACCCAAGGTGATGGGGAATCGCTGGCGAGGGAATGTGCTGGGGGAGGTTGAGCGCTGGGAGGCCCCGGGGCGGGACATGTGGCTGATCCATCGAGTGGCGAATCTGTTTCGCCATCTCCGGCGCCACGCCGTCCGGCAACATGCGCCCCCAGAACGCGCGGGCGCCTTCCGCCACGCCTTCCAGCACATCCGCCGCCGCCGTGATGCTGGCTGCATCCAGCGGCAGCTCTGCGTGGACTTCAAGTTGTGACTGGCCGCCCGCGCTGAGGCCCGCAGGTCTTCCCCACCCTGTAACCGTCACGGGGTAACTCTCGTCGCCGTTGCACAGCAGCGGGAATTTCCCGCGCGCGCTCGCCTCAGCGAGCCACCCATCACGTTGCGGCAACGCGATAGGCCGCCCCGCCTGTGATAGCTCCCACTCCAAGCGCACACCGGAGAGCGCCCGTTCGATTCCGTGGACGACTGCGAGCGTGCGCCCGTCGTTGCCCACGAGCGCAGGCGCGTAGACGATGAGGATCAGGGATCTTTGCTTGGTCATCGCTTGCACCCCGTGACGACAATGTTGAGGGTGAAATCCCGTTCTAGCAAAGCGTCTTTGTGCTCTTGAGTGCTCACCCCAATGACGAAGCCATATCCACATGCCGTCGCCTTGTCTCGCTCTTCCTGCAACAACGGCACTTGCTCCAGGATCGTCTGCCGCTTGATGAAGGCGTTGTACGTGTCAAATCGATGGGTCTTGATCTCCCACAGCACACGCACGCCGACTTGCAGCGCATCAAAGCGCTTGCCGTCAACGAGTACGTCATTGCCGGGGTAGCGGTTCGGCGGGAACTTATCGGCGCACT
>JAFGNZ010000036.1 GCA_016926755.1 Myxococcaceae bacterium | reverse complement strand
CGCGCCACCATCTCCTTGCCCGTCCCCGTCTCGCCCGTGATCAGCACCGGCACCTGCGTCGCCGCCGCCCGCGCCACCTGCTTGTAGACCTCCAGCAGCGCCGGGCTGCGGCCCACCAGCGTGCTGCGCTCCACCTGCTTGCGCAGCGAGCGGTTCTCCTCCACCAGCCGCTTCTGCTCCAGCGCCCGCCGCGACACCCGGAGGATGGCGTCCACGTCGAAGGGCTTGGCCAGGTAGTCGAAGGCCCCTTGCTGGATGCTGTCCAGCGCGCCCTCGATGTTGCCGAACGCCGTCACCACGATGACGGGCGTGTCCGCCAGCCGCGCCCTCACCGCCTGGAGCACCTCGAGCCCATCCCCCGGGTTGGGCATGGCCATGTCCGTGAGCACCAGATCGAACGGCCCGTCCTCGGCCAGCCGCTCGGCGGCGCTCTTCGGATCCGCCGCCAGCACCACCTCGCCCAGTGTGCCGAGGAGCCGCTGGAGCAGATCCCTCGCGTGAGGATCATCATCGACGGCGAGGATTCGAATGGAAGTCATGGCGCCACCCTGCCAGCCGCCACCTCCGGCGCCGTCAGGAGCGGGAGGCGGACCGTCATCGTCGTCCCCACGCCCTCCTGGGACTCCACGGCCAGGCTCCCCCCGTGCGCCTCCACCAACCGCTTCGCGGTGGCCAGCCCCAGCCCATGGCCCGGCAGCCCCCGGGCCTCGGGCGCGCGGAAGAAGGGCTGGAAGAGCGAGGCTCGCGTGGCCGCGCTCATGCCGAGGCCATTGTCCCTCACCTCCAGCACCGCCTCGGCGCCCGCCCGGGAGGCCCGCACGGAGACGCGTGGCGAGGGGCGGCCCGCCGTGTACTTCACCGCGTTGGACACGAGGTTGCGCGCCACCACCTGGAGGAGCTGGTTGGGGCAGTCCACCCGCACCCCCTGCTCCAGCTCTCGCTCCAGCTCCACCCCCTGGGCGGTGGCCGTCTGCCCCAGCTCCAGCAGCACCGTGCTCACCGCGGTGTCCAGCTCCGCCGAGGTGCGCTCGCCCCGCGTCCCCGCCCGGCAGAAGCGCAGCAGCGCCTCGATGAGCTCGCCCATGCGCACCGCGCTCGACTCGCACTGGGCCAGCATCTCCACTGCCCCTGTGTCCCGCACCCCACCCGTGCGGCGGATGAGGGTGAGGTAGCCCTTCAGCGGCGCCAGCGGCCCCATCAGATCATGCGCCACCCGGCTCGTGAAGGCGTCCAGCTCCCGGTTGGCCCGGCCCACCTCCTCGAGCTGCCGCTGGATGGTGGCCTCCTGGCGCCGCAGCACGGAGGTGATGTGCCAGCCCACCAGCAGCGAGACGAGCACGGCCACCAGCGTGGCCCCCGTGCCCAGCGCGGTGTTGCGCACCCGCATGCGGGCCAGGTGGCCGACGAGCTCCCGCGCCTCGTCCGTGTTCTCCTGGGCCAGCTGGGTGGCCAGCGCGTCCACCTCCATCACGAGCGGGCGGATGCGCTCGGCCAGCTGATGCCGGGCCCGCTCGGCCTGGTGGCGGCGGGAGAAGACGGCGGTGGCGCGCACCTGATCCGCCAGCTTCTGACAGGCCCCATTGAAGCGTTGCCACCCCACCTCCTCCCCCAGCGGCAGGTTGCGCGTGTAGGCCTCGGTGGAGCGGCGGATGCTTCCGAGGATGTCCTCCATCACCGCGTTGGCCGCATGGCGCTCCTCGTCATCCGTGGCGCGAATGTGCGCCTCGATGGCGCTCTCCAGCGAGAGCGTGTCCACGCGGATGCGGCCGATCAGGCTGGCGCGCTCCAGGGCCTCGCGCACCAGCGCGTCCACCCGCTCGCCCGTGCGCACCTCCGTCCACAGGGTGAAGGCCGCGACGGCGGACAGGAGGGCCACCGAGAAGAGGAAGCCTGCCCGGTAGCCGCGGATGGGCGCGCGAGAGTTCACGAGACGCTCAGGGTGAGGCGCCCTGTCCACCGCCCGGGCTGGTGGCCGCCGGCGCTGGCGGCGGGCTGTGTCGCCGCGCGCGGGAGAGCGCCGACTCGAACCACTTGTCGGACAGCTGCTCCTGCAGCCTGGCCAGCTCGCGCTGCCGGGCCTGGAGCTGAGCGTTGTGCTCCTCCAGGGAGTCTCGCTCCGCCGCCAGCCGCGCCACCTCCTCGCTCAGCACCTGCAGGGCCTGGTTGGCCTCCGCGTGCTCATTCGCCACGCGCTCCAGCTCGGACTCCACCGCCGACAGCCGCTCCGCCAGCTCCTCGGAGCGGACTCGCTCCTCCTCGTACTGGCGCTGCCACCGCTCCGCTTCCTGGGTTCGCGCCTGGAGGAGCGCAGGAGGTATGCCCGCAGCGCACCCAAGCGCCCACCAAGCGGTGGCCATCGCGATGAAGAGGTGCCGCATATCCCTTCAAATCGCAGAAGACAGGGGGTGCCGTCAAAGGTCTCACGGGCAGCGCCTGGGGAAACGCTCCCCATTGTTTGAGTCCAAAATGAGGAGAATCTCCCCACCTTCGAGCCATGTGAGCTTGGGTTTCCCAGGAAAGCGCCCGTGGCACGGCCCCTGCTCTGAGGGCCTGGCGCAAACGGTCGCATCTCGCGCCGTTGCTGCTCCAACCTGGAGATCCCCGTCATGAAGAAGCTCTTCATCGCTGTTGCCTTCGTTGCCACCTCCGCGTTTGCCTCCGACGCCGTCAAGCCGGCCGAGGCTCCTGCCGCCGAGGCTCCCGCCGCCGAGGCTCCTGCCGCCGAGGCTCCTGCCGCCGAGGCTCCTGCCGCCGAGGCTCCTGCCGCCGAGAAGCCCGCCAAGAAGACCAAGAAGGCCGCCAAGAAGGCCGCCAAGAAGGCCGAGGCCACCGCGGCGGAGACCAAGTAGTTCCGCGCTCCCTCGCGGAGCCACACGGGGGCGCTCTCCTCGCGGGGAGCGCCCTCGTTGCGTTCCAGCTACTGGAGCTGCTCGCGCACCACGGTGGTCTTGCCCGGCACCACCACCACCTTGATGGCCTTGATGGCGCCCAGCTCGCTGTTCACCAGGCGCAGCGTGTAGCTGCCCTCGTAGACCTCGCGCGGCGCCAGCGGCGTGGTGCCCAGCTTCTTCTCGCCGATGTACACGTCCGCCCAGGGCTTCGCGTCCGCGGCGATCTTCCCCTTCCGGAACGCCACGGCGCTCCGCGTCTTCCCCCTGGCCTCCACGTTCACCGAGGCCGTCTGGCGCAGATCCAGCTCGGTGTTGACGAACGTCAGCTTCACGTTCCCCGCGGGCAGCTTCACCGTCGTCGGCGTGCGCCCCAGCTTCTTCGCGCCCAGGAAGATGTCCGCGGGCGGGGTGCTGGAGATCTCCACTTCGCCGGTGAGGCCCTCCTTCTTGCCCTTCTTCGCGCCGCGCACCTCCGAGAGCGGCTCCGGCTCTGGCGGTGCCAGGGCCTTCAGCGAGATCGTCACCGACCGGGTCTCACCGGGCGTCACCTCCACCGTGGCGGCCTCCTCCTGGTGGCCGGCGAGGCTCACCCGCAGCAGGTGCTCCACTCCCGAGGCCACCTCGGACAGCGTCAGCGGCGTCGTGCCCTCCTGGGGCTTCCCATCGAGCACCACCGTGGCCCCGGGCGGCTCGGTCACCAGCATGATCGCGCCGGGCTTCGCCTGCTCCCTGGGCAGCAGCACCGACACGGTCTTTTTAGGGTCCTGGCGGGTGAGCCGCACCGTCACCTCTCGCGGCTCGTGGCCCTCCTTCGCGATCCGCACGCGGACGTCCTGATCGAGCGCCAGCATCCGCAACGTGCCCGGTGTCGTCACCTTGGACTGCAGGCCATCCACCACCAGGGTGGCGCCCGGCGGATCACTCTCCACCGTCACCTCGCCCTCCACGGGCGGGGCGGAGGAGCGGGTCAGCGCGAAGGAGAGCAGCCCCACCAACGCCACTCCGAAGAGCGCGCCTACCGCGGCCACCACCTTCTTGCGGCCCGTGGGGCGGCGCACCGCCTCCACCACCTCCGACTCGGAGCGCTCGCCCTCCGGCCGGGCCCCGGGGCCGGTGAAGCCGGAGACGTGCGAGTTGCCGGTACCGGTGCGGTGCCCCTGCTCGATGATCTGGACCAGCTGCTCCGGCCGGGCGGTGGGCAGCTCCCGGAGCAGTGCCCGGTAGGCGACGTGCTCCTCCACGAACAGCTCCAGCATGAAGTTCGAGACGTGGATGCTGGTGGGCGGCTCGGGCGTGCTGGCCAGGTACTTCTCCAGCGCCAGCTGCATCTCCTGCGCGCTGCCGTAGCGCTTGCGGCGATCCTTCTGCAGCGCCTTGTCGAGGATCTCGTCCAGCGCCGGAGGCACGTCCGGGCGCAGCTCGGAGGCCGGCCGCACCTCGCCCTCCAGGATGTCCTGCATGATGGCCAGCTCGTTGTCGCGCTTGAACAGCCGGCGCCCCACGAGGATCTCGTACAGGACGATGCCCAGCGCGAACACGTCGCTGCGGGCATCCAGCGGCATCGCCCGGATCTGCTCCGGGGACATGTAGCTGAACTTCCCCTTGAGCTTGCCGGCCTCCGTCTTGGTGCTGTGCGACTCGGCCTTGGCGATGCCGAAGTCCACCACCTTCACGCCGCCCTCGTAGGTGACGAGGATGTTGGAGGGGGACACGTCCCGGTGGACGATGTTCAGCGGGTTGCCGAGGTTGTCCTTCCGGGTGTGCGCGTAGTGGAGCCCCTCGCAGGCGCCGGCGATCAGGCGGGCGGCGATGTGCGGCGGCAGCTTGATCTGGGCGCGCTTGCACTTGCGCAGGATGGCCAGCAGGTCATGCCCGGCGATGAACTCCATCGCGATGTAGAAGGAGGCCTCCTCCTGCCCCAGATCGTAGATCTGCACCACGTTGGGGTGGTTGAGGGTGGCCGCCAGCCGCGCCTCGTCCAGGAACATCTGGACGAACTCCTTCTCGGCCGCGAACTGCTCGAGGATCCGCTTGACGACCACGAGCTTCTCGAAGCCCTGGACCCCGAGCTGCTTGGCCAGCCAGATCTCCGCCATGCCTCCCAGTGCAAGGCGCTTGAGCAGGAGGTACTTTCCAAACTGCTGGGTCATGAGGACCCCCAGTGTAGCGGAACGCGGCGAGGGGAGCACTTTTGCCCCCCGAAGGCGCGGCACCGCCCAACTGAGGTAGGTTGAGGCGTATCCGCCCTACCCAAGAGTCGTTCATGGCCCCCTCCCCCCGTTCCACCCCCCCCCGGGTGTGCCAGCTTCTCTCTGTCGTCCTCCTGCTGAGCGCCGCGTGCCAGCAGCCCGAACGCGCGGAACCTGCGCCGCCGCCTCCTGAGCTGGCGAGCACCCGCCAGGAGCTGGGTCTGCCCCTGGATACCGTGGGGGATCTCATCCTCGGGCAGACGACGCCCACCTTCAACGCGGTCAACCTGCTCGATGGGCGGGGGCTGAACGCGCCGGACGGGGTTGCGCTGGACACCAGCGTCAGCCCGCCGCGCGTATACGTGGCGGACACCTCCAACAGCCGCGTGCTGGCCTGGGCGGACGCCACCGCCTACGCCAACGGCGCCCCGGCGGACAAGATCCTCGGCCAGATCGATCCGTACCGCGGCGCCTGCAACGGCACGGGGTTGAACGCCTCCTCGCTGTGCGCTCCGAGGGCCGTCGAGGTGGATCCCTCGGGCACCCTCTATGTGGCGGACAGCGGCAACCACCGCATCCTCGCGTTCGAGGCCCCCTTCACCACGGATCTCGTCGCGGATCGCGTCTTTGGCCAGGGCGGCAACTTCCTCTCGAACACCTGCAACCTGGGGGGGACGCCGGGCGCCTCCACGCTGTGCACGCCGGCGGGGCTCTCGCTGGACAGCGCGGGCAACCTCTACGTGTCGGATCAGGGCAACCACCGCGTCCTGCGCTTCAACGCGCCGCTGACGGACACGGTCGCGGACACGGTGCTCGGGCAGACGGGGATGACGGGGAACCTGGCCAACGGGGTGGACGCGCGGGGCCTGTCCAACCCCTCTCGGCTGGCCATCGATCGCGGCGTCACGCCCAACCGCATCTATGTCTCGGACACGGACAACCACCGGGTGCTGGCGTGGAGCAGCGCCACGGGGTTCGCCAACGGGGCCCCCGCGGACAGGATCCTCGGGCAGCCGAGCGCGAGCTCCACCGGGTGCAACAATGGCGGCGTGGGGCCGGGGACGCTGTGCTTCCCGCGAGGCCTGGCGGTGGACGCCGCGGGCAACCTCTACGTGGCGGACACCAACAACAACCGGGTGCTCGTCTTCGACACGCCCTTCGCCAGCGACGCCCTGGCCGACAAGGTGTGGGGGCAGACGTCCTTCACCGGAGCCACCTGCAACAGCGGCGGCGCGGGGGCCGGCACGCTGTGCAGCCCCTGGGGAGTGGGATTGGACGCGGGGGGAGAGCTCTTCGTGGCGGACACCGGCAACAGCCGGGTGCTCATCTTCTGGGGAGGCCGGACGGGGGACACCACCGCGGACGAGCTGTTCGGCCAGAGCAGCTTCACCGTCACCACCTGCAACACGGGCAGCATCTCCGCGCAGACGCTGTGCAACCCGCGGGGCCTGTCCTTCGACGCGAGCGGCAACCTCTACGTGGCCGACCATGGCAACTCGCGCGTGCTGGTCTACCTGTCCTCGGTCCCGGACTTCGTGGCGGACAGGGTGTTCGGCCAGGCGAGCATGACGGCGGGCGCGTGCAACGCGGCGGGCCTCAGCGGCTCCTCGCTTTGCAACCCGGGCTCGGTGGCGGTGGACGGCGCGTCCAACGTGTGGGTGGGGGACGAGGGCAACTCGCGCGTGCTGGGCTACCTCACGCCGCTCACCACCAACATGGTCGCGGACAAGCTCGTGGGGAAGAACAGCTACACGTCCAGCTCGTGCTCGCCCATCTCCGCCACCTGCCTCGTCACCGCCGCGCCCTCGGTGGCGGTGGACGCCTCCAACAACCTCTACGTCTCGGACACCTCCGCCCACCGGGTGCTCGCCTACGACGCGCCCTTCGTTACTGGGAACAACACCGCCGCGGATCGCGTCCTCGGGCAGACGGACTTCTTCAACACCGCGCGCAACTCCATTGACCAGGTGGGCCTCAGCGGGCCGGCGGGCGTCCACGTGGATCGCTCCTCCTCGCCCAACCGGCTCTATGTGGCGGATGCGCAGAACAGCCGCGTGCTGGCGTGGAGCTCGGTGGACTTCACCAACGGGCAGCCCGCGACCCGGCTCTTCGGCCAGGTGGCCTTCACCCGGGGCGTGTGCAACGGGGGCGGGCTGAGCGCGAACAGCCTCTGCACCCCCGCGGACGTGACGACCGACGCGGCGGGCAATGTCTACATCGCCGACACCAACGCCCGGGTGCTGGAGTACGACGCCCCGTTCGCCACGGGAGGGGACGCGACGGCGGATCGCGTCTTCGGGCAGACGCTCTTCACCAGCAACACCTGCAACAGCGGCGGCTACTCCGCGCTCACCCTCTGCAACCCGCGGGGGCTCACCGCGAGTGCCTCCGGCAACGTGTATGTGGTGGACAGCGGCAACCACCGGCTGCTGCGCTACGACACCCCGCTCTCCACGGACTTCGTGGCGGACGCGGTGCTGGGGCAGATCGGCTTCCGCTACATCGGCTCCAACCTGGTGGATGGCGCGGGCCTGTCCTCTCCCTACTCCGTGGCGATCGACACCTCGGTGACACCCAACCGGCTCTACGTGGCGGACACCGCCAACAGCCGGGTGCTCGCGTGGGCGGATGTCACCGCCTTCCAGAACGGCTCGCCCGCGGACCTGGTCCTGGGCCAGCCGGATCTGCTGACGTCCGGCTGCAACAGCGAGGGCGTCTCCGCCTCCAGCCTCTGCGGCCCCACCGCGGTCTCCGTGGACGCCAGCGGCCGAGTCTCCGTGGCCGACTCCGCCAACGATCGCGTCCTGCTCTACGAGCCGCCTTTCACCACGGACACCGCGGCGGACAAGGTCATCGGCCAGGCGGACTTCACCGGCAGCTCGTGCAACCGTGGCCTGTCCTCCCCGAACGCCACCACGCTGTGCGATCCCTATGGCGTGGTGATGAGCCCGGCGATGGACCTCTTCGTCAGCGACTACGACAACAACCGCGTCCTCGTGTACTCCGATCCGTGGGGCACCGATGCGACGGCGGATGCCGTCTTCGGGCAGGCGGGGAGCTTCTCCACGAGCACCTGCAACAGGGGAGGGCGCTCGGGGAACTCGCTGTGCGGGCCCTACCAGCTGGCGCTGGACACCAGCGTGGCCGCCCTGAGGCTGTACGTGGCGGACAGCAACAACAACCGCGTGCTCGAGTACGACGCGCCCCGCTCCTCGGACACCACCGCGGACTTCGTGCTGGGCCAGGCGGGGATGACCAGCGCGGTGTGCTCCACGAGCCAGACGGGCCTGTGTGATCCCAAGGGCATCGCGGTAGACGCGACCGGCAACCTCTTCATCGCGGACGAGAACGGGGACCGGGTCGTCCAACACAACTCGCCGCGGACGACGGATGCGAGCGCGGACCGGATCTTCGGCCAGTCTTCTTCCACCGGCAGCTCGTGCAACGCGGGTGGCCTGGGCCCCTCGTCCCTGTGTGGCCCTCGAGGCCTGGCGCTGGACGCGGTGGGCAGCCTCTACGTGGCGGACACGGACAACCACCGCGTCGTCGTCCACCTGGCGAACAACCGCCCCACGGCCACCCAGCTCACGCTGACCCCGGCATCCCCGAGGACGATGGAGGAGCTGGTCGGCACCTACACGTACCAGGACGGGGATGGAGATGCGCAGAGCGGCACCGAGGTGCGCTGGTACCGCGACGGCCAGGAGCAGGCGGCGTTCTTCGGGCTGCTGCGGGTGCCCGCCTCGGCCACCAGCCGGGGCGAGCAGTGGTACTTCACGGTGCGCGTGCGCGACGGCCAGGAGTTCGGCCGGCTGGAGACCTCGCCCACGGTGACAATCCTCAACACGGAGCCGGTCGCCGCCGCCGCCGCGATCTCCCCCTCGCCGCCCAGGACGGAGGACACCCTCACCGCGAGCTACAGCTACTCCGACGCGGACAGCGACACCGAGAGCGGCAGCGAGATCCGCTGGTTCCTGAACAACGTGGAGCAGCCCGCGCTGCTCAACCAGCTCACCGTGCCCGCCTCCGCCACGGCCAAGGGACAGCTCTGGTACTTCACCTTGCGCCCGGGGGATGGGGCGAGCCTGGGCACCCCGGTGACGTCCCCGGTGGTGACGATCGTCAACACGCCGCCCACGGCGAGCAGCGTGCAGATCACCCCCGCCTCGCCCAGCTCCACCTCCACCCTCAGCGTCTCGTACGTGTACCTGGACGCGGACGGCGACCCGGAGCTGGGCTCGGAGATCCGCTGGTACCGCAATGGCGTGCTCCAGCCCGCCCTGGACAACCAGCGGACGGTGTCGATGGCGCTCACGCTGAACGATCAGTGGCGCTACACGCTCAGGCCCAGGGACGGCTCGGATCTGGGGGAATGGGTGACGTCCACCACGGTGGTGGTGGGCAGCTCCGCCCCCACCGCCACCAACGTCCGGATCACCCCCAGCCCGCCGCGCACCGCTGACGTGCTGACGGCCAGCTACACGTACTCGGATCCGGACAGCCAGCCGGAGACCAGCAGCCGGGTCCACTGGTTCAAGAACGGCGTGGAGCAGGCGGCCTTCCTCAACCTCAAGACGGTGCCGGCCAGCGCCACCACCAAGGGTGATGTCTGGCACTTCACCGTCATCCCCTGCGACAACACCCCGGTGTGCGGCGTGCCGCAGACCGCGCCGGGCGCGACGGTGCTCAACACGGCGCCCTCCGTGAGCGCGGCCGCGGTGGTGCCGGCCGCTCCGAAGTCCACGGACGCGCTCACCGTCAGCTACACCTTCGCCGACGCGGACGCAGACGCCGAGAGCGGGAGCGAGATCCGCTGGTTCAAGAACGGCGTGGAGCAGACGGCCCTGGCCAACCTGCGCACCGTGCCCGCGGGCAGCACGGCCAAGGGGCAGACCTGGTACTTCACCGTGCGCCCGAGGGACGGCGTGGACTTCGGCACGGCCGTCAACTCCACCCCGGTGACGATCGTCAACACCGCGCCCTCGGCCACCCAGGCCCTCCTCGCGCCCGCCAGCCCGCGCGCCACGGACACGCTGACCGCCACCTACACGTACTCGGATCCAGATGGAGATGCGCAGACCGGCTCCACGGTGAGGTGGTTCAAGGACAACGTCGAGGACAGCTCGCTGCGCAACCTGCTCTCCGTGCCCCCCTCCAAGCTGGGCAAGGGGCAGAGCTGGAAGTTCACCGTGGAGCCCTCGGACGGCACCACCTCCGGGACGACGGTGACCTCGAACACGGTGATGATCCTGAACTCGCCGCCGGTGGCCACCGGCCTGGCCATCACCCCCGCCACGCCTAACGCGGGGGATGCGCTCACCGCCTCGTACTCCTACGCGGACGCGGATGGGGACGCGGAGGCGGGCAGCGAGCTGCGCTGGTTCAAGAATGGCGTGGAGCAGACCGCGCTCGCGGGGGCCGTCACCGTGCCGGCGGACGTCACCGCCAAGGGCGAGCGCTGGACCTTCTCCGTCCGCCCGAGAGATGGCGCGGACTTCGGCACGCCGCTCACCTCGCCGGAGGTCTCCATCGCCAACAGCGCGCCGCTGGCGAGCAGCCTCGCCATCCAGCCCACGCAGCCGGGCACGGATGACAACCTGGTGGCCGCGTACACGTACCTGGATGAGGACGGGGACGTCGAGTCGGGCACCGAGCTCCGCTGGTTCCGCAACGGGGTGGAGGCCTCGGCGTACTTCGGCCTGAAGACCCTGCCGGCCAGCGCCACCGCCAAGGGCGAGAGCTGGTACGTCACGGTGAAGCCGAGGGACGGCACGGACTTCGGGCAGCTGGCCACCAGCGCGCCCGCGCTCATCCTCAACACGCCGCCTCGGGCGACGAACGTGAACCTGTCCCCGCTGTCCCCCAAGGCCACGGATGCCCTGGTGGCCAGCTACACCTACGTGGACCCGGATGAGGACGCCCAGCAGGGCACCGAGCTGCGCTGGTACAGGAACGGCGTGGAGGTGGCCTCGCTCTTCAACCAGTCCACCGTCCCCGCGGGCACCGCCAAGGCCGGAGAGACCTGGTACTTCACCGTGCGGCCCAGGGACGGCGTGGCCTTCGGCGCGCTGGTGACCTCCACCTCGGTCATCGTGGGCAGCTCCGCCCCGGTGGCCACCGCGCTGCAGATCACCCCGTTTGCTCCGACGACGCAGGACGCGCTGGTGGCCAACTACCTCTACAGCGATCCAGACGGAGAGCCCGAGTCCGGCAGCGAGCTGGAGTGGCGCCGCGACGGCGCGCTGGTGCCCTCCCTGAGCGGGAGCAGGACGGTGCCGGCTGGCACGGCGCAGAAGGGCGAGGCCTGGAGCTTCAGCGTGCGCCCCAAGGACGGCGTCTCCTTCGGCGCGCAGCAGACGTCCGCGCCGGTGATCATCGGCAACACGCCGCCGTCCGTCTCCAGCACCACCATCAGCCCGGCACAGCCGCGCACGGAGGACGTGCTCACGGCCACCTTCACCTATGCCGACGCGGACGGGGATCCGCAGTCCGGCTCGGAGATCCGCTGGTACCGCAACGGCCTCGAGCAGCCCTCCCTGATCGATCAGTCCGTCGTCCCCGCCTCGGCCACCCGCAAGCGCGAGGTCTGGTACTACCGGGTGCGGCCGAAGGATGGCACCGACTACGGCCCCGCCGAGGTGTCCAGCCCGGTCTTCATCGAGAACTCGCCGCCGGTGGCCAGCGCGGGCCCGGACCAGGTGATCCCCCCCACCCAGCGCGTGATGCGGGTGGCACTCGATGGCACGGGCTCGCAGGATCCGGATGGGGACGTGCTCGACTACACCTGGTCCGAGGGTGGCACGGTGCTCAGCCGGGGCGCCAGCGTCAGCGTGGATTTGCCCGTGGGCCAGCACACCCTCACGCTCACCGTGGGCGACGGCGAGGCCTCCTCCACCGACGAGGTGCTCATCGACATCCCGGACCCGAAGCCTACCGCCACCGCGCCCGCGGACTTCTCGGCGCCCCCGGGCCGGATCGTGCTCGCGGGCTCGTCGACGGATCCGCTGGGCCGCACGCCGGACCACCAGTGGACGCAGGTGGCCGGTGCCCCGGTGGAGCTGCGCGACGCGGACAAGGCCACCGCCTGGTTCCTGGGGACTCGCGCGGGCGCGTACACCTTCGAGCTCGTCGCCACCTCCGACTCCACTCCGAGCGATCCGGTGCAGACCACGGTGACGATCCACAACCTGCCGCCGTGGGCCTCGGCGCCGGAGCGGCTGGTGGTGGAGGCCGGGCAGGAGCGGGTGCTGGACGGCAGCGGCAGTGACGATCCCAATGGGGACGCGCTCACCTGGCGCTGGACGGTGGAGCTCGGCGCCACGGGCGCCACGCTGGCCGACGAGGACAAGGCCACGGCGCGCCTCACGCCCCTGGCCGACGGCCGCTACGGCCTCACCCTGGTGGTGAACGATGGCGTGGAGGACAGCCCTCCCGCCTTCGTCGAGGTGATCGCCATCAACCCCCAGGTGACGACCCACCCGCCGGTCGCCAACGCCGGCCCGGACGGGGTGGGAGAGCTGGGCAAGCCGAGCACCCTCGAGGGGCGCGGCAGCTACGACGTGGACGGCGATGCCATCACCTACAGCTGGAGGAGGATCTCGGGCCCGGCGGACTCGCCCTTGCCCGCCAACTCGCCCACGCCGACCTTCCGGGCCACCGGCGCGGGGACGGTGGTGATGGGGCTGACCGTGAGCGATGGCAGGGTCACCAGCTCCGAGGACACCGTCACCTTCGAGATCGACGATCCGGCGGTGAACCGCCGCCCCATCGCCCGAGCCGGCGCGGACCTCGCGGTGGTGCTGGGCACGGAGGTCCAGCTCGATGGGACCCGCAGCGCGGATCCGGATGGCGACGTGCTCACCTACCAGTGGACCCAGCTCGCGGGGTCTCGGGTGACGCTCGACGACAACCGCTCGCCGCGGCCCACCTTCTCGCCGACGCGGACGGGCTTCGTCCGCTTCGGGCTCACCGTGTCGGACGGCAAGGCGGCCTCCGCGCCCTCCAGCGTGCTCATCCAGATCACGGCCGAGGGCAACCAGCCGCCGCTCGCCAGCGCCGGGCCGGATCAGCAGGTGATCATCGGTGGCGTCGTGACGCTCGATGGCTCGGCGTCTTCGGATCCGGACGGGGACGCGCTGCGGTACGTCTGGGAGCAGCTCTGGGGCAGCCCGGTGGTGCTGGGCAGCCCTGGCGATCGCCCGACGTTCAGGCCGCCCGGCCAGGGGCGCTACCGCTTCCGCCTCACCGTCTGGGACGGGGAGACTCCCAGCGTGCCAGATGAGGCGGAGGTGATCGTGAGCACGCACGGGGCGGACAACAAGGCGCCCGTGGCCGCCACGGGCAGCGACGTGGAGGTGGCCGTGGGCGCGAGCGTGCAGCTGGACGGCTCGGGGAGCAGCGATCCGGATCCGCTCGACAAGCTCACGTATGAGTGGACGGTGTCGGGCTTCCCCACCGGCAGCGAGCCCCAGCTCACGGATGCGGCCACCGCGACGCCGTCGTTCACGCCGACGGTGCCGGGGGCGTACACGGCTCGGCTCCGCGTCTCGGATGGGGACCTGACCAGCGCGCCCGCCTACGTGACGGTGATCGTCAAGTCGGACCAGAAGGGCGGCCTCGGCTGCGGAGCCGGGGGCGGTGCGCCGCTGCCGCTGGCGGCGCTGCTGCTCCTGCTCGTGCGAGGCGGATGGCGGCGAGCCGGGGTGGCTTGGGGCGCACGGAGGATCGCGGCACGGGCCCTGGCCATGCTCCTCGCGTTGGGAGTGGCCGGGGTGCCAGGGCCCGCGGGGGCCGAGGTCGAGCGGGCGCAGGGCAAGTCACGGAAGAAGAAGCCCACTCTTGGCAAGGCTGCCGGTGGCAAGTCCAGCTCCGGAAAGCTCTCGTCCGGGAAGAGGAAGAAGAAGAAGAAGCCCGTGCCGGAAGTGCCCGTAGAGGCGCCAGCACCTGTCGAAGAGGTGATCCCTGAGCCCGCACAGGCTTTCGAGGAGCCCACGGTGACCCCCGATACGCCCGCGGCGCCGCCGCCCGCCCAGGAAGAGGCTCCGACCGAGGGGCCGCCCAACCCGTACCTGGATGAGGCGCGGCAGCTGTACCTGGGCTTCGAGTTCGAGGGGATCCTCCCGAAGCTGGAGTTCGCGCTCGCGGTGAAGGGCGTGACCGCGGCGCAGAAGCTCGAGATCTACAAGCTGATGGCCCTGACCCACTCCGCCTTCGACGATGCCGCCCGGGCGGAGGAGTCCTTCCTGCACATCCTGGAGCTGAAGCCGGACTACGAGCTGACCGGCGGCGCCTCGCCGAAGATCCGCTCCTACTTCGCGAGCGCGCAGAAGACGTACCGAGCGCGGCAGGCGGTGAAGCTGCAGCACGCGCCGCCCAAGCCGAGCGTGCTCGGGGAGACGACGACGGTGGACGTGGCCGTGGTCGCCGGCGCGGACCGGGTCTCGGCGATGACGCTGCACTACCGGCCTCGTGGGAGCACGAGCGGCTACTCGCAGCTGGCGATGGCGCGGGGTGAGAGCGGAGCCTTCTCGGGCAACGTCCCCAACACCTTCCCCGGACCGGCGGGGAAGCGGACCATCGAGTACTTCCTCCGAGCGCGTGATGAGAGCGGGGCCCTGCTGGCCTCGGTGGGCGCGGAGGAGACGCCGCTGGAGCTGACGATGGAGACCGTGGAGCTGACAGCCTCTCAGCCGCTCTACAAGAGCTGGGTGTTCTGGACAGCGGTAGGCGTCGGAGCCGCGGCGGCGATCGCCACCCCGGTGCTGATCAACCGGAGCGCGCCGGTCCGGCCCGGGACGCTGGGACTGGAGCCACTCAAGTGAGGCGCTCCTCGTGGGTTGGCTGGGCGGGCCTGGCGCTCGGGGTGCTGCTGCTCATGGCGTGCGGGCGGGGCGCGGTGTTCCTCACCATCGAGGCGCTGGGGCCCGAGGGGACGCTGCGCATCCCCGATGACGTGGACAAGGTGGCGGTGCGGGTGACGGATGCCGACGGCGCGAACGTGCTGCTCGAGAAGGAGTATCCGCTCACGCCGGAGCAGCGCTTCCCGCTGACCCTGGGGCTGGAGCCAGGGCCTCAGACGGGCGAGCGCATCCGCGTGGAGGTGAGGGCCTTCAAGGGGGAGGAGCTGGTGGGAGATGCCGCGGCGGTGGTGCCCATCACGCGGCAGCAGGAGGCCACGGTCACGCTGCGGATCGTGAAGAGCTGAGGCGCGCGGCCTAGCTCCCCAGCTCGCGGACCTCTTCGGGCGACAGCTTCACGGCGGCGGCGGCGGTGTTCTCCTCCAGGTGCTGGACAGAGGAGGTGCCGGGGATGGGCAGCATCACGGGTGAGCGGTGCAGCAGCCACGCGAGCGCGAGCTGTCCCGGGGTGACGCCGTGGCGCTTCGCGGCCTGCGCCAGCGGGCTGGCGTCCGTGGCCAGGGAGCTGGCGGCGAGCGGATACCACGGCAGGAAGCCGAGGCCCTCCTTCTCGCACTCCACCAGCACGTCCTCGTGGTGCCGATCCGAGAGGTTGTAGCGGTTCTGGACCGAGACGATGGGGACGATCTTCCGCGCCTTGCGAAGCTGCTCCACGGTGACGTTCGACAGGCCCACGTGGCGGATCTTCCCCTGCTCGCGCAGGCGCGCGAGCGTGCCCACCGAGTCCTCCAGGGGCACCTTCGGATCAATCGTGTGGAGCTGGTACAGATCGATCCGCTCGACGCGCAGCCGGCGCAGGCTGCCCTCCAGGGCCTTCGTGAGGTGATCCGGGTGGCAGTTGGGGGGCCAGCCGCCCGGGCCGGTGCGGGTGAGGCCGCCCTTGGTGGCGATGACGAGGCCTTTGGCGTAGGGGTGGAGCGTCTCGCCGATGATGCGCTCGGACACGTCCGGCCCGTAGGAGTCCGCCGTGTCGATGAGGTTGATGCCCAGCTCCACCGCGCGGCGCAGGACGCGCCGGGCGCCATCGGGATCCTTGGGCTCGCCCCAGATGCCCGGGCCGGTGATGCGCATGGCGCCAAAGCCCATGCGGTGGACGGTCATGTCACCGAGCCGGAACGTACCAGCGGCGGCGGCGGGGAGCGGGGCGGCAGCGGTCATGGCGGATCTCCAAGGGTGGGGTCGCGCAGATTAACGAGGGCCCCGCTCCGGCGCTCGGCTGTCGTTCAGGGAGTTGCCGGAAGTGGACGGCGGGGGCGCTCCACCGCGGCCTTGAGCTGGCCACACCCCGCGTCGATGTCGATGCCGCGGCGCTGGCGCACGGTGCTGGGCAGCCCATAGGAGGCCAGCACGTCCTGGAACGCGCGCACCGCCTCCGTGGAGCTGGGCGCGCCGCCGTAGCCCACGGTGGGGTTGAGCGGGATGACGTTGACGTGGGCGTCCATGCCTCGCAGCAGCTGCCCCAGCGCGTGCGCCTGCTCCGGCGTGTCGTTCCTGCCGGCGATGAGGGTCCACTCGAAGAAGATGCGGCGCTTGCGTCTCTCGCTGTAGTAGCGGCACGCCTCCATCAGCTCGTCGAGCGGCCAGCGCCTGCCCACCGGCACCAGCGCGGCGCGCTCCGCGTCGGTGGCGCCGTGGAGGCTGACGGCGAGCTGCACCGGGCGCTCCTCGTCCGCCAGCCGGCGGATGCCAGGCACCACGCCCACGGTGCTCAAGGTGATGAAGCGCGGGCCAATGGCCAGGCCCGTCTGGTCCACCAGGATGTCCACCGCGGACAGGGTGCCGTCGTAGTTGTGCAGGGGCTCGCCCATGCCCATGAGGACGATGTTGCGCAGGGACTCGCCGGACTCGCGCAGGAGGCGGGTGACGTGGAGCACCTGGGCGACGATCTCCCCCGGGCTCAGGTGGCGCACCAGCCCCATCTGCCCGGTGGCGCAGAAGACACAGCCCATGGCGCAGCCCGCCTGCGTGCTGACGCACACCGTGGCGCGGCCCTTGAACCGCATCAGCACCGTTTCGATGGTCTGCCCGTCATGCAGCCGCAGCAGCAGCTTGTGGGTGTAGCCGTCGCTGCTGAAGGCCTCGTGGTGCACGGAGGGACGGCGCAGGCAGGCCCGCTCGCGCAGCAGCGTCACCAGCTCCGGGCGGAGCAGGCCGTCCAGCGCCTCGATCGACTCCAGCTGCTGGCGGTAGAGCGCCTCCCACAGCGCGTCCCGGTGGAAGGCGCTGTAGCCCCAGCCGGCGAGCAGCTCGCCCAGGGCGGCTCGCGGCAGATCGTACAGGTTGATCAAGGAGGGGGAGGAGGCAGGCTGCATGGCGCTATCGAGCGATAACACACCGAGGCGGGGAACTTGCCAAGGACGGTCGTCCAGGAGTCGGGCGGGCGGGCCGGACAGCGTGGCGGGCTCGGAGCCAGCGAGGCGCTCAATCCCCGACGGGCCCAGGAGCGGGCAGCCAGGAGCGGCGCGCGGTGGCCAGCCTGCCGGGAATGGGGGGCGTGGCCATTTTTCCTGCATGGGGCTGGCCATCGACCGCGAGGAATTCTCGCCCGAGGACTACTGGCAGTTCTCCCAGCGGCTCTCCGAGAACCTGGAGGCGCTGCGCTTGCTGCTCCAGCGGCCGGGGTTCGGCGAGGGCCCGCGCACGGTGGGCGCGGAGCTGGAGCTGTTCCTCGTGGATGCTGCCGGCTTCCCCCTGCCGGTGAACCGCCAGGTGCTGGGGCAGACGGTCGATCCGCGGGTGACGCTGGAGCTCGATCGGTTCAACCTGGAGTGCAACCTGCGCCCCTCTCTGCTGGCCGGCCGGCCCTTCACGGCGCTGCGCGCGGAGTTCGAGGACACCCTGGCCGAGGTGCGCCGCGCGGCAGGCACGCAGGGCGCTCGGGTGGTGGTGACGGGCATCCTCCCCACGCTCCGAGAGGAGGATCTCGGCAGCCAGGCGCTGACGGGAATGCCTCGCTACCGGGCGCTCTCGGCGGCCATCCTGCGCCGGAGGGATGCACCCATCAAGGTGGCCATCACGGGGGAGGACACGCTGGCGCTCAGCTGGGACGACGTGACGCTGGAGGGGGCCAACACCTCGCTCCAGTTCCACCTGCGGGTCGCGCCGGCTGAGTTCGCCCGTGTCTACAACGCGGCGCAGCTCGTGACGGCGCCGGTGCTGGCGGTGTCGGCCAACTCGCCGCTCTTCCTCGGGCGGCGGCTGTGGGACGAGACGCGGGTGGCGCTCTTCCGGCAGGCGGTGGACGACCGGGGCGAGCCCGACGACGGTGGCTTCCGGCACCACGCGCGGGTGACGTTTGGCCACGGCTGGGCGAGGGAGGGGGCGCTCGAGTTGTTCTCGGAGGCGGTGGCGCTGCACGCGCCGCTGCTGCCCGTGGTGGGCAGGGAGTCACCGCTCGAGTGCGTGGCGCGGGGACAGCTCCCGGGGCTGGACGAGCTGCGGCTGCACCAGAGCACCGTGTGGAGCTGGAACCGCGCCATCTATGATCCGAAGGCCGGGGGCCACCTGCGCATCGAGTTCCGCGCGCTGCCGGCGGGGCCCACGGTGGTGGACATGGTAGCCAACGGGGCGCTGCTGCTCGGGCTGTCGCTGGGGATGGCCGAGCAGATGGAAGGGCTCCTCCCGGCGATGCCCTTCCCCTGCGCGCGAGGGAACTTCCTCCGGGCGGCGAGGCAGGGGATGGACGCGGTGCTCTTATGGCCCTCGGAGAGGGCGCCCTCTCCGAGGCCCGTGCTGGTGACGGAGCTGGTGCCGAAGCTGCTGCCCGTGGCACGGCGAGGGCTGGTGAGCGCGGGCGTGGACCCGCACGAGGCGGATGCGATGCTGGGCATCATCGAGGCTCGCGTGGCGGCGCGGCGCTCGGGGGCGCGCTGGCAGCGTCAGGTGCTGGCGCGGCTGGAGGCGCGGCTGCCGAGGCCGGAGGCGCTCACCGCGTTGCTGGAGCGCTACCGCGAGCACGCCGAGTCCGGCGCCCCCGTGCACGAGTGGCCCATGGACTGAGCCAGGAGCCCTGGAGGGAGGCGACGCGGGCTCATGGCTCAGGCGCCGGAGTCTTCCTCGGGCCCGCGGCGCAGGCCGAGCATCCGCCGCAGCTCTCGCGCGGACTGGCGGCTCACCTCCACCGAGTGCCCGCGCGTCGTCCGTGCGATGTAGCCCCCCGTCTCCAGCGGCTCCAGCCGCACCACGTGCGCCAGGTTCAGCAGCGCCCGCCGGTGCACCCGCTGGAACCCCTCCACCGGCAGCTTGTCCGTCAGCTCGTTCAGCGTGAAGTCCGTGAGGAACTCGCCCTGCGTGGTGAACACCGTCACCAGCTCCCCCTCCAGCGTCGCGTGGGAGATGGTGGCCGGATCCACCAGGACGATGCCCTGCCGCGTCGGGATGGGCAGCCGCGCCAGCCCCTTCGAGCCCGCCGCCGCCGGCCCTCGCGCGCTCGCCGGCTCTTCCTTCGTTCCCAGCCGGGCCCGCGCCCGCTCCAGCGCCTTCTGCAGCCGCGCGGCCTCCACCGGCTTGAGCACGTAGTCCACCGCGCCGTACTCGAAGGCATCCACCGCGTGCTCGGCGTGCGCCGTGCAGAGGATGACGCGAGGCCCGTCCTCGGGCAGCAGGGACAGCGCCTCCAGGCCGTTCAACCCCGGCATGTGGATGTCCAGGAGGATCACGTCCACTCCGCCCGCCCGCGCCGCGGCGAGCACGGCGTCCCCATCCGCGGCCTCGCCGCAGAGCTCCACGTCCGGGAAGGCTCCCAACAGGCGCGCCAGGCGCTTGCGCGCCAGCAGCTCGTCATCGGCGATCAGGACACGCAGGGACTGGCTCACGTGATGACTCCCAGAAGTGGACCCGAGCGGGGCAGGGTGATGGTGACACGGGTACGGCCCTCGGCGCTCTCCAGTGAGAACCGCGCCGCCCCACCGTAGGCCAGCGCGAGCCGACGCTCCACGGTGGGCACGCCCGTGCTGCCCGGCCGCGGACCTTTGGAGGCTCCCGGGTTCTCCAGGGTGAAGACGAGCTCGCCCTCCCGGGCCGACAGCGCGAGCGTGATGGGCCCGCGGTGCCCCGCGGCGGGCCCGTGCTTCACCGAGTTCTCCGCCAGCGGCAACAGCATGAGCGGCGGCACCGGCACCTCGCCCAGCTCGGGCGCCACCTCGAAGGAGAGCTGGAACAGCTCCGGATCCCGCAGCAGGTGGAGATCGAACAGGGTGCGGAGCAGCTCCAGCTCGCGCTCCAGCGGCCACGTCGCGCTGCGCACCCCGGCCAGCACGCTGCGCAGCATGGCCGAGAGCTTCAGCACGGCGGCCTCGGCCACGGCGCCGTCGGTGCGGCACCACTCGGCGATGGCGTTCAGCGTGTTGAAGAGGAAGTGCGGATCCAGGTGGCTGCGCAGCGCCAGGAGCTGCGCCTGTTCGGCCTCCAGCTGGAGCCGGGCGGCTCGTGCGCGCTCCCGCGCCAGCGACTCCTCGAAGCCGATGTCCCGCCCCAGGCCCCACCCGCCCACCAGGAACAGGGCCCCGCAGACGGCCAGGTTCACCGGCTGGGTGAGGAAGGTGGGCCCCATGCGCAGGAGCTTCGGCAGAATGTAGCCGGAGGAGAGCACCACGCCGCTGCCCACCGCGCCATACAACAGCAGCCGCAGGCCGCCGTGGCTCAGGTCGAGGCCTTCCGGGAAGAGGAAGCGGTAGGAGACGGGCGCCACCGCCACGAAGAGCAGGCACAGCATCACGCCCAGGGGGATGGCCAGCGGATCGCGGCTGAAGCGGCCCTGGGCGAACACCAGCGAAGCGGAGACCAGCAGGATGGGCAGCAGCCGCTTGGGGGCCATGAGCGCGCGCAGGGTGGCGCGGACGATGGAGCCTTCCTGGGAGCTCGTGATCATCTCGGCACGAGGTGTGGCGGCAGCGGTCGCGCGCCCCGGCGCTTGCCGACGAGGTTGATCCAGGTGGTGCGGAGGAGGATGCGGATGTCCACGGAGGCGCTCCGGGTTCGAGCATACTCGGCATCCAGCTGCGCGGTGAGGGCGGCCCCGCGCGCCTGGCACACCTGCGCCAGCCCGGTGATGCCCGGGGGCACCTCGAAGCGGGCGGCCAGGGGCGGGTGGGCGGCGATCAGGCGCTCAGCGTCCTCAGGGGTGAGGGGACGGGGGCCCACGAGGCTCATGTCCCCGAGGAGGACGTTGAAGAGCTGGGGCAGCTCGTCCAGCCCGTGGTGGCGCAGCAGGTGGCCGAGCCGGGTAGGGCGCCGGGCGCGCATGTCCGGCTCGCACGTCATGGTGCGCAGCTTGAGGATGCGGAACACGCGGCGCCCCTGGCCCAGGCGGGGCTGGGTGAAGAACACGGGCCGGCCGTCCAGGAGGAGCACGGCCAGGGCGAGCACCCCCACGGCCAGCCCGAAGAAGGGCACGAGCGGCAGCAGCAGGGCGAGATCCAGCAGGCGCTTGCCCTTCACGGCTCCACCTCCGCCTCGGTCAGGTCCAGGACGATGGAGCCCGCGAGCACCAGCGGAAAGAGGAGGACGGCGCAGAGGATCAGCACAGGCGTCGAGATCGAGGTCATGGCGCACTCCGAGACGGCGTGACGGGGAGGAGGATGATGCCTCCCCACCCCGACGCGGCCCGGATGAGGCCGAACGGTCGAGGGCGGCGGGTGAGCGGTCGCCCCGGCGACGCTTTCCGCCACGGCCATGGCCCTCTGGGGGAGCCTCTCTCAGGACGCCAGCGTGTCCCCCAGCGCGAAGGCGTTGCGGATGCAGTCGTTGATCCCCACGCCGTGGTAGGCGTTGCCCGCCAGGTGAAGGCCCGGCAGCCGCGCCAGCGCCGCGTCGATGGCGGAGACGCGCTCCAGGTGCCCCACGTTGTACTGGGGGATGCCGCGCTTCCAGCGGATCACCTCCGTGAAGAGGGGGCTCGCCGTCACTCCCGCCAGCTCCTTCAGCTCCTCCCGCGCGAGCGCCACCAGCGCCTCCTCGTCCAGCCCCACCAGCTCGGGCCGCCGCGCGCCGCCCACCATGCACGTGTAGAGGACACCGCCCCCAGGCGCGCGGAAGGGGAACACCGTGGAGGCGTGGATGGCGCCCAGCAGCCGCCGCTGCTCCAGGCTCGGCACCAGGAAGCCGAACCCATCCGGCGCGGGCGTGCTGCCCCGCTCAAACCCCAAGTGCACCACGGCGATGGGCGCGTAGGCGATGCCCTCCACCAGCGCCGAGAGCTTCTCGTCCAGCGGCCGCACCAACCCCGCCGTCACGTACGCGGGCGTCGCCAGCACCACCCGGGACGCGAGCAGCTCCGCCTGCCGCCCATGCTCTCGCACCGAGAGGCGCCAGCCGCCGCTTCCCGGCTGGAGCCCCTCCACCTTCGCGCCCGTGTGCCCCGCCGGCCCGAGCGCCCGCGTCAGCCCCTCCACCAGCGCCTGCATGCCCCCCTCGAAGGTGCACAGCGCGCCGCGCAGCTTCTCCGAGGCCCCCGCTCCCGCCGGCAGCGCCTTGCGCTGCGCCTTCTGCGTGCGGATGGCCCCGAGGATGAGGCTGCGGTGCTCCCGCTCGAGCTTCGTCAGCTGCGGGAAGGTGGCGCCCACGCTCAGCAGCTCCACGTTCCCCGCGTAGATGCCCGTCTGCACCGCGTCCAGCAGCACCTCCGTCGCCCGCGCC
Source organism: Myxococcaceae bacterium (assembly GCA_016926755.1). Taxonomy (GTDB): domain Bacteria; phylum Myxococcota; class Myxococcia; order Myxococcales; family Myxococcaceae; genus Hyalangium. Next base: position 25,288 of record JAFGNZ010000036.1, on the reverse strand, counting down.
CCCAGGTGCCGTCGGCCGAAGGCCGCCAGCGACTCATCCACCCCCTCGGGCGCACGGGCCGTGAAGAGCTCCGCCACTACGCGTAGGCGCGCGCCCAGGGGCAGCAGATCCGACTTCAGGAACGCCGGCGGAGACAGCGGCACCGAGCGCAGCCGCCCGCGCGTATAGAGGTAGCGCGCCTTCGCCGCCGGATCCGCCGTGCGGATCAGCTCCTCCACGCCTACATCCGCCGCCAGCTCCCGCGTGGCCGGCTCCTTGTCGAGGAAGCTGTTGGGGCCCGCCTCCAGGACGAACCCCTCGCGGCTCCAGCTCCGGATGTTGCCACCCAGACGGTTCTCCGCTTCCAGCACGACCGCATCCTTGCCGCGAGCCCGTAGACGGTGTGCCAGCGCAAGGCCGGTGATCCCTCCTCCCACCACAGCAATGATGCTCATGTCCGTTGCTCCTGGATCTGGCTTCCTTGCTCCGTGTAGGTGCCTCGGGTCAAGCGTCCCATCGGTTGTACCTACAACCAGTGAAGCGCGTTAATGCCCCCATGCGCTACGCCATCTCAGGGACCAGTCGCGGCCTCGGCCTCGAATTCGTCCGACAGCTCCTCGCTCGTGGCGACACCGTTGAAGCTGGAGCCCGCGCTCCTTCGGAGGCCAGGTCGCTCGCCTCCCTGGCGCGGGACGCCGGTGATCGCCTGCGTATCCATCCACTCGATGTGACGGACGACGCCAGCGTCCGCGCCTTCGCCGAGGCCGTCAGCCAGGCGCCGGTGGACGTGCTCATCAACAACGCGGGCGTCCTCGGCAAGTGGAAGGTCTTCTCGGAGCTGGACTACGAGGACATCGCCCAGGTCATGGATGTCAACGCGCTGGGGCCCTTGCGCCTGTCCGAAGCGCTCATGCCGGCCGTGCTCAAGGGGACCACCCGCAAGATCGTCCACCTGACGACGCGGATGGCCTCCATGGCCGAAAACACGCCCGCGGGCGTGTACGGCTTCGCGGGGGGCTCCTACGCCTACCGCATGTCCAAGGCCGCGCTGAACGCGGGGATGCGGACCATGGCCGTGGACTTCCGCGAGCAGGGGCTCATCACCGCCGTGATCAACCCGGGCTGGGTGCAGACCGATATCGGCGGAAAGATGGCCCCCATGCGCGCGGAGGACTCCGTCCGGGGCATGCTGCGCGTGATCGACGAGCTCACCCTGATCAACAGCGGCAGCTTCTTCGATCATGAGGGCCAGGAAGTGCCCTGGTAGGGCGCGGCGGGCGCTCACGGATAGAGGAACTCGGTGCGCCAGCCGGTGCCCTCGCGCACGTAGAGGAGCCGCTCGTGCAGGCGGCTCGGGCGGGCGTGCCAGAACTCGATGCGATCCGGGACGACCCGGAAGCCGGCCCAGTGGGGCGGCCGGGGGACCGGCTTGCCCTCATGCTGGCGGGTGAGCGCGTCCACCCGGGCCTCCAGCAGCTGGCGCGAGGGCAGCGGCTGGCTCTGGAGGCTCGCCCAGGCGCCGATCTGGCTGCCCCGCGCCCGGCTCTGGAAGTACGCGTCCGACTCCTCCGCCGAGGCCTGCTCCACGCGCCCCTCCACCCGGATCTGCCGCTCCAGCGTTGGCCAGTAGAAGACGAGCGCCGCGGTGGGGTGGCCGAGCAGCTCCCGCCCCTTGCGGCTCTCGTAGTTGGTGAAGAAGACGAAGCCGCGCTGATCGAAGTCCTTGAGCAGCAACACCCGCGCGGAGGGGCGGCCGTCGTCTCCCACCGTGGCGACGACCATCGCGTTGGGATCCACGGGGATGGCCTTCTTCGCCTCCTCATAGAGGATGGCGAAGCGCTCGATGGGGTCCTGGGGCAGTTCCATGGCCTCCACCCTAACAATCCCGCTCGCCGGGGGAAGTGCGCCCGCGCGCATCTTCTTAAGGTTGACTCACGGGCCCTACACGTCATCTTTCGGGCATGAAGATTCTGTTCATTGCCTCGGAGGTCGCCCCCTTCTCCAAGACGGGTGGCCTCGGGGACGTGGCCGGAGCTCTGCCCGCGGCGCTCGCCGCGCTCGGCCATGAGGTCAAGGTCGTCACGCCGCGCTACGCGCAGGTGAAGGAGCCACACCTGAGCCCTACCGGGCACTCGCTCCACCTGCGCTTCCCCTTCGGGGAGGAGGGCGGGCCGATCCTCTCCCTCCGGCTCTCGGAGCGCCACGAGGTGCTCTTCCTGGAGAACACGCACTTCTTCGGGCGCGGCGGCATCTACAAGGATGCGTTCGGCGACTACGGCGACAACCACCGGCGCTTCGCCTACCTGAGCATGGGCGCGCTCCAGGCGGCCCAGCGGCTGCGGTTCATCCCGGACATCGTCCACCTCAACGACTGGCAGACGGGGCTGGCGGCGGTGGCGCTGCGGCGCGGCTTCCAGGGCTCGCCGCTGGCGCGCGCCCGCACGGTGTTCACCATCCACAACCTGGCCTACCAGGGGCAGTTCAGTAAGGACATCATGGGGGAGCTGGGGCTGCCCTGGGAGCTGTTCACCTCCCATGACGGCGTGGAGTTCTACGACACGGTGAACTTCCTCAAGGCGGGCATCACCTTCTCGGACGCCGTCACCACCGTCTCGCCCACCTACGCCCGGGAGATCCAGACGCCGGAGCAGGGCTGCGACCTGGACGGGCTGCTGCGCCGCCACCACGGCCGGCTGACGGGCATCCTCAACGGCATCGACACGCGCGAGTGGGATCCGATGGCGGACCTGGCGCTGCCGGCGCGCTACGGGGTGGGAGATCTCTCCGGCAAGGCGGTGTGCAAGCGAGAGCTGCTCAAGCGCGCGGGCCTGCCGGCGGGGGACGCGCCGGTGTTCGGCGTCGTCACCCGGCTGGCGTGGCAGAAGGGGGTGGACCTGCTGCTGGAGGCGATGCCCACCGCGCTCCAGGCGGACATCCGCCTGGTGGTCGTGGCCAGCGGCGAGGGGCACTACGAGGAGGGCCTCAAGGCGCTGCAGGCGCGCTTCCCGAAACAGGTGGCGGCCTACATCGGGTTCGACCGGGAGCTGTCCCACCAGGTGGAGGCCGGCGCGGACTACTTCCTCATGCCCAGCCGCTACGAGCCGTGCGGCCTCAACCAGATGTACTCCCTGCGGTACGGCACGGTGCCCATCGTCCGGGCCACGGGCGGGCTGGTCGACACGGTGGAGGGGGGCCTGGACGGCAACGGCATCCTCTTCGAGGCGTTCCACCCGGCGGCCCTGCTGGCGGCCATGCGCCGGGGGCTGGCCCTCTACGCGGATCCCCCGCGCCTGGAGGCGTTCCGGCGCCGGGGCATGGAGCGGGACTTCTCCTGGGCCACCTCCGCGCGCCGGTACGAGAGTCTGTTCGCCTCCGTGCGCAAGGAATAGAAGGGCGGGGGGAGGAGGAGTAGGCTGGGCGCCGTGGCTGAAGCGTTGGAGATGGGAGGGTATGAGGTCATCGGTCGCCTGGCGGTAGGCGGGATGGCCGAGGTGTACCAGGCTCGCGCCCGCCCCACGACGCAGCGCTCCCCCGGAGAGCCCGAGGAGGTGGTGCTCAAGCGCCTCCACCCCTCGTTCCGGGCGGACGCCAACTACGTGAAGGCCTTCGTGGACGAGGCGAAGCTCACCGTGCGCCTGCGCCACCCGAACATCGTCCGCACCTTCCGCCTCTTCCGGGCGGGGCAGGACTACCTGATGGTGCAGGAGCTGGTGAGCGGCCGGACGCTGGGGTTCATGCAGGGCCTGCTGATGAAGGTGGGCACGGCGATGCCGCCGGACGCCTCCTGCTACATCGCCTGGTGTCTCCTCAAGGCGCTGGACTACATCCACCGCGCGAAGCTGGGGGAGAACGGCGCCAACATCGTCCACCGGGACGTCAACCCCACCAACGTCCTGCTCAGCGTGCAGGGAGACGTGAAGCTCACCGACTTCGGCGTGGCCGAGGTGGAGGGCGTGATGCAGGGCGAGGCGGGCGCGCTGCGCGGCACGCTGGCCTACATGAGCCCGGAGCAGGTGCTGGGGCAGCAGGTGGACGCCCGCAGCGATCTGTACGCGGTGGGCGTCATCCTCTGGGAGCTGTTCGCCAACCGGCGCCTCTACGGCACGGAGGGGGTGGGCGAGGCGGAGCTGATGCACCGGGTGCGCGACGCGCGGGCGCCGCTGCTGTCCTCGCTCAACCTGGGGCTGCCGGACCCCGCCGTCCAGGTGGTGCGCAAGGCGCTGTTCGCGGACAGGGCGCGCCGGTTCCAGACGGCCGCGGAGTTCATCAAGGCGCTGGAGGTGGTGGCCCAGCGCGCCGGCTGGCCGCTCACGGTGGAGGCGCTGCGGCCCCTGTTGGGCGGGTGATGCGCGCGCACTGGGCCGCCCTGGGCTTGCTGCTGCTGGCCGGGTGCCGCGGGGTGCCGTGGCGGCCGGAGGCGTATGACGCGGCGGTGCGCGTGGAGGCGCTGGAGCTGCGCTTCGCCCCGGATGGCACGGGCCTGCTCACGCTGAAGCTGGAGGTGCGCAACCCCACCTCGGACGCCGCCACGCTCACCGGGGTGGACTTCGAGCTCGCGGTGGACGGGCGGCGGCTGGCCGCGGGGCTCCAGCAGGTGGAGGTGCCGCTGGGCGAGGATGGGCTCGCGCACGCGGTGGAGCTGAGCTTCCCGCTCGTCAGCGAGGGCGCCGCGGGGAGCGCCTCCCTCGTCTCCCACCAGGTACGGCTGGAGGGCGGAGCGCTGCTGCGGTTCGGCGTGGGCACGGAGCGCCGGGCCACCTTCCGGGCAGAGCGGGTGATGGCGCTGCCCTGGCTGCCCCCCGCCGAGCCCCCGCTGGAGTGAGGCCTCAGGCCTTCGCGGGAGGCGTCGGCTCGGAGCGCCCGTCTCCGCGGCCTTCCTTGGCGGGGGGGCCCTTGAGCCGGTTCACGCGCACCCGGTCGATGCGCGCGCCCTCCTTCCCCGCGACGATGAACTGCCAGCTGTCGTAGGTGAAGCGCTCGCCCACGTCCGGCAGGTGGCCGGCCAGCGAGGAGAGGAAGCCGCCCAGCGTGTCGAAGTCTCCCTCCGGCAGCTCCACGCCGAAGGTCTGCGTGAACCGCTCCACCTCCAGCGAGGCGTCCACCAGGAAGCTGCCGTCTGGCTGCTTCTCCACCTGCTTCTCCTCCACCTCGAACTCGTCGGCGATGTCGCCGACGATCTCGCGGAGGATGTCCTCCAGGGTGACGATGCCCATGAAGCCGCCGTACTCGTCCACCACCATCGCCATGTGGATGCGCTTCTTCTGCATCTCGCGCAGCAGGTCGCCGATGGGCTTCATCCACGGCACGAAGTTGGCCGGGCGGATGACGTCCAGCAGGACGATGAGCTCCGGGTGCTGGAGCAGGGGGATCAAGTCCCTGGCGTGGAGGATGCCGACGATGTGGTCCACGTCGTCCCGGTAGACGGGGATGCGCGAGTGGTTCTCCTCGGCCAGCAGGCGCAGCACCTCGGTGGGCGGGGTGGAGATGTCCACCGTGACGACCTCCGTGCGAGGCACCATCACGTCCCGACAGCGCTTGTCGGACAGCTCGAAGATGGAGCGGATGAGCTGGGGGGCGCTCTTGTCCACCTCGTTGTTGGCGGCCTGCGCGGCCAGCAGCTTTTCCAGCTCCTCCAGGGGCGGAGGCGGGGGCTCGAAGCGCAGCGTGCGGCCGAAGGTGCGCACCACGACATTGAGTACCCCCAGCAGCACGCGCATGGGCGGGTAGAAGAGGAAGACCAGGCTGGAGACGAGCCCGGACAGGCGCAGGGCCCAGCGCTCGGGCCCGGCGTTGGCCAGGCCGCGCATCGTCACCTCCATGAGGCTGGCCAGCACGCCCACGAAGAGGGCTCCCGCCGTCACCGTGGCCACGGGCAGCCAGGCCTCGTCCCCCAGGCGGTTGAAGTCCAGCATCCGCGGGGGGGCCAGGGCGCCGATGGCGGCGGCCAGGAAGCCGCTGAGCACCATGCCCAGGCGCAGCGCGGTGGCGGTGGCCTCTCGCTCGATCTTGTGGCGCAGCACCCGCCGGCCCGCCGCGCCGTTCGTCTCCACGAGCTCCTGGGCGCGCAGGTCGGACGTACCGTAGAGCGCGGACTCGGCGGCGGCGACGAGCGACCTCAGGAAGCAGAGGGCCAGGCAGGCGGCCCAGAGGGCCCAGGTAGGCATGGAGCCTCCTTCTTAACCTGTGCTAAGGGGGCGCACCACTTCGATGGAGGCCCCATGTCCACACCTGCGCCCCTGAAGGTGGGGCTGGGGGGCGTCCTGCTCGCCTGCCTCCTGCTGCTGCCCGTGAAGGCCCTCGCGTGGCCGGTGGACCTGGTCTTCTCCCTGGAGAGCGGGACGGACCGCTTCCACAAGCTCACCGCCGTGGACTGGGTGGAGGTGGAGGACCCCTCCGTGGCCACCGTGGAGGTGCTGCCCGGCAGCAATGAGCTGCTCATCACCGGCAAGCGCCCGGGGCGCACGCTCATGCTCCTCTACGCCGAGGGGAAGTTCGCCGTGTGGCGCCTCGCCGTCTCCGCGCCGGGAGCCCGGCCCCCCGCGCCCGAGGCGGCCTCCGAGCAGCTCTCCGCCGCGCGGCGGGCGTGTCCGGGGCTCCAGGCGAGCGAGGGCGCCGAGCGCTCGCTTGTCGTCACCGTGAAGGACGCCGCGTGTCGGAGCGCGCTCCTGTCCCTGTTCCAGACGGATGCCTGGCTGGCGCGGGAGCTGGAGCTCACCTTCGAGCTGGCGGCGCTCCAGGAGCAGCTCTCCGCGATGGCGCCGGGCCTGAAGGAGCTGGGGCTGGAGGCGCGCTACAGCGGCGCGGGTGTGGTGCTCCAGGGGACGGCCACGGCCGAGGCCCATCGGCACGCGCTGTGGGCGCTGTTCCGTCAGTCCGTGGGCCGCGTGCCCCTGGAGGATCGCGTCAAGGTCGAGGCCCCGGCGGCCGCGCCCGAGGCGGGGCCGGGGCCGGTGGACGCGGGGGTCGCGCCGGTGGAGGTGCTGGAGAAGCCGGGCAAGCGCAAGCGCGGGGCGCCTTCGAAGTGACAGGGGCACTCGTCCTGCTCCTGCTGGGCACCCTCCTCGCGGGGATGCTGTCCATCGTCTTCTACACGCTGAGGACCGGCATCTCCCCCATGCCGACGCTGGGGAAGGTCCGCCGCCAGCTGCTGCCCCTGCTGGAGCCGGAGCTCCAGGGCACCGTCTTCGAGCTCGGCTCCGGGTGGGGGACGCTGGCCTTTGCCCTGGCGGACCGCTGCCCTCGGGCGAAGGTGGTGGCCTTCGAGCTGTCCCCGCTCCCGTTCGCCTGCGGTTGGCTCCGCCAGCGCCTCGCCCCCCGCCCCAACCTCGAGCTCCGGCGCCAGGACTTCTTCCGCGCCTCCTTCTCGGACGCGGCCGTCGTCGTCTGCTACCTCTTCCCAGGCGCCATGGCGCGGCTGGCGCCCAAGCTGCTCGCGGAGCTACCCCAGGGGGCGCGCGTCCTCAGCCACACCTTCGCCCTCCGGGGCTGGCAGCCCCTGCGCACGCTCGTGGTCGACGATCTGTACCGCACCCCCATCTACCTCTACGAGCTGCCGCCGCGAGGCCGCTGACGTGAGCGGCCGCTGGCTCAAGTCCACGGGCCGCGGCGGGTGGGCTCCTTCAGCGCCTCGGCCAGCGCGGCCAGGAAGCGGCGGCGCGGCCAGTGCTCGGCTCCGAAGCGGGCCAGGTGCTCCGTCTCCACCTGGCAGTCCACGAAGTGGAAGCCCCACTCCCGGAAGCGCTCCACCGCCGTGACGAACGCCACCTTCGAGGCGTCCGGCCCATGCGCGAACATGCTCTCGCCGAAGAAGGCCGCGCCCAGGGAGACGCCGTACAGGCCCCCCTTCAGCTCGCCCCCCGCCCACGCCTCGATGGAGTGCGCGAAGCCCAGCCGGTGCAGCGTGGTGTACGCCTCGCGCATGTCGTCGATGATCCACGTGCCTCGCTGCCCGGGCCGGGGCGCCTCGGAGCACGCGGCGATGACGTCCGCGAAGGCCGTGTCCCAGCGCACCTCGTAGGTGCCGGCCTTGATCGTCTTGCGCAGGCTGCGGCCCACGTGGAGCTTGCTTGGCTCCAGCACGAAGCGCGGGTTGGGCGAGTGCCAGAGCAGCGGCTGGCCCTCGACGGGCCAGGGGAAGATGCCGCGCGAGTACGCCGACAGCAGGCGCTCCGGGCTCAGGTCCCCGCCCACCGCCAGCAGGCCGGAGCGATCCGCCTTCTCGGGCGGAGGGAAGGCCTCCGGGTCATCGGGATCCAACAGGTAGATGGGCACGGCCAGAAGACTAACGGGAGCCAGGCCCTACTTGCCCACCTTGAGCAGCACACGCCCCTCCAGCGTGTAGGGGACGCGCAGCAGGGGGCCGCCCGTCAGCTCGCCCTTCACCACGTAGGGGATCACCCCCTTGGAGACGAGCGCCTTCACCTCCGGGCCCCAGGTGGCCGGCGACACGGACACCTCCAGGGGGTACACCCCCGTGGCCGAGGCCTCCACCGTGTCGGCCTTCGCCAGCGTGCCCTCCTCCATCCCCTTGCCGCCGACCTCGAGGGCGTAGGTGAGCTGGTCCACCCGCAGGGGGAAGGGGTTGGGGTTGCGCACGCCCAGCCGGAAGATGAGGTTCACCTCGGTGGCCGAGTAGCGCGCCCCATCCAGGCTCTCCATCACCACCTCGGGGAGCCGGGGCACGCGCGCCGCCCGCGAGGCGGCGAAGGGGAGCGTCTCCACATACTGCCCCGAGCGCACCGTCAGCGTGCCGCGCAGCGCCAGCAGCAGCGTGCCGCCCCGCTCGCTGAGCGCCTTCAGGTCCTCCGGGCCGCGCACGTAGGCGGCGCGCTCCTCGAAGGAGAAGGAGGTGGGCTGGTTGGGGGAGAGGGGGACGTTCAGCGTGGCCGTCCCCGTCTTCACCACCTGCCCGTCGGAGACGAGCTCGTAGTCCGCCTTCTCCAGCACGCCGGGGCTGGGGCTCACCACCTGGCCGGAGTAGCGGACCGTGGCGTCCGTCAGGCCCTGGGTGGGGAGGGTGGCCTCCTGGAGGGCGAGGGTCGGGGGGCTCTCGGGCCGGGCGGGCGCCGAGGCGCACCCGAGCCACAGGGAGGCGAGCAGGGCGGGGGCAAGGGTCGTCGGGAGTGTCGCGGTCTTCACGGGGTGACATTGTGGAGGGCAGGCCGGCGGCGCCCAAGCGCTTTTCCGCTACACTGTCCACCACACGTGGCCCAACGCCGCCCCAACTTCAACAAGGCGCTCCGCGCCCTCATCCGGGACATCTCCACGCGCATGCCGGAGTTCGGCCACGTGAGGGCCAGCCGCATCCTCGTGGTGGCGGGCGAGGCGCGCCGGGCCTCGCGTGGCACGGTGAAGCCCCTGTGCTTCCGGGGCGGCAAGAGCACGGACCGGACCGGGCGGCGCAAGCCCATCATCCGCGTCCGCGGCCGGCGGATGCTCTACTGCATCACGCTGCGCCCGCTCTTCTTCCGCGGCTCCACCGCCAGGGCGCGCATCGAGACGGTGATCCACGAGCTGTTCCACTGCTCGCGCCGCTTCGACGGATCGCTGCACGCCGGGCGCCGGCACGAGGTGCTGGGCCGGGAGTTCACCCGGCGCCTGCGGCCGCTGGTGCGCCGCTACCTCAAGGCCTGTCCCCCGGAGCTGAAGGCCGCCTTCGCCCACAGCGGCGAGGTGCGCGTGCTGCAGTGGCTGGAGCGGCCCGGCCACGCCTGCATCCCGGGTACCTCGCGCGTGCGCAAAGTGTACACGGAGGACCAGCTCTTCTACGGCATCGCCCGCATGGTGACGCCCAAGCCTCGCGTGGTGCGCGAGGCCGGGGCACGCTCCTCCAAGCTGCACTGACGCCGCCTCAGGGCTGGCTCGGCTCGGCGATGCAGGAGGGCGGGCCCGAGGCCTCCGGGGCGGCGCTCGGCACGGAGGGGGCCGGGTGGCCGCCGAGGGCTTTCCGGAAGGCGGCGACGCGGGCGATCCACGCGGGGTGGATGGGGGCGTGCTCGGCCAGGAGGGCGGGGCGGTGCAGTCCTGCGCGGACCAGCTCCTCGGTGAGCGCGGGCAGGGCTCGCCAGGGCACCTGGGGCTTGTGGTGGTGCGCCTGGTGGTAGCCCGCGTTGAAGAAGTAGCGGTTGTAGAAGCGCGAGGAGGACGTCACCGCCAGGGCCGTGCGATCCGTGGAGTCCGAGCCCACGTGCGCCGCCAGGTTGAGGTAGTGGATGCCCACCTGCCCCACCAGGAACAGGGCGAACAGGGAGAGGCCCAGGGACGGCTGCCAGGCCAGCAGCGCCACGAGCGTGCCGTCCACCACCGCGAAGTCCAGCAGCAGCTCCACCTTCTGGCCTCGTGTCTTGCACGCCTTCCACACCTGGCCGACCACCTCCCACGGCCAGAGCCACGGCGTGAGCGCCCAGCGCACGCAGTAGCGCAGCGCGCCCTCTCCCTCCCGCGGACGCCCCCAGTCCCCTGGCCCATCGTTGTACTTGTGATGGTTGAAGTGGTGGATGGAGTAGCCGCGATACGCGAAGCCGCACGCCAGCCCCAGCGTCCGTGACACCAGCCACCTGAGCGCCCGAGGCCTGGCGATGGGCACGTGCATGTGGTTGTGCAGCACCGCGTAGTTCCAGAACAGCACCGCCCACCCGACGGCCATGGCCGCGACCCGCGCGCCCACGGACCACGCGCTCCACCCCAGCAGCACTGCCGCGAACCACGCCGCCCAGAGCGCGTGGACCGCGAGGTTCGGTACATCCAGCCGCGGGGCATGGGAGTCGGCGTGGTTCATGAATCACACAATAGTCGGGTAAATCCGGACCCCGTAGGGAATACGCCCATGGCCCGGAGCGCCCACGCCCGCCAACCTGGGGGGTACGGTGTGTCTCGCGCGCCGTGGGTGCAAGCCCGGGCGCCGAAGAAAGCGGCGCCCTCATGCCGCGCTGAACAGACTCAGGGCGTCTTCGCCGAGGCCGCCGCGCCGCCCAGGCGCTTGAGCGCCGCCTTCGCGTCCTCGTGGTTCGACTGGAGCTCCACGGCCTTGGCGAACGCGGCCTTCGCCTCCTCCTTGCGCCCCGTCGCCTCCAGCAGCTGCCCGAGCGCGTTGTGCGGCTCGGCGAAGTTCGGATCCACCTTCGCCGCCGCCCGGAACGACTGCTCCGACTCCTTCGCCTTGCCCAGCCGGTAGAGCGCCTGCCCCGTGTAGAGCAGCGCCAGCGCGTGCCGCGGCTCGATCACCAGCACGTCCCCGAGCAGCCGTACCGCCTTCTCCGCGTCTCCGCCGCGCAGGTAGATCTGCCCCAGCTCCGCCCGCGCGTCGAGCTGCGAGGGATCCCGCTTCACCGCCTGCTCCAGCAGCTCCAGGGCCTTGTCCGGGCGCTGCATGCGCGAGTGCATGATGCCCAGCCGCGCCAGCGCCGCCACCTCCGGCTGCTCGCCCTCCTTGGGCTTGAGCAGCTGCTCCATCTCCACGTAGCGGCCCATGGAGAGCATCAGATCGGCCAGCGCCAGCTTCGCCGCGCGGTGGCCCGGCTCCTCCTTCAGGATCGCCTCGAGGATCGGCTGGGCCTTGGCGCCCACGCGCTTCTTCGCGTACGCGTCCGCCAGCGCCAGTCGCGCCTCGGTGGTGGGCGAGAGGGCCACGCCCTCCTCGTACTGGGTGATGGCGCCGTCCAGCTCCCCCTTGGCCTTCAGCGCGTCACCGTACGCCGAGCGCGCGGCCGCGTCCTTGGGGAAGTCCTCCACCACCTTCTTCAGCGTGGCCACCGCCTCCTCCACCTTGCCCTGGGCCAGGTACGCGCGCGCCAGCCCCTGGTACGCCTCGGTCGTCTTCTTCCCGTCCTCGGCGCTGACCTCGATGGCCTTCTTGAAGGCCTCCACCGCTCGGTCCTTCTTGCCCTGCTGCAGGTAGAGGTGGCCCAGCTGCGTGTACGGGCCGCTGGAGCGCCGCGGCTCCAGCAGCAGCGCCTTCTCGAAGGACTTCGTGGCGAGCAGGTTCTCGCCGAGCCAGAAGTACGCCAGCCCCAGGTTGAAGTGCGCCTCCGCGTACTTCGGATCCGCCGTGATGGCCTTCTTGAAGGCCTCCGTCGCCTTCTGGTGCTGCCCCAGCCCGTCGTACACCACGCCCACGTTGTTGTGCGCCATGGCGTGCTTCGGCTGCAGCTCCAGGGCCTTCTGGTACGCGGACATGGCGCCGGCGAGATCATTCTCCCGCATCAGCAGCACGCCCATGTTGTAGTGGGTCTCCGCGTCATTGGGCGCCAGCTGCATGGCCTCCTTGAGCGTCTCCTTGGCCTCGCCCATCAGCCCCTTCTCCGCCAGGGCCTTGGCCAGGTTCACCCGCGCCACCGTCAGCTTCTCGTCCAGCTGGAGCGCGTCCTGGTATGCGCCGATCGCGTCATCCGTCCGGCCCGCGCGGTGGAGCGCTTCGCCCAGGTTGAACTGCAGCTCCGCGTCCTTGGGGGAGAGCTCCGCCGCCACCGAGTACTGGCTGATGGCCACGTCCGTCTCGTCCATCACCCGCGCCAGCAGGCCGCGCTCGGCGCGCAGCGTGGACTCCTCCGGGTACATGGCGATGGAGCCATCCAGCAGCGTCCTCGCCTCCTCCGTCTCCCCGGACAGGCGCAGCGCCCGGGCCAGCGCCACCCGCGCCGCCACCACCTCCGGCGCCTTCTCCAGCAGCTTCTTCAGCGGCGGCACGGCCTTCTTCGGTTGGCCCTGGCCCAGGAAGGCCACGCCCAGCCTGTACAGGGCGTCCACCTCCGGAGGCAGCGGCGCGGCCTCCGTGGCCGCGGCGGGCTCGGCGGGGGGAGTGGCCGGCGCGGGGACCTGCGCCGTGAGGAGCTGGAGGACGAGGGCACCGGCTCGGGTCATCACAGGTTCTCCACGTAAGGGCTGGTTCGCGCGTCGAAGGTCTTCTTGGCGAGCGCCGTCTTCTTGGCCTCCCAGGCCTCTCGCGCCGCCTTCTCATCGGCGGTGTCCGAGCCCAGCTCCGCCCGCTCCTCCTTCACCTCCTCCTCACACTCCTTCACCTGCTCTTCGTACTCCGGGGGCTCCAGCTCCTCGCTGCCCTCCACCTTCGCCTTGCGGGCCGCCATCACCCGCGCCAGCTCGAAGCGGGCGAGGGCGCATTGCAGCGCCAGCTCCTCCACCTCCAGCAGGGCCACGTTGAGGTCCTGGCGGGCGCGCAGGTAGTCCACGCGCGCCTCCGCCTCGTCGATGGTGAGCTGGGCCACCTCGCGAGACACGTCGTCCTCGGCGCGGTCCAGCTCGTCCTCGGCCGCCGCCGCGCGGGAGCGGGCCCGGCGGATGTTGTCGCGGGCGCGGAGGATCTCGCTGGCGGCTTGATCCCGCCTGTCGACGGCGAGCGCCAGATCGTTCTCCGCCTCCAGCAGCTCGATGCGCGTCTCGTAGGGCAGCTTCTTCACCATGTCGTCCGGCACGCGCATGCCGTAGCGCGAGCCACAGGCGGCGAGCAGGGGGAGGGTGAGCAGGAGGATGCGCTTCATGGAACGATGGCCTCGAAGCGGCCGAAGATGGTGCGGCCGGAGTAGACGTCGGTGCCGTTGACGAAGGTGACGTGGAAGTTGCCCGGCACCTTGGCGGTGGGGGAGAGGGCCTTGTCGAAGGTGAGGGTGCCGCGGAGGATGCGCGGGAACTCGCGCGTGGGCTTCACGTTGCGGCTCACCGAGCCGCGCTGCGGCGCGTCCTCCTCTTCGCCCAGGAGCTCCGCCAGATCGACGGGCACCCCGGGCGTGAGCACGAGCCCGTCCAGCACCGCGGACACCTTGAGGATGGTGTTCTCCCCGGCGCCCTGGTGGTTGAGGAAGCTCACGGAGGCCTCATCCTCGGTGGCCAGGGCCTCGGCGCGCTCGTAGTGCAGGTCCAGCAGCGAGGTGACGCTGCCCTCCAGCCGCAGGCCCTCGCCGCAGCCGGTGAGCAGGCCCAGCAGGAGGAGGGCCGGGAGGATGTGCGGGCTTACTTGCACGCCTTCCACCCTCCGTCCACGTCCGGTCCGTTCAGCGCGCCCATGTCCTTGAGGACGGACAGCTCGCGCCGGGCGCCCTCGGCGTCGCCGAAGCGGCACTTGAGGGCGGCCAGGTTGAGGCGGGCCTTGCCGTACGTCGGGTCCGCCTCCAGCGCCTTGGCGTACGCGGCGCGCGCGCTCATCGCATCACCCTGGTTGAGCGCCGCCCAGCCCAGCGCGTTGTGCGAGGCGGCGCGCGTGTCCTGCAGCTCCGTCACGCGGCCGAAGGTGAGCTGCGCCATGCCGAACTGGCGGTTCTCCAGGTAGGCCATGCCCAGCGCCTCCAGGGCCTCCGCGGTGAGCGTGGCCTCCGCCTTCTTGCGCATCTCCTCCAGCGCGGCGTTGCGCGTGGGCGAGCCGGGGTTGGGCACCGGCAGCGAGGCCGTCTCCGTGCGCGAGCGGCAGCCCACCACCGCGGCGCTGAACACCTCCAGCTGCTCGGCGCGCGTCAGACAGGCCTTGAAGGCCTCGTCCGCGCGCTGCCGCAGCGGCGCCACCTGCTCCTTCACGGCGGCCTGGAAGGCCTTCACGTCAGCCGCGGAGGCGCCCGCCGGGGCCGGCGTCGCGTCCACCACGTCCGCCAGGTGGTTGTAGGCCAGCGCCAGCTTCCACAGCGAGGCCACCGCCCACTCCGGGTAGCCCAGCGAGGCGGCCTGCGAGTAGATGCCCTCCATGCCCTGCAGCGCCGCCACCTTCTCCTCCACCTTGTCCGCCGGCAGGCCCTTGTAGCCGCGGTAGAGGATCTCTCCCAGGTACCAGAGGCCCTTGGCCGCCTCCTCCGTCTGCCCGTCCGGGCCCTGCACCGCGGCGGTGAGGGTGGAGATGAGCTTGTCCGGCGCGTCGTTGGGGGCGGTGGTGGCCTGCACCTCCGCGAGGACCGCGGCCGCCCCGGTGCTCGTCTTGTTCAGCGCCAGCGCGCTCTCCGCGGCGCGCCGCGCGGCGGCGTAGTCCTTCTGCTTCAGGCGCGCCTCGGCCAGCAGCACCAGCACCTCGCCCTTGCGCGCGCCGGCCGCCTCGGCCGCCGTCTCCAGGTTGCGCGCGGCCTCCTTGTAGTCGCCCATGGCCAGGCGCAGCCGCGCGGCGGACAGGTAGCCGTCCAGCCCCGTCACGTCCCCGCCCAGCTTCTGGCCCACCTGCTCGAACCACTGCGCCGCCTCGCCGAAGGCGCCCGCCTCCGCCGAGTAGCGGCCCAGCGTCAGCAGCACGTCCGAGAGGTACTGGCTCTTGGGGTAGTCCGCGGACAGCTTGGTGGCCAGCTCGCGCGCGCTGGTGAGATCCCGCTTCTCGCGCGCGGCGGTGAAGGCGCCGTAGAGGGCCTTCTCGCCGATCTCCGTGCCCTTGTTCTCGTCGGCCACCTTGAGCAGGCCCTGGATGACGTCGCCCGTCTCCTGGGCGCTCTTGAGGGCCAGCTCGTCCAGCGCCTCGGCCTTGCTCTGCGTGAGGATCTTCCGCACGTCATCCTGGAACTTCGCCGGCAGCGAGGTGTTCAGGAACTTCTTGCCCGTCTCCTCCAGGCCCTTGAAGTCGTTGATCTGCCGCAGGCTGTCCAGCGCCAGGTTGCCGGCGACGGTGGCGTCCTTGTGCGAGGAGTGCGTCAGGGCGAAGGCGGTGAAGAGCTCGGCGGCCTTCGGGTAGTCGCCGTCCTCGTAGTAGGCGCGGGCGATGTTGAACTTCACCTCCAGCATGTTGGGGCTCTGCGGGAAGCGGGTGATGTAGTTGGAGCCCAGCACCTTGAGGGCCTGGCGCGCGTCCGCCACCTCGAAGGTGTTGCGCCTGGCCGCCTCCTCCGGCTTGACGGTGGAGAAGTGGGACAGGAGGGCGCCGTACATGGCGGCGTCGATGGCCTTCTCGTCCCGCTGCTTCCCCTTCTCCTCGTAGCGGGCCAGCTCCTCGAACTGGCGCGCGGCGTCCGGGAAGGAGCCCGCCGCGAAGAGCGCGTCCGCGCGGTTCTTCATGATGGGCCGCACGTACTGCTCCGGGCGGAACAGGCTCAGGTACTCGTGGTAGGCCGTGGCCGCCGTGATGTACAGGGCCTTGTCGTTCTTCTTCTGCGCCGCCAGGTGCAGCTGCGTGGACAAGTCACGCGCCATCTCCTCCAGCTCCGCCAGCTGCTTCTTGCGGGTGCTCCCGTCCAGCTCCGGATCCGTCTTGCTCTGCACCGCGGCGCGCACCAGGAAGCGGATGTCCGTCGGCTCCGGCATCACCTTGCCCTTGGAGGCCTTGAGCGCGTCATAGAGCTTCTGGCCGCGCTCCAGGTCCAGCTCCGGATCGAACTGGATCTGCATCAGCTTGCGCAGCGCGGGGATGGCGTACTCGTACTGCGCCTTGATGAAGTAGCGGTTGCCCAGCTTGTCCAGCGCCAGGGCGAAGGTGGCCCGGCTCTCGCTGAGCTTCTCGAAGTAGTTGAGCGCGCCCCGGGCCGGCTTGGCCTCGGTGTAGCTGTAGACCAGGTCCAACAGCGCCTCGCGCTTGACGTTGAGCGCCTTCTTGGCGTCCACGCCCGGCAGGGGCTCGCTGGCGGCGGCGGCCTCGAAGAAGACCACGGCCTCGCCGTGCTTGGCCTGGTTCACCCGGATCCAGCCCATCTTGTAGCGGGCCAGATCGTGCACCGGCGAGGGCGGCTGCGCGAGGATGGCGGTGTAGTGCTTCTCCGCCTCCACCAGGTCCGCCTTGTCGAAGAAGTAGTCGCCGATGATCTGCTCGGCCTCCAGGCGCAGCGGGCTGGTGGGGTACTTGCGCGCCAGCTCCCCCAGCGTCTTGAGCATCTCGTCGAAGCTGCCCAGCTCGCGCTGCTCGTGCGCCAGGTAGAACATCACCTTGTCGCCGTCGTGGAAGTCCGGGTACTCGCGCTGCAGGCGCAGGTACATCTGCACGGCCTTGTTCTTCAGCAGCCGCGTCTCCGGGGAGACGATGGCGCCCGAGGCCCCCTCCGGCCGCTGCTCGGCCTGCAGGTAGTACACGTAGCGGCTCTTCTCCACGTAGAGCTCGGCCAGCCGGAACTGCAGATCCGGCAGGTACGGGGCGTTGCGGCTCTTGGAGATGAGGCGCTCCGTCTCGCCGGTGGCGCGATCCACCTTGAAGATGTCGCGCTTGAGCCTGGTGATGAGCTCCTCGCGCTCCTTCGCCTTGGAGACGATGGGGTTGAGGCTCCGATCCAGGCGGGCGGAGGGCCCCGGAGAGCTCGCGGCCAGCAGCGCCGCGGTGATGATCCCGGTCAACTGGCCGGTCATGGATTTTCCTCGATGCAGCGACTGTCGATGCGGACCCGGTAGGACTTCAGCTCGTCGTTCCAGTACTCCCCGTTGAAGCGGAAGGCGACCTGCCTCGGCTGCAGCGGCTCTTCTTCCTGCGGGAGCACGATCTTCGAGCCCTTCTTCACGCGCTCGTAGAGCTTGAGGCCCACCTCGTACTCCATGAGGCGGACCTGCTCGGCGGCGCGCAGCAGCGTGTCGGCCTCTTGCCGCACGGCCTCGGCCAGCCGCGCCTGGTACACGCGCTCGGCCTCGCCCAGCGACAGGGCGTAGAGCTTGGTGAGGTGGGACTGGAGCTCGTCACCGAAGCTGCCGGCGTAGCGGCCCAGCCGCTCGGACTCCAGCTCCAGCAGCTCCTTGAAGCGCGCGGCCCTCTTGGTGGCGCCGTGCGCCTCGGCGGCCCGGCGCAGGCGCAGGTCCTGCGTGAGATCGTCCCGCTCGGCGATGGACTCCAGCGAGTCCGCGAACCGGCGCGTCAGCTCCTTGGCGGCGCGCTTGGCCGGCAGGTAGTGGCACAAGTCCCTGAAGATGAGGGCACGCAGCAGGTACTTGTCCGGGAGGAACTCGTCCCGGAAGGAGGGCGCGTCCAGGGTGGTGAGGATGCCCAGCGAGGCGCGCAGCTCGCCCAGCTTGTAGCGCGTCCACGCCTCCTCCAGGTAGAGCGTGGCGCGGCCTGGATCCAGCTCCGGCAGCTCCACCAGGGCGTAGGCCTCCAGCGCGCCCTTGTAGTCCGTGCGCTCGTAGCGCAGGCGGGCCACCGCGAGCGCCGCCTCGTTGCGCGCCTCGCGGGTGAGCTTCTCGTCCTTGGAGAGGGTGAGGAAGTCCGCGATGAGCTCGTCCGTGGGCGCCTTCACCGTGCGCAGGCGGGTGACGAGCAGGGCGAACTTCGCGTGGCTGGCTGCGGCGGTGCCCTCCTCCAGCCTGGAGAAGTGGGTGTTGGCCCAGCGCTCGTTGCCCACGCGCAGATCCACCAGGCCCTGCTGGTAGTGCGCGTACGCGCCGGCCTCCTGCTCCAGGAAGCCCAGATCCAGCGCGCCGAAGATCTGCTCGTCGATCATCACCTCGTCGTGCGGCTTGTCCGTCAGCTCGCGCAGCAGCTCCAGGGCGCGGGGCAGCACGTTGGGGTTGGAGCGCTCGCGGGCGATGCGGGCCAGGTACGAGGCGCCCGCGTGGGTGAGCCCGAGATCGATCAGGCTGCGCGCCAGGAAGTACTGCCCCCAGGCGTAGTTGTCGTCCGTCTTCGGCGTGGCGGCCAGCCAGGCGTACAGCGGCTCGGCGGCGGCGCGAGGGTCCCCGTCGAAGTACTCCGCCAGGGCCTCGTCGAAGATCTTCGGATCCACCTTCTCCGGGATGGCCGCGGGCGAGGCATCCTCGGCTGGGGGGGCCTCGGCCTGGGCCTGCCCGGCCTCGGGTGCGCTGGCGCCGGCCTTGGGGGCGGGAGGTGGAGCGGAGGGCGTGCCGCCTTGAGGCGACTGGGCGGCCGCGGGGAGGGCGAGGAGCGCGGCGCTGGTGAGCGCGGCGAGCAGTGAGCGGGGCATCATTCCGTGGCGCCGAAGTTGAGTGCGGTCGCGAGCTGGAGGGTGGGGACGTTGATGATTCGCGAGGCGCCGGCGAAGACGAAGTTGTTGGTCACGTCCAGCCGGAAGGAGAGGGTGTCACTGCGGAACACGCGCAGGCCGAGGCCCACGTTGGCGCCGGGCCGGAAGCCGGCGTCGCGGTTGAGCTTGAAGACGGTGGCCCCGCCGATGAGGAAGGCCTCGAAGTGGATCACCTTGCTGTTGAGGATGGCCGTCTTCCCGTAGAAGGGGCTCCACAGCAGGTCCGAGCCCACCATCCACTGCACCTCGTCCTCGAAGGCGGTGGCGGTGGGGGCCACGCCGAAGTCACGCTCGAGCTGGCTGCGCAGGCTCGTCTTCACGTTGTAGCTGTAGGCGCCGCGGCCCACCTGCCACGCGAAGTTGTCGCTGAAGTGGTAGGTGTAGCTGAGCCCGGCGAAGTAGCCCTTGTAGAAGGCGTCCGCGGGCAGCACCCCGATGCCGAGCAGCAGCTCGTGGTTCATCTGGTAGAGCCGGTCCTGGACGGCGGAGGTGGTGCCGGGGTTCTCGAGCGCTTCGGTCTGCGCGAAGGCGAGGCCAGGCACCAGGGACAGGAGGAGAAGCAGGGCGTTTCGCACGATGGGGCTGTCCGGTCGGGAGGTCGGCGGGACGAAGGGGAGACCCACGTCAGTAGCCGACCGAGTTGAAGATGAACGGGTAGGTGATGATCACGAGGCCGCCCTTGGGGGCGGGGAAGGTCCACTTCTTGAGGCTGCTGAGGATGCAGGCCTCGACGGCGCTGTTGCGCAGGGTGGAGGACTTGGTCTTGGCCGCCGTCACGCTGCCGCTCAGGCCAATGGTCCACTCCAGCACCACCTTGCCGGCCAGGCCGGGATCCTTGAGCAGGGCGCGCTCATAGCAGGCGTGCACCTCCTGGAGGTGGCTGTTGATGACCCGGGCCACGCCCTCACGGTCGATGGTGCCCTGCGTGGCGGAGATGCTGCGCGTGGTGGCGCGCGTCACGGTGCCGCCCACCTTGCCCTTGCCGACGCCGCCCGCGCCCAGCGCGCCGATGCCGCCCGCGCCCTTGCCGCGCAGCAGCTCCGCGCCCAGCGTGGCGCCGCCGCCCTTGCCGCCGCCGCCCAGGCCGAAGGTGCCCAGGCCCGCGTTGGCGATGGGCGCCTTGCCGATCAGGCCGGACAGCTTGTAATTGGACGTCTTCACGTTCTTGCTGCCGGGGCCGCTGCCCAGCTTGTCCACCGCCGCCAGCACGTCATTGGTGGCGGGGCCGGCGGCCGACAGCTTGGCCAGGGCCTTGAGGGCCTTGGACTCCGGAGGAGGCGGGGCCACCTCCTTCTTGGGAGGAGGAGGCTTCTTCTCCACCGGCTTGGGCGTGGGCTTCTCCGCCACCTTCTTCTCGGGCTTCTTGGCCTTCTCCTTGATGGCCTCCAGCTTCTTCTTCGCCTCCTCCTTCTTCTTCGCCTCCGGCGCCAGCAGGCGCAGGGCGACGGGGGGGAGGTTCTTCTGCGTGAAGTCCGGAGACTCGGGCGACTGGGGCCGCAGCGCGATGAAGGCGCCGAAGCCGGCACCGAAGAGGGCGTAGAAGAACAGCGCCAGCCAGGGCAGGCCCGCCAGCGGGTTGACCCACACCCGCTCGGGCTTGGGCGCGGCGTAGGCCACCAGCGACATCTGCCCCTGGCTCAGCCGGGCGGCGGTGCCATCCCTCAGGGTGATGAAGCGGCGGGTGCCGTCGGCCTCGAGCGCGGTGAGCGGCACCGCCTGGTAGCGCGCGCCCGCGTTGGCCTTCTCCACCGTGGAGCCGGCGGGCACGTAGAGGCGGAAGGCGCCGTTGAGCGGCTCGGCGAGCGTGAAGCCCTCCTCCGGGAGCGCGAAGCCCCAGAGCGGCATGGCGGTGGGCTTGTCCTCCGTGGAGGCCACCAGGGGCTCCTTGCCCGGCTTGTAGCTGCGAGCCTCCCGGCGGACGCCGCCCCAGTACAGCTCCAGGTAGAGCCGGGCCGGACCCTTGCCGGGGCCCATCTGCGGGGCGTTCGTCGGGCGATCCGGATCCTGTGGAGGCAGGGCGTGCGCGGCGGGCGAGCTCATCCGGCCCTGCGGGTGCACGGCGGGCGAGCTCATCCGGCCCTGCGGGTGCACGGCGGGCGAGCTCATCCTCCGCTGCGGGACAGGGGCGTGCTGCTCGATCGGCTCGTCCTGCGGGGCGGGGGGCCACTCCTCGCTCGGCGCCTGCGGCGAGGGCAGGAGGTCCCCGAAGAGATCATCCGCCAGGGTGGCCGGCGCGGGCTCCTGCGTCGGCAGGAGATCCTGGGTGGCGCGGCGGCGCGCGGAGGGCACCGTGTTGGCGGGCACGGGCGCGGCCGGCGCGGGCTGGAGCGGCACCACCGCGGGGTTGGACAGGTGCCGAGGCGCGTGGGCGACCGCGGGCCCTCCGCGGCCAGCGGCGGGCGGCCCCCGGTGCTGTGCCTGCGCCATGGGAGCCGGGCCTGGCGCGGGCTGGCCCAGCGGAACGACGGTGGCCTGGGCGTCCTGGAGCCGGGCCGCGCTCGGGGGCGCATAGCCGATGGGGACGGTGGCGGCCGCCAACTGCGAGGGTGGCGGGGCAGGCTCCTCCGGCGGTGGCGCCGCGGAGGGGCGCGCGGGCGTTGTCGCGGCCATGGGCGCGGGCCGGAGCGGACGGACGGCGGCCTGCGGCGCGGCGGGCTGCGGCGCGCCCCCGAGCAGGGCGGCCACCTCGGGCGGCGGCAGGGGCTTGTCGGCGGGCCGCTGCGAGAGCACGCGCGTCTTCAGGACGAAGGGACCGCAGAGCACCTCGTCCACCGGGCGGATCTCGCACGCGGAGATGCGGTGGCCGTTGACGTAGACGCCCTGGGCGGAGCCCGCGTCCTGGATGGCCGAGCGCCCGTTCTGGAAGTACAGCACGGCGTGGCGCGGATCGATGGACGCATCATCCAGCAGCAGATCCGAGGACGGATCGGAGCCAATGGCGTACGTGCCGGGGACGAACACCTCCGTGCCGACGAGCAACCCATCGCGGAGGATGACGACCTGGAGGACGGAGGGCTGAGCGCTCACGGAGACAGTCCCTTTCAGGGGGGTGGGGCCGAGCCCTACTGGTCGTAGACGGTGGAGAGGGTTTCGGAGCGGAAGCTCTCCCGCTCCTTGATCATCGACCGTGTCTTCAGCTCCTTGCGGTCGTACAGGTATACCGCGCCGGACTTGTTCGTCTGGCCCTGGATGAGGCGATCATCGAAGTCGATGCGTGAGGGGCCGCGGCTGGGCGGTGGCGCCGAGGCGCTGGCGCTGGACGAGGCCTCTCCCGTGATGGGATCCGCCGCCGCGGGAGTCGGCTCCGCATGGGGCTCCGCCTTGGGGGCGGGCTTGGGGACGGACTTGGAGGCCGCTGGCTTCCTGGCCTTGCCCTTCGAGCCACGAGTCGAGCGCGCGCGTTGCGCCCACGCCTCGGAGCCGAGGAGCGGGAGGGGGGAAAGGCCAAAGAGGCTGGCGACGAGAAAGAACAGGAGGGAGCGTCGCATCGGAGTTCCAGGTTAAGCGAAGTTTGTACCGCTCTGTCAACGCACGCTCTCAGGGGTTCCGCAGGAAGAGCAGGCAGGCAGTGTGGGGGGCAGTCCACCCCAGGTGGGGGATGGACTCCCTACCTGTGCTGACCTTTCAGTCACACGCGACCGGCCCACTGAAAAGGTAGAGTCCTGTTCCTCATCTGGGGCGCAACATCCATGAAACACTCCTTCGCCATGCTGGCGGTGCTGGCCCTCTGCGTGGGCGGCGTGGCCCTCTTCGTCTTGAGATCTGAGAAGCCGCTGGCGCCTCCTCCCCCGGAGCCAGCACGGCCCGCGGCGAGGCTGCTGGCAGTGGGGCCTCGGCAGACGAGCAACCAGACCTCGGAGCCGCTGGCGGTGTACGGCGAGGGGTTGGAGCAGGGGATGCGCCTGGCGCTGGGGCCGCCGGTGTCGCGCGAGCTGCCGTTGAGGGTGGTGGACGCGCGGCACGCGTACACGCGGCTGCCCGCGGACGTGGCGCTCCCGCCGGAGCAGCCGCAGGTGAGCGTGACGGCACGGCTGGTCGCCGCCCAGGCAGGCTCCGCGACCGAGGGAGAGGCGCGCCTGGACGTGGTGAATGACACCGCGTTCCCGGATCTGTTCGCGCTGGCGCTCGCGCCGGATGGAGGCACGGCCTTCATCGCCTCGCCGCCCACGGACACGGTGTTCGCGCTGGAGGTGGCCTCGGGGAAGGTGACGGCGCTGGCGACGGCGGATGGGCCGAGCGCGATCACCACCTATCAGGACGCGGGAGGCCGGCCGTGGCTCGCGGTGGCCCACCGGTTCAGTCCGGAGCTGCGCTTGTACGCGCTGGACGCCCCCGGGAGCGCTCCGCGAGTGCTGCCCGCGCCGGCGGGGGCCATGGGGCTGGCGGTGGACAGGCGGGGAGAGGTGGCGTTCATCGCGGAGCAGGTGCGGGACACGGTGCGCGCGGTGTCGCTGGGGGATGGGAAGGAGCGCTGGTCGGCGGCGGTGGATCCGAATCCCCAGGCGCTGGCGCCGTGGAAGGAGCTGATCGCGGTGGGCAGCCTGCAGACGGGGCAGGTGGAGCTGCTGCGGCAGTCGAACGGGGGGCGCGTGGCGACGCTGGTGCCGGGGCCCGGGGTTCCCATCGTGGGGGGCGGGACGGAGCGTTTCTCGAGGCAGGTGATGAGCGGCAAGGCGCCGCGCGGGCTGGTGGCGAGCGAGCGGCTGGGGCGCCTCTTCATGTCCAGCCTGGGGCCGAACGTGGGGCCCAACGCCGAGCGCATGGAGGTGAGCGCCAACGGCGGGGTGGCGGTGCTGGATCCGGCGCGGGGCGAGGTGGTGCGGCACCGGGGCTTCGGCGCGGGGGTGACGGAGGGGGTGGCGCTGGACGAGGCCGCGGGGCTGCTCTACGCGGCGGACATCGGGCTGGGGCAGGTGCGGGTGCTGGACGCGCGGCGGCTGGTGGAGAGCGAGGCGGGGGCGCGCAAGGCGCTGCTCCAGGAGCTGCCCATGCCGCTGCCGGAGAAGACGCCGCGGGCGCGCCCGGAGGAGGACTACGGGAAGGAGGGCCGTGCGGGGGTGGAGCTGCACTCGGGGCCGAGGGCGCTGGCCCTGGCGCCGGATGGGCGCACGCTCTACGTGTTGAACCGCTTCACCGGCACGGTGGCGGTGGTGGACGTGTCGCGGGCGCGAGCGGGGCAGGCGCGCGTGGTGCGCCAGCTTCCGGTGACGGAGATGCGCACGCAGCCCAAGCGCCGGCTGGGGCAGGTGCTGTACTACGCGGACATGGGGCGCACGGCGATGAGCTGCGACGCTTGCCACCTGGAGGGGCACACGGGGGGCATCTTCTTCGAGAAGACGCGACCGATGCGCATCTACCGCTCCACGACGGTGCGGGGCAGCCGGGACACGCCGCCGTACTTCACGCCGGCGAGCACGCACAGCATCGCTGAGACGATCGAGACGGTGGGTAGCCGCAACCGCTTCCAGAACCCGCGGCTCACGGCCACGGAGGTGGAGGCGCTGACGCTGTTCACCTCGTTGATCCCCACGCTGCCCAACCCGTTCCTGGGGGAGGATGGGGCGCCGCCGGAGACGCTGGCGCTGCCGGACGGACGGACGGGGCGGTCGGCGGAGGGCAGGGCGCTCTTCGAGGGCAAGGGTGGGTGTGTCGCGTGTCACCCGGCGCCGCTCTACACGCTGGACCAGTCGCCGGAGACGCGTGGCCGCTACCTCGAGGTGGGCACGCCGCTCGCGCTGCCGCTGCGGATGGATCAGCAGGATCTGGTCCCGGGAGCGGCGCCGCCCGCGCTCGTGGGGGCGTGGGACGTGTGGCCCATGCTCACCAGCGCGACGGCGGGCTACGAGGTGAAGGGAGCTCGGCTCACGGTGGGGACGCGCTTCCCGCTGAGGAAGGTCCTCGAGAGCTCCGGGCCCACGCACGGCAACGCCCAGGCGCTCACGCCACAGGAGCAGGACGACCTGATCGCCTTCATCCTCACGCTGTAAGGCGTTTCAGCTCACAGGCTTGCTGTTTCCTGCAACCGCTCGACTGGCGTGCTGAGAATGCCGGTCACCTGTGCGTGCTTCGCGCATGCCGCACCGTCGATGAGGGCTCCCTCTCGGGCTTCGGTGGAGTCCAGCTCTCGTCTGGCGCACAGGCAATGACCTGCTGTCAGGACGAGACCCTGCCCCCCAGCACGTCAACGCCTGGGGGCTCGGGCTGCGCGGGCTGACCTCACTCGCCGCGACTGGCGTCGCGGATCGGCCGGAACTCGTTGCCCTCTCGCCAGTTGGGCCATTCATGCGAGTTGGCCAGGCGGCGGCCCATCTCGAAGAACAGGCGCACGTCCTCCGCCATCCCCGTCAGGTCCCAGCTGGCACGGAACTCGTCGGTGACCTTGTGGTAGCGGTTCACATTGTAGTCCCGCACCGCCGCTTGACCGGCTGCGATCCCCCCTTCCACCAGGT